>DATDWC010000102.1:0-19468 GCA_035289805.1 Candidatus Peribacterales bacterium | reverse complement strand
GATCATTTGTAATTGATCGGGAAGTAATCCTCCTGAACAACCGCACCTTCTTTTGAGTGCGGATATTGGTACCCCACATAGTATCCATGTTGCTTCATCGCTTTTACGGGAGCATTCCGAATATGATAGGGCACTTCGAGTGAGGGTGATTGAGAGACAGCTGATCTTGCTGCACCCATCGCCTTTGTAACGGCATTACTCTTCGGCGCCTGGGAGAGATAGACACATGCGTGCGCCAAAAAGAACTCTCCTTCGGGTAGACCCACCATCTCGAATGCCTGCCATGCGGAAACAACAATTTGGAGCGCTCGTGGATCTGCGTTGCCGATATCCTCCGATGCGAAGATCGCCATACGGCGGAAGAGGAATCGTGGCTCCTCACCCGAGGCAAGCATCTTGAACATCCAGAGGAGTGCCGCATCGGGATCGCTCCCGCGCATCGTCTTAATGAATGCGGAAATCGTATCGTAGTGATCCTCTCCCTTTTTATCGTACCTGTAAGCCCGCTGCTTGAGCACTTTCTCAGCATCCTCCCGGGTAATCTTTGTCCCAATCATCAAAATCGAGAGCTCCAGCATGTTGAGTGCAATGCGCGCATCACCATTGGCCATTTCTGCAATTTTTGTGAGCGCATCAGGATGAACTTTCGGTTTTCCGTTATACCCTTTCGGATGATCGATAGCACGTTCGAGAATCGCGACAAGGTCAAGAACAGTGAGTGGTTTAAGGAGATACACCTGCGAGCGGGAGATAAGAGCACTATTCACCGAGAAGTACGGATTTTCGGTCGTCGCGCCGATCAAGATGACTGTGCCGCTTTCAACGGATGGGAGGAGTGCATCCTGTTGGCCTTTATTGAATCGATGGATTTCATCAATGAAGAGAACAGTTCTCTGTTTGAGAGATTTCTTCACCTGATCCGCTTTTGCACAGACCTCTTTGATATCTTTCACACCACTTGTGACGGCATTGAGCTGAATGAATTCAGCTTTTGTTGCTTCCGCAATGATCTTTGCAAGCGTCGTCTTCCCCGTGCCCGGAGGACCCGCAAAGATAACTGAGGAGAGAACATCTTGTTCGATCGCTTTTCGTAGAGGAGTCCCCTCTCCCACGATTTCCTCCTGCCCAAAGAAATCAGAAAGCGTAAGTGGCCGGAGGCGAAATGCGAGCGGCGCGGAAGTGTCCATGGGAGATTCATTCTACCATGTTTTAGATTGTAGAGACGTGCCAACCCGCGCGAGCAATAATCACGTAACGCCCAGAGTTTTCCATAACCACCACTGCGGCACGTCTCCATTGGTGCATTTTGAGACGCGCCGTATCAGTGAGCATGGAAAACCCAAAGTCATCAGCCACTCATAATCCAGTCGTGTTGGCGCGTCTCTACAGTTTTCAACGGTGTAAGATAGACTCTCATGACCCTCTACAGAGATACATTCCGCATCGAATCAACGCGCTTACGGTATTGGGATTATGCAGATTACGGATGGTATTTCATAACAATCTGCGTCCAGAACCACGAATGTGTTCTGGGTAAGATCGTCGATGGGGTCATACAACCCACTCCCGCAGGACGTATTGTCGAACAGGAGCTTCTTCGCACGATACGTAGGCGTCCAGAAGCAGAACTCGATATGTGGTGCATCATGCCAAATCACCTGCACCTCATTCTAGTTGTGGATAATTTGATAAAGCAGCGGAAACAATCACCTGTTTCTTCGACATCTACAGTTCCCTATGAGGAACCAGAACCTGTTGCAAAACTGGAAGCGCGATCACTGGGATCGGTCATTAACCGATTCAAGAACAATGCGACCAAACGCATTCGCAAAAGCATTCTCCCCGCCTTCGAATGGCAGGAACGCTTTCATGATCACGTGATACGCAATGAGAAGGAATTACAAAGTATCCGCGAGTACATTCTTCAAAATCCCGGCGCTTGGGAAGAAGATGAATATCATCCACGACATTCAATGGCGATAAACAACCCTACGGGGAATGGCATTCACTCGTTGTAGAGACGCGCCAACACGCGTGCGTGACAACGACTTCAGGCTCAGAGTTTTCCATGATCTCCACGACGGCGCGTCTCCTTGCCGATCAAACCCTTTTGAGACGCGCCGCATCAATGAGCATGGAAAACCCAAAGTCATCAGCCACTCATAATCCAGTCGTGTTGGCGCGTCTCTACATTCAAGCACAGAGAAAGACCTCAGGCTCGCCTGAGGTCTTAAGTGCAGCTGGCAGGATTTATGCTACGATGATTTTCGATGTCATCGATCCCAAAAACCGCTTCCAAAAAGCCTAAAACAGCTCCAAGGCTTAGAACAACGCCCATATTCGAGGAGGCATACAAAAAGCTGAATAGTGCACAGAAGAAGGCCGTGGACACAATCGAGGGACCCGTGATGGTGGTTGCGGGACCAGGAACGGGGAAGACACAGACTCTCGCGATGCGGGTAGCAAATATTCTGGCACGCACACAGATGCGGCCAAGCAATATTCTCTGTCTCACCTATTCGACAAGCGGCGCAAAGGCAATGCGTGAGAGGCTCCGCGCGATCATCGGACCCGATGCCTACGGCATCACGATCGAAACGGTCCACGGATTCTGCAATCACATCATTCTGGAGCATCCCCATGTCTTCGAAGAATTCCGCGCCTACGAACAGGTGACGCAGATCGAACAATTGAGGATCATCCGAAAGCTGATGGACAATTTGGGAGCGGGATCGGTGCTCGGAAAACCATCCCTGGAACATGACCGCTCGTCGGCGATTCTGAACCGGATCGGCGAGATGAAGCGGGAGGGAATTTCTCCCGAGGATCTCGCCAAACATATTCCCGCATACCGCAGTGAGATCGAAACGACCAAAACGGGCAAAGAGCGCGACAAAAATTCCCAGTCCTACAAAGACGATCTAAGATTGGTACAGCAGCTTGAAGAGTTCATTCTTCTTTATCGCAGCTACGACGCGGAATTAAAAGAAACCCATCGCTACGACTACGCCGATATGATCCTCGTTGCAATCGAAGCGCTCAAGAGGCACGACTGGCTCCTTGCGGGCCTGCAGGAACGTTACCAGTACGTGCTCGTGGATGAGTTTCAGGATCTCAACGGATCGCAGGCCAAGGTGATCGATCTCCTCACGCGCAGTCCGGCCGAAGGACAGGAATCGAACGTGTTCGTCGTCGGTGACGATGATCAGGCGATTTACAGGTTCCAGGGAGCGACACCCGCGAACATGACGCATTTTTTGGAAATGTTTCCCAAGGCTCCCGTCATTGCACTCACCGAAAACTACCGCAGCACGCAGGAAATCCTGAATACGGCGGCGCAGGTGATTGAGAACAATGAAGAGAGATTAGTGAGAAAGGTAGAAGGGTTATCGAAGGATTTGACTGCCGCGGAGACACATCGTGCCACCCCCGCGCAAAAACCTCTCTTCCTCCGCTACCCCGCAATCGAAAACGAACGAGCGGGCATCGCCGGAATCCTCAAAGAAGCGCATGCATCCGGCACACCGTGGACGGAGATGGCAATCCTCTGCCGCAGGAACGAGGAACTCACCGATATGTTCGAGGCGCTCCACACCGCCGGAATTCCCGTCATCCTCACGGCGAATCAGGATCTCATGCTCCACGGAGAAGTGAGGCAGGCAATCCATATCATGAAAGCCGTCGAACATATCAATAACGATGCAGCGGTGAGCGCAGCGCTCGGCTGTCCCGCCTTCGGTTGCCACCCGGCGGAGCTCGGGCGGCTCTGGTGTTCGCTGCGCACGCTCAAACGCGAGCGTGCAATTACCCTGCGGGAGTACCTCCTCTCACTCGGAGAAAATCTGCCCGCATCGATCAAGAATGCCTATAATCTCCTTGAATCCCTCAGCGCGCGAAAAGATTCGATCACCCTGCCGGCACTCCTCGAAACGCTCCTCAAGGATTCAAAGTTACTCCCTGCAAAGGATGATGCTTCCGCCGATCCCCGGAAAATCGCCGGGCTCCATGCGTTCTACGATTACGTGAAGGGGCGCGTCTACGAAAACAAGGGTCTCACGCTCACGGTGCTCCTCAGTGATCTCGATCAATATCTTACGGAACGCAGCCTCACGCTCGAATACGCAGTCCCCCACCTCGTCTCAGACGGCGTGGAACTCATGACCGCACACGGCGCCAAGGGGTTGGAATTCTCGCTCGTCATCGTGCCGCATCTTCGTTACCGCAACTGGGGCAACGGCATACGGGGTTCCCTCCTTTCGCTCCCAGACCACCTCATTGCCGGCACCGATGCGGAAAAAGAAAAAAACATGAAGCAGGAAGACGAGCGTCGGCTCGCCTATGTCGCGATGACACGGGCGAAGGAACGCCTGATTCTCACATTCTCCGAAACGTATCGCTCCGGGGACGAGATCAAAGACGCGCAGCCTTCGGTGTTCATTGCGGAAGCGGGAGAAAAGCTGACCGAAGAAGTCGTCCCCCCAAGCGAGGTGCCCGCTCCTTTGCCAACGCTCCATGCTCCGCCCATCGCGATCGACGAGGCATTCCGCACATTCCTCAACGAACGGCTCGAAGAGTTTCAGCTCTCGGTCACGGCGCTCAATATCTTCCTTCGCGATCCCCAAGAATTCCTCTGGACCCAGCTTCTGCAGCAACCGCAGGCAAAAGCGCCGCACCTCTCGTTTGGAACCGTTATTCATGCGGCACTCGAAAAAAGAAATCTCTCATGGCAGGCAGGAGAGCAATTTGAAACAGACGATTTGATTCAGGAATTTGAGAAAATACTCCTCGAGCGAGAAGTCTTTACCGAGAAGGAGCGGGAATACTACCTCCACGAGGGTCGCCATCTCCTTACGCGCTATGGGGAGGAAACTGCAGGGGATCACCCTATCATCCTCTCCGCCGAACGCGCCATCACCGCAAGACTCAATGACCCCTCGACTCCGCTCGGGACAGGTATTCCGCTCTTCGGCAAAGTAGATCGCATCGATCTCCATAAGAAAGACGGACAGAATTGCCGAATTATCGATTACAAAACGGGAACCCCGAAGAAAACTGCGGAAGCCATACGCAAGGATGAAGATCTCTTCCGGCAACTTGTATTCTACAAACTCCTCTGTGATCTTTCACCAAGCTTTTCCCATACCGCCACGATTTTCACACTCGATTTCGTGGGGAACGAAAAGGAAGGTCGGCGCTTGATTGATTTCGAGATCACGGAACAAGAGGTCAGTGAACTCAAAGAGCTCATACAGAAAGTATGGGGGAAGATCGTGTCCCTCGATTTTACCAAGATATAATCCTTATTATACTATTCAATTGAATAGTATAATACTATATTTTGCTCTCAAGAAACTCTCTCAGCTCCTTCACCGCTTTCCCACGATGACTTATCTGATTTTTCTTCTCTACGCTGAGCGCAGAAAAAACTTTGGAAGATCCTTCTGGCCTAAAGCATGCGGAAATCGGGAGACCGGGAAGGTATTCCGCTTCTAGTTCTTCGGTAATTACTCCAGAACATCGGCCTTCGAAGGTGTGAATATCCTTTTCTCCATCCGCAAGTGCCAACACGCAGACAAACTCCGCACATTTATTTTTTTCATGCTTCATGCGCTCCAAAAAATACTCAATCCATTCTCCATCACTTGCCTCAGGACCCGCACCCCACCGTCGAGTGTGGATCCCCAGTTCTTCTTTGAGTGCTTCTACAAGAATGCCAGAATCGTCCGCAATACTTGGAATGCCAGTTTTTTTGTAATAGTAGCGAGCTTTCTCTATCGCATTCCCCTCGAACGTATCTTCTTCCTCATGGGGCATTGTAGGAGGATGAGGGAGATCATCTGGCGCGAGAAGCTCGATCGGGAGACCCGAGAAGCACTCGCGCATTTCGATAATCTTGCCCTTATTGGATGTTGCAAGGAGGTATTGCTGCATCATGTGATAAAAGAAATCACAACCGATCCTCCATGAACATCGGCAGTGCCTCATCGAGGGAAAGATCTCCATCCTTTTCCCGCCTCTTTCCTTCGAGTCGAAACGTATTCCTCATGCTGCGGTACGAGCCCCAGGGGAAAAACTTTCGCCAGCGATCCTTCCCCGTTGAGCTCTTGTAGGCGATGGATTCTGGATTGCCATCCTTATCCCACGTTACCACGCTGCGGACGCTCCGGGTTTCCGGGTCGACGTACACAAGATCATCATCCTGAAATGCTTGATCACTCATCAGAAGAGACGGAATTCCTCCGGATTTTGCGAAAGCGAAGGAGGGGGAGGTGCCGGCGGAAGATCCGCTGCAATTCTTTCGACTGGATGCTCAGGAGGTTGGATCGTATCATCGGGGTGGTGGAAGAGCTCCCGCACACTGCGGTGTCGCTGCTGCTGTACGCGGAGAAATGCATAGAGCGAAGTGACAATGCTTCCTACAAGTGTGAGATAAATCCCAAAGCGAATCTCCATCTGGGAACGATCGAACGAAATATTGGTGAGGACTGACCATGCCACAATCGTGAGGAGCACAGATTCGAGTGCAACAATGAGCCGGAGGAGCTCCCGGAGCGACGTTTTTACAAGGGAGTACCCCATGAGCGGCAGTACCGTGAGCGAGAGGATGAAGACATGCCCGAGAAAGATGAGGAGCCCAATAAAGGAGGTATAGAACTGGAACCCCGACCACGTTGCAGGATCACCAAACCAATCCCCCCCAAACCAGGGTACAAATATCCCAAGCAAAGCCACAATGGAGCCAAGGTTGAGGATTTTCTCCTCGATATCAAGATGCCGAAGAACGCGGAGGAAGGACGAGCGGGCCATGGAAGAGAATCCTACCACGAATGCCACTATACTACACTCCATGCGAATCGCCATGGATACAAGGGAAGCGCACTCCCCGCACCCCACAGGAAAAGGACTCTTCGCAAGGAATGTTTTAGAGGAATTGAAGAAAAGAGGCATAGCGATCACCGAGTACAGTGGAGGAGGTGGATTACGTTGGCACTTTGCATCAGCACGGGCGGTGCGGGTGAGCTCCTGCGATCTCTACCTCAGTCCTACGAGCTTCATTGTGCCATGGCTCCTCCGTAAGAAGATCAAAACAGCAATCGTCATTCACGATCTCATCGCCTTTGAATCCTCTCCCCACGACCGCAAGGCAACACTCATCGAGAGGTTACTCCTCCCACGGGCTCTCAAAACCGCGACGTATATTTTCTGTGTGAGCGAGGCAACAAAAAAAGAGCTCCTGACCAAATTCCCAGAGGTTGATAACTCAAAAATCTCCGTGATCTACGAGGGATCAACTCTTCCATCTCAACCTCCTTACCTCCTTACCCCTGCCAGCCGTAGCTCCCAGAGGAGCGAAGGCTGGTCCTTACTTTCCAATCCGTATATTCTTTCTATCGGCACCTTTTCCCCTCGCAAGAATCAGCTCCGCCTTATCCAGGCATTCAACACACTTCCAGAAGAACTCAAAAAAGAGACAAAACTAATCCTCGCAGGCGGCAGAGGATGGCGTGATGCAGAGATCATCGCTCTTGCAAAACATTCGCCGAATGTAGAATGGCGCGGATACGTTCCGGCAGATGAGCTCACAGCGCTCCTCGCAAATGCAACGATTCTCGCCTATCCATCACTGAAGGAAGGATTCGGTTTACCAGTGCTCGATGCGATGACGCTCGGTGTTCCCGTCCTCACCTCGAATATGAGCAGCATGAAGGAAATCGCAGGGGATGCGGCTCTCCTCATCGATCCAATGTCCGTGGAAGAAATTACAGAGGGATTGGAGAAACTCCTCATGGAGAGTGAGTTACGGAGGGAATTCATAGAGCGCGGCAAGGGGCGTGCAAAGGAATTTTCGTGGGGCAAAACCGTGGATTTGATCCTGAAAGCGATTGAAAAATAAGCCTCATGAACCGAGAATGCTGCCATGTCTCTCTCCTCTCTTCGCATCGCCCTCACCGCACGGAGCGAATTTGAGGGAAAGGACGAAATTTTAAAAGAGATCGCAGCGATTGCTGAAAAGGCCAAGGTCACAGTTGCCGTGGATAGAGCACGGTGCGATATTCCTGCGCTCAAGAACTATGAGAAGTACGATGAGCTCCGGGGTTTTGATCTCATCATTGTCGTCGGAGGAGATGGAACAATTTTGCGCACTGTAAAGGAAATGAAGGAGTTCGCGACTCCGCTCCTCACGGTGAACACCGGCACCATTGGATTCCTCTCAGAGTTGCCCGTGGATGAGTGCCTGAGGGAGATCCCGAAGTTCCTCGCAGGTGGCGCACAGAGCGATGATCGCGAGATGCTTTCGTGCAGAGTGCTACGCAAAGGGAAGGAAATCATCACAGGGCACGCCCTCAACGAAATCGTCGTGAGTCAGGGTGCAATCGCACGACTGATTCAACTCAAGACGACGATCAACAATGTGCCATTCACTACGTTCCGTGCGGACGGCATCATCATTTCCACCCCCACAGGATCCACTGCCTACAACCTGGCGGCGGGCGGCCCGATCCTGCATCCAAGTTCTGCGGAAATCATCATCACACCGATCAATCCTCACACTCTCACACAGAAGCCGCTCGGCATTCCCTCACATTCCCATGTAACGGTAGAAGTTCTCCACCGTGAATCCTCGCATGAGGACGTGCGTGTCAGTCTCACTATTGACGGCCAGACTCATCACGAAATTGCACGTGGCGATCGCGTGGAAATCACCACCCACCCGGAGAAAATCCGCTTCCTTCGCTCTCAAAAGGATTCCTTCTATGAGACGCTGCGCGATAAATTGGGATGGGGCGAGTAGAACCTCTTATACCCTTCCATGCCAATCGCATAGGTGAAGAGGAGTGCCGGAAGGAGCATCGCACGGGAGAAGTTATCGCGGTGGATGAGTCCGCGCACGTCGTTCGTAAAAATGTACACACCGAGTAAGAGAATAAATGAGATACATCCCCAGAAGAGCACTGGATGCTCCAAGAAAAATTGGACAAGGCGACGGCGTTCAAACCACAGGAGAAGAGGTAGGAGCAGAGTAATGACCCACCAGATGATGCCAAAGCTCCCAAGGGTAAAGAGCTGCTCAAAGATGAGTGGAATCGCTTCTGGATGGAATGCCAGGCTTCCACCGTGCGCAGAGAGATTGAGTCCTCGGAGAAGCGTGAGGAGCGGCCAAGGAATCGTGAGGAGAAGTGCCGGGAGAATGCCAAAGCGAATGTTTTCCCAAGGTGAACGGTTTCGGAGTGCATCTATGCTAACAATCGCAAGCCACGGCAGCACACCAAAATAAAGTCCCTCGTATTTTGCCCAAGCGGAAGCACTGACAAAGATTGCGGAGAGGAGAAATGCTGATCGTTCCCGACTCGTGAGTGCCTGCTCAAGGAGCATTGCAGAAAGCAAAACATAGAGCAGGATGTGGATATCCCCCATCCCCTGCCGCAGGTGAATCGCGATGAGCGGAATCCCTGTGAGGAGCATAAGCAGAATGAGCGCACAGAATGAATCCCGTCGATCACGAACAAAGAGGAAAAGGCTGCAGAGACTTGTGAGGGAGAGGAGGAATGTAGCGGTGTTCACTACCTGATCGCGAAACTGAGAGAGTGAAAAAAGCATTTGGATCGAATGGAAGAGTATCGGGTACTGCGGTTGGATTACTCCTTCCGTCACAAACGATCCCGCGTCGAGCGTCACCTTTGATCGTAAAGCCCAGTGCGAAAAGCTATCCCAGTAGAACATAGGGAGTGTTGCCGCAGTGACGAAGCTTGTGAGAAGAATCACGATGAGGAAGAGGAGAGCCACGAAAAAGAAAACGCGTTCCAGGGGGGACTTTGGGAGGGAGAAAGAAAAAAGAGACTTCACCGGAAAATTCTTCAAGAGAGACAACTCCGCCCTCCAGAGGAGCGTGAAAAATGTTGCAATAAGAATTCCATGTGCTCCAAACACCGAGAGATAAGAGTTAAAGGGAATATGGAGGAGATGGAGGGAAAAGAAAACGAGAGCATTGATAAATACTCCAAGTGGATAGCCGAGCAACACTCCTATCGCCCGTTCTTCTTCCGATCGTGTGATCAAGCGATGGAGCATTGTTCCTTCGGCAAGGAGCATCAGGGCAGTCCCGATACAATTGAGGAGAATCATAAATCAGAAGGAGGACCAGCAAGCACTGCGCCATCTCGGAATAAGCGAATGACGGTGCCATCGAAGCGAAAATCAGTGCATTGAAAAGATTTTGTGGAAGGATCCCAGACCCGATTGGTGATAGCGAGAGCAGAGGTAGTGTTTACGAGCTCCTCAGGCGAAAGAAGAGGTGTGGGGTAGATGAGATACCGCAGAGGCGTGGCAATCTCGGGATTGCAGAGGAGAACGGGGGTATCCCTCTTCTCTGCCACTCTTTCCAAAACCGCATCTGCAATCTGATAGATATCCCCTGCATGTCCAAGGCGTCCCTCGGTAAACCATTCACGTTCCAACCTCACGGTATAGGCTGTGAGATCAATGAGGAATCGCGCCTCGTAGAGAAAGAGAAAGCAGAGGCAGGTGAGAAATGCGTTGCGGAGGATGATGTGCTGCGATGGAAATTTTCTCTGTTGCCGAAAAAAAGGAATCGCAATGAGAAGAACGATGATGAAACCGATCAATATTCCGATGAGAACTGCAAGAGATGCGCCCCCCATGCGATAGCCTGCAAGCTCACTCATGGTGGAATAGGTGAATCGCTCTGGGGAGAAGGGTTGATGAATGTATGAGACAAAACGCTGAAAAATTGAAAGGTGGTTCTCCACTCGCAGCTTCTGAATGCGAGACTCCTCACCAATTTTCCCATAAACTTTGAGGAAGATGCCCTTCGCTCCTGCTCGCCACGAAGGCGAGGGTGCAAGAGGGAGAAGAACATCTCCCTGTTCCGCAGGAGGCAGAACCGCAGAAAGAATATCGCCTGCAACCATTCCGAGCGGACCAAATTCCACAGGAACAGGATTCTTCGATTGATAGAAAATACGGAGGTGCGATCCTTCGTTCAGTTGATCTGCCTTGATCGGATCAAAGTAGATATCGTGCTCGGGTGTGGGTTTTAAGAGCCGAACGAAACTCGCGAGTGCTTCTTCGTTTGAGTATGCATGTTCCGCAGGGAGGAGAAGCGACCCTTCTTCTGCGTGGAGTTGCTCTCCTCCCAAGAGAAGGATGGAGAGCACAATGAGGAGGAGAGACTTCTTCATGGCTTGATCCATCGAATTCTCTCATCTCCACGCCACCACGTCATCTGGCGTTTGGCATACTGCCGCGTGCGTGATGTAATCCTGCGCTTGAGTGCCTCCTGCATCGCATCGAGATCCGGATCAGATCCCCCCCCATCACGTTCCTGAAGATAGTCGATAATCTCCCAATATCCATGACTCTTCATTCCTGGATCCGAGGCCTGGTACCCTTGGTTGAGGAGATTCTCTACTTCACCTATCCATCCTGCAGCGAACATGGCTTCCATTCTCTCCGCGATCCTTTTTTTGAGTTCCTCAGGATTCCTCTCCACACCAAAGATAAGAAGATCGTATGCACATCGCTTCTTCGATGATCCACGGGGACGAAGTTCTCCGCGGGAGGAAATGACTTGCGATTTTGGCATCTTGAGGAGCTCGTAGATTTCGAGTGCACGGATAATGCGCGGCTTGTTGTTTTGATGCGTGCCTGCCGCAGCATCGGGATCCACTTTTTGGAGTCGGTTGTAGAGTGTTTCTCCCCCATCACGATCGTATTCCACCTCCAGACGGTTTCGAATGTTTTCATCTTTCACAGGTGCTAGGGAGAGACTATCAGTGATCGAAGCGATGTAGAGCATGGATCCACCAACGAGGAGAGGAATTTTCCCACGCGCAAGAATGTCATCAATTTTTTTCATCGCCATTTCCTGATACGTACCAATCGTTATTTCTTCCTTTGGATCTAAAACATCGATGAGGGAATGAGGCACGCCTTCCATTTCTTCCTCTGTGATTTTCGCAGTTCCGATATCGAGTTGCTTATAGAGCTGTCGCGAATCCGCATTCACAATTTCTCCATTAACATGCTTTGCGACTTCGATCGAGAATTTTGTCTTGCCGCTTGCCGTGGGCCCAAGAATAACGATGAGGGGCTTCTTGGATCCCTCCAGGAATATATCGACGATGCGGACAAGTTTAATGTTCATGGGGAGAGAGGATACTCATTTTTTGCGAGCAAGGAGAGAAGAGTAGCTAGACCATATTCCCCTCCCCTGCCTACTCACGGAAAATCTCACTTTGGCGTATAATGACATCATCGTTTCCTTTCCAAAGAGTACATCATGCCTTCACCACTTCAGTCGCATTCCATGGGAAAGATTCCTCCCATCGGAAACTTTGTAATCCCCTACGTTGTGGAGAGATCCCAAAATGGGGAGCGCACCTACGATATCTACAGTCGACTCCTCGAGGAACGCATCATCTTCCTTGGAACCGCCATTAATGATGAAGTCGCAAACTCCATCATCGCACAGCTCCTTTTCTTAGAGAAGCAGGATCCAGGCAAAGACATCACCCTCTATGTGAATTCTCCCGGCGGACAGGTGACTTCGACCCTTGCCATGTACGACACGATGCAAATCGTGAAGCCGAACGTCTCCACTGTGTGCCTCGGGATGGCGGCAAGCGGTGGGGCTATCATTTTAATGGGGGGTACCAAGGGAAAGCGCTTCGCGCTCCCGCATGCTGAGATCATGATCCACCAACCTCTCGGCGGGACCGAGGGCCAGGCAACAGATATCGCAATCCATGCAGATCACATTATTAAAACAAAGGAAATGCTGAATGAGATGATTGCAAAGCACTCAGGACAGACGCTCGCAAAAGTGAAGGATGATACCGAGCGCGATAAATTCATGACCGCCAAAGAAGCACTCAAGTACGGTTTGATTGATAGGATCATCGGCTAAAGATTCCAAAGTCCAAATGCCAAAACCTCAAGAGGAGCACTCTCGAGATTTTGGCTTTTTTAGAATCTTAGAATTTTTCCTAGCAACATCCACAGGACTGCTGATTCCCATGACCACCCATTGCCATGCCTCCTTCTTTGCAGGAGCCAGAGCAGAGGCAGCTCTTCACTACGAAGAAGTACACGAGGAGCCAAAGGAATGCATCATTCACGGCTGGCATCACGGTACCAAGAGATGCAGGATCACCAAAGACTGGCTTCAGGAGCATACCAATGACAATGGAAGCGAGCGCAACACCCGAAGCATAGACGCCGATATCTTCGCGGTATCCCGCAGCAAGAAGTGCACCACCAACGATCATGAGTGCGGGAAGAATGTATGCCCAGAGCGTACCAAGACCGTCAATCGGTCCGAGGCCTCCCGCAACAAATGGCGCAAACGTGCTGATCGTCATGTAGTGATTCACGCCGACAAGCGCGAGTGCAACACCAAAGCTCACGCGGAGGAGTATTTTGGCGGCGCACTTAGGGGAGGGAGGAAGTTTCATAGAGAAAAAGGAAGGAAGTGAGAGATGTAGGGAAAATTATACGAGGCTCTGTGCACAAGAAAATACGTCGCCTGTAGGAATCAGAAACTTTGCAAGCCTATCCATTAATCTTCGTTACCTCGATTTCCGTGATTGGCTGACGATGCCCCTGAGTTCTGCGGTAGCGCTTCCGGAGTTTCATCTTAAAAACCCGGATCTTCTCTGCCTTACCATGACGGATGACCTTGGCTTCTACCGAGGCACCCGAGACAAACGGCTGTCCTACGCGGACCGTGCCCTTATCCTCCATGAGGAGCACATTGCTAAAAGTGATCTTCTCCCCTTCTTTTCCGCGAAGGGAAGGCACGGAGAGCTTAGCACCCACCGTGACGTTTTCCTGAAAACCGGCAATGTCGACAACAGCAAATGCCATAGACATAGGGATACTATGGGGAAAACAAGGGAGTTGCAACCTTCTGGAAGTGTTTTTCAATGGAGAAAATGCTCTTGCCGAAGAGCACGAACATTCGGTACGTTCCCCCGTGTTTTGTGATTTTCCCTCTTCTCCCTCTATGAAGAACACATTCCGAGTCCTTTCACTTAGCCTGGCTTCCGTCTTTGCACTCACAGGCACTGCTCTCGCAGAGGAGAGCATGATGCCGGAAGATGGCACTTCTGATCCCATGATGATGGATGAATACATGCCTGTGGAGGAATCAGCTCCCATGCAGAGCATGCGGAGGAGCACCATGCGAAAAATGCGTGATGACTGCTCCAAAATGACACGGTACGGCGATGGAATGAAAGCAGTGAAGGAATGCAAGAAGCAGGCTGTTCTCCGTCGCAACGCAAATCAGAAGAAAGCTCTGGATCTTCGCACAGAGGCACAGATAATCCGCCGCGAAGTCCGTGGAGCAGAATCGCCTGATTTTGCTGCAGAGCGTAAGGCACGCTTGAAAAACGAAAGTAACAGTGACTTCATGAAGCTGAACCAAAATCTCCGGAACTACTTTAGGCCACACCCCTCCCCCTTCGAGCGCAGCGAGCGTCTGAAGAACCGCCGGGAGCTCTACCAGAGTCAGCGCCAGGAGCCGGGGAACTTACGCGATCGCACGCGTTCTCTGGAGATGGAACTCCAGAATGCAGAACCAGCGGATGGTGAATAAAGAAAATGATGATACGAAAGCCCTGCACTCGCTGCAGGGCTTTTTTTGAAGCCAAACTTGCCCCCCGTGCCAGAAATCGGTAGCCTTGTTTTCAACCTCCTGTCAACAGCATGCGCCTCCCCTCCATCATCTTTCTCCTCCTTATTTTCAGCATTCTTCCTCTCCATGCGAATGCTGAAGAAATGAGTTCAGCAGAATCTCCTGTGTGCGAAGATCTGAACGGACAGGAACGTGCAGAGTGCCGCACACGACTCGAGATCCAGGGAGCAGGTCAGTCTCTCCCCCTCCTCATCAATGGAGGCACTCGCTGTCGCCCCGCACAGAAACTCACGACCCTCCAGAGGCAGTGGTGCTTACTCCTCGGCAGCATCGAGAACAGGAAAATATCAGGAATTGATGAGAGTCGCGCATTCCGGAGGGTGAAGGAATACGAAGAGAGCGCAAAGGCAATGCTTCCCGAATTTGCGAAGTCAGTAGAAGAGAAAAAACAGGAGACACTCGATCGTAAGAAAGAAGTACTGGAGAGAGCCGCAAACCCTCTCAATGCAAGGAAGGCCCGCGTCTTCTTCCTCAAGAACCGGCAGGAAATGCGCCTACGGGAAGCTGCAGGCAGAAAGCAGAAAAATGCATCGTACGAGAATCGTCTCTCCGGTCCCGCATCAAAAACAATTGATACGGGTAGCAAAAAATTTCAGGATGGCACTCTTCGCTACTTCCGGAATCGTCCGCGGATTCGGAAGGATTGAATGGAGAAAATTGGTGGGCGCCAAGGGATTCGAACCCCTGACCTACTCGGTGTAAGCGAGTCGCTCTAACCAGCTGAGCTAGGCGCCCCAGTAAAACAATGAACAGAAAGCGGAGTTATTGCTTATGGGCATATTGTAGCAATCATTGAGAAATGAGCCATTTTCTGCTATAATCAAGAGATTTAAAGACCCACAAAAACACTCATGACAACTACCCCTACTTCGCAGATAGTTCTGCTGTGGCAGACCCTGGAACGCTACCCCTACAAGCGGAGTACAAAGTGGTATGCCGTGGGTGGCGTCTTCATTCTGATGTTTGCAGCGTACGGACTCTTCGATGGATCGTGGCTCACAGCGCTCCTCGCATTACTGCTTGGAGGAACGTACTTCCTCCTCCGGAACGTCCATCCAAAGAAAATTACAATTCGTCTCACCGCAATCGGTATCGAAATCGAAGATCGCACTCACCTCTGGTCTGATTTCAAAGAATTCTGGATCCTCCTCGGAAAAGATTTTACAGAGTTGCATTTTGCATCACAGAGTGCGTTCCGTGGAGAGGTCGTGGTGCTCATTCGCGATCCGGAAACCCCGGTCACAGAGAGTCCGGATCCCGGCATCGTGCGACAGATACTCCTTTCGTACCTTCCGGAACGCGCCGGAATGCAGGAAAGATTTCTTGACACCGTTGCCCGTCTTCTGCGATTATAACCATGCACTCATTCGCTTCCTTCCGAAAAACGGCATGGGTGACTCATCGCCAATTCGCAGAAACCTTGCGGTCCCTCTGGGGGGAGCCGCTCCTTCTGTATCGGAAGAAGAGGGATGATGACGGTGGACTCCTCATCGGAAACACGAACACAGGCGAGCAGGGGCAGCAACATCCTGCTGGAGGTGTAGAAATTCCTCCGGCACAAATCGCACTCGGATTCGAGAAGCGCATCAATGCGATTGCCCTGGATACGCTCCTCAGCAATTTTGAAAAATACCAGGGGAATGAGGATGCGCTGCGACGCTACCTGGAACAGAACCGGGACGAAATCACTGCAACAGTCTACGAGCAGGGCGGTCACTCGCTGCGCACCGCAAAACGTGTACAGCAGGCAATCACAGAAAAAGCGATGCGACCTGCAGAAATCCGCTCGCTGATTGCAGAGTGCATAGCACCAAAGCCAGAGAAGGATGAGGATCTCACGAAGGCACTCAAGCAAAATGAGAAACAGGAAAAAGCAGAAACACCGGCAAAGAAGAAATCACGCTGGAAACTCCTCCTCGCCGAAATTGCCAAAATGCAGCACCCGCTCTATAGGGCGATCGCATCGTTCCTCACGAATGCTGCAGTGGAGCGCATGGATCTCTCTCCCGATACCATTTTTCAGGAACTACAGGATCGAGGGAAGCGCCTCTCGCTCTTCCGGAGAATTGCAAGCACCAGGCACGATCTGGTTCTGCCGCAGAGCGGCAACGCCGAGGAACGGCTGAGGGCGCTGCAGAGTCTCTATGCAATATTCCACTACGGGGAATACCTTCTCGATTCTACAGAGCAGGGCGAATACTTTGAGCTCTCCGCACGTGTGATTGCAGCAATGACAGTAGTGGAAGCGGAAATTGCAATGGAGGAGCAGAAACCAGAGGAGGAAGCGGAAGCAAAAAAGAAGGAAACCTACGCAGAGAGTGAGGAAATCCGTGAGTTTCTTCGGAAGGAACACGAGAAGAAGCGCACGCTCACAGGGAATGATGGGATTGCAAAACGTCTGGAGGAAAAGGGCGCAGAAAAAGGAGGACAGAACGTGTTCTCGATTCTGGGTAAGGCATGCGAACAAGGCGGCTGGCTCCAAGCACTGAGGCCCCGCGCGGAAGGACTCAAGTACACCTGTGCCCTCATCACGCTCGAGGAAATCGCACTCCTCAAGCACGAGATCGCATTCGGTAGAGCTACAGAACCTGTGAGTCTACTTGAACGAGTGAAGGGCACAGTGCTTACACTCTTGCAGCGTGGAGCCCGCGGGTTCCCACGGGAGCGAGCTGGATTTATTCCCTTGATCGAAGATTCCACGGAAAAAGCACGCGCAGACTTTGCCTCTCTCGAAAAGCGCATCGCCGCCACCGATCACCCACTCAAGGCAGATGTGGAGGAAATTCTGGTGCTGCACTCATGGCTCATGAGTAATGAGCCAACATTTGATGAAAGTCACACTGTGGAGAAGAAGATAGGAGAGTGGAGAAAGAATGCTTTGAGTTCTTCTGATGATTTACGCCGCGAAGCAACGAGGGCACGAACAAATATCGCAGAATTGCTCGAAGATACTTCTCCTGAGGGAGCGGAGATTCTGCGGGAAGCAAATCCCGAGGTACTCCTCAAGGCGCTCGCAGATGTTTCGGAAGAGCGAATCATTGGAGAAAATCGAAAGCGTCTTCAGCACTACGAAGATCTCCTCCCGCCCGAAAAAAGTCAAAAGATCTATCGGGAGCCATCACTCCTCCATCGGAAGAGTGATCTTGAGTATGCAATGAAGCGTGAAAAACGTGTACAGGAACTCGTAGAGCAGAATGTGTCGCTCGCTGCGGTGCCCAAGGATTCCACCATCAAGGCACTCGATCACGAGTACGAACAGGGACGCATCCTCCGCCTTGCGATGCACGAATCTTTCACCGCAGAGCAGGAAGAGAAAATTCTCCGAGTGCTCGAGGCGGAGATCCATGCAGAAAGCGCATCACTCCTCGAATCGTTCTCGAAGAAACTCAAACAGAGGATGGAGGAACGTCTGAATGTTCAGGATGCAGACGTAGAGAAAATGGCCACAGTCATCGAAGAAATGCCATGGGAGAAGTGGCCAGAGGCAGTGACGGAAGATGAAATCGCCACCATTCTCGCACTCGAAAAACTGTACCCTCCGTTTTCGCTCCGAAGTGAACCAGATCCCCTCAGTGCTGCAAATATCGCATTGCAGGCGCTCAAGGCGCTTACGAATGATGTCAGAGATGCTGATGAAATTGCAGAGGAGGAAAAGCGCCGGCGCGAGAAAACAAAGAACACTGCACGTAAAATTGTAGAGAATCCAAAATCCACTCGTGTTATCCGTGAGGTACTGGAACCTGTTGCAAATGGAAAAGTGAACCTCCGCTCTACTACAGAGAACCGCATCAATATATTCCAAAGTGTAGACGCGCAAAAAGTCACTGCATCGGTTCTGGAGAAGAAAATATCTCTGCAGGAAAAAGCTCCTCAAACAACACGGGAAATCCGTGGCGTAGAAGAGGAATTTCGTTCCATAGAGCAAAGTATCGAGCAGATACTCCCCTCTTACCTTGGAGCTTCAGATGATGCATTCGGAACCAAAGTACGGGGGGAAATCGCACGGGAAGTAGGAGGCATCGGCGTGCTCCTTCGCTCTGCAAAAGAGCGCGAGGATCGGGGGAGTAGATTCCTCATCGATGCAAAATGGCGGATAGATTCGCTCAAGCGTCTCATCGCGATTCTCGAAAAGAACCAAAAGGAATACACAGAATTAGAAGAAAATGAGTTTGCAAAATATGTCGCACAAGAAGAAACACTCCGAGATAAACCGGGCTTCGTCTTTGGAGTCTATAGCCGCACGGAGAAAAAAATCGTGCTCAATAAAACGGCCATTGATCACTATGGCCAATCGATGAGGGAACTCACGCTCTCTCACGAGCGTAGGCACGCTCTGCACGATGCGCTGCGGGAAGTCTTCCCTACGTTCCTCACCGATGTCTACGACGCGCTCCACCTCACGGTACCCGAGCTTGAGAAACGAGGAGAGGAACTCATGAGCAGAGAAGGTCTCTCCGAAGCTGCATGGAAGGACGAAGTCATGGATGAACTTTTGGTGAGGCACTCTGTCTACGAACAGAACAAAGAAAAATTTTCTGATCCCACCCGATTGCCACCGGGACTAGGAGTAGGGAGAAAAGATATTGAGCTCTTCGAAGCAATGAACAACATGGATCTCCCTCTTAACTTCCAAGAAGGGGGTTTACGGAGCAAAGGTCGGATTCTCGTGGCACAGAGTGGTCAAGCCGCTCCAGTAGCACCTGCAGCACCTGTACTACCTTCCGGGCCAGTACAGAGGAGCCCTGATTA
>DATDWC010000101.1:0-3767 GCA_035289805.1 Candidatus Peribacterales bacterium | reverse complement strand
CCCGGGCAGTTATCCCGGCTATTCATCACCCCATCCCCATCCTTATCATCACAGACGTAGCCGATGCCATCGAGATCCTCATCGCGCTGATCGGGGTTGAAGAGGGACGGACAGTTATCCTGGCTATCGCCCACGCCATCGTGATCCCGATCATACTGAGGAGCATTCGCAACACCTGGAGCATTGTCGCAGACATCCCCCACCCCATCGGAATCGCTATCCTGCTGATCTTTATTTGCGACAAAAGGACAGTTATCTCTTGCAGCTGGGAAGCCGTCCCCATCGGCATCTTCCTCGCGGATCCGCTCTGCATTGAGAGATATGAAGGGAGTGGTACTTATGGCAAACAGGCTTTCTGGAGCAGGCGGAAGTGCGGGAGGATGATCATCTCCATAAACGAGAACATATGCGGCATCAGGATCCGCCTCAAAGAGAATGCGTGCGGGAATTTCTCCCTGCAATGTGAGTTCACTCAGGGCGGGCACCACCTCGTACTCCATGGTGATCCTGAGACCGGTCGTCACCACCGAAGAAAAACTTGCGGATGTTCTGCGTTCAGCATCCCCGATCTGCGTATACCCGCCCTCCGGAGTTACAGCGCGAATGATAAGTTTTTTGAATGGCTGATCCGCATCAACGGAGAGACCATGGACGCGCACAGGTGACGAAAACAGAATTTTGAGCTCGCAACTCTCCGGATTTTTAAGAGGGTCCGGCCGCACCGAGGTCGCTGGATTCCCATCATGGAGTGCCTCCGCCTTTCCGCCTCCCTCAATGGAACAGAGCTCCGTTGAAGAAATCACTCCGCCAAACTGGCCCTGCTGCGGAGAGGAGGTTTTCAGAGGGACAATCGCACCATCCCTCAGGATCCTTAGAGAGGAGAGCGAGTGGTAGAGCGTGATTTCCTCTGGAACGGTGATAAAAACAGGTTGGGGAGAGGATACGCCCTTCACTTCAATCGTTCGCTCATACTTCGGCGCGGCAAAAGCAGAAGCTGGGATAAAGAGGAGCGAGAGGAAGAACAGGAGAGTGCGCTTCATATTTCAGGAGGAGGAATCGGACGAAGTACTGACGAAGAATTCTTTGAGTTTTGCCTTATTGCGTTGGTAGAGGAACGATGCGCCGACGAGAAGAGCTCCAAGCACGGTGAAACCAAGTACCCGGTACCCTGTGCCAAGGGAAGGGAGATCGATGAGCGTCAATTTTCCGATCGCAATGAGGAGGAGAACGATGCTGAAGAGACGGAGGGATTTCCAGGATTGTAGAAAACCAACCGTGAGTGCGATTGATGCATACACCGCCCAGAGGATAGAAGTGCCGACTTGCTTGATTTGCCAGGGCTTCTCCACCGTTTGAAAGAGTCTCTTCTCATCAATGGCCATGAGGTATTCGGAAGTAAGATACGCAAGGGTGATGATCTGCACGCCAATGCCAAGAATGGTGAAACCCTTCTTCTCGTTTAAGCTGAGGGTGCTCCATTTGAGTTTCGCCTGGAGGAGCACAACATAGCTTCCACCGATGATTGCCGCCGCCTCGAAGAAACGTTCAAGGAGAGATAAAGATGATTCTCCACTCTCGATGATATTCATAGAGAGCGCAAGAACAAGCACCACAACACCAAGGAGTGCAAAAGGAAGGAAGGAATTTGATTCCTCCGCCTTCGATTGAAGAGCAACGGAAGCAATCCCGACGAGAAGAGCAGCAAAGAAGAGACAGAGCCAAAAGCCGAAGAGTTGCAGAGCAATGATTCCGTTCTCATTCGGGATAAAGAGGTACCAGAAGTACGCCGCTCCCATCACGGGCCATGCGAAAAGTTGAATGCGCTTATCCTTGAGCTGCAGAGACATCCAGAGAAGGAACGAAGCCTCTACGCTCCATGCGAGCGAAGTCCAAGCCTCTCCAATCTGCAACGGAATCGCAATCGTTGCAAAAAGCACAGTAAGCGAGAGTCCCGCAAGAACCAGAGGCGTATCGTTCCTGTTCTTCTGATAGATACCGGCACTCACCACAAGGAAGAGCGCTGAGAACGCAAGGGCAACCGGAGCATCGATTTGTTCGCGAAGATTGGTCGTCCTCTCGAGCCACCACAAGAGCATTCCGAAGTGGAAGAGACCGTTACCAATGAGAATGAGCAAGTCTCCGAGTTCCGATTTGAGTCCCCGCAGAATGTTGTACATTGCGGGAACAAGGAGGTAGATGCCTCCAAATGCAGCCATGAAAAGGAGAGCATGCGTTCTCTCTATGTGCCCGATTTCGAATGCGTAATACTCCCAGAGTACGGTGCCGATGAATGCGAGTGCATTGAGGGCGCGCCACTGCCGTACGTGTCCAAGTGCCAGGACACCAAGATCGATGATGAGAATGTAGGTGAGTAACCCCGTCATGGATCCCCCCTCTCCTGTAAGGAGCGGTGTGAGGAAACCGCCAATGATACCGAAAGCCGCAAGCGGGATGGATCTGTAATACCCGGCAAGGAGACAGGTGACGAGTGTCGTGAGAGAGTAGATGCCAATCGCCACCGTGGAGGGGAGGAGGTTATATTTGTGAAACGCGATCCACGTGACGATGTACGCGGCAAGTGCGCCGCCTCCCGTAAACGCAAGGGACCACACGCCGTACTTCTTCCGTAATTTGTCCCCCGCAACCATAGCCCCACCAGCAAGAACATATCCGATGACAGTCCGCCCCACTGGCCCGATCCACCCGTTATCGAATGCCCATTTAAGGAAGAAGATGAGCGCGGCTATAAGTGCAGCAATGCCGAGCCACTGAAACCAGTGAGCACCAATGCGTTCCTCAAATGAGGGTACAGCAGCCTGCTTCTCTGGTGTGCCCTTTGGGGACTCAGGCCTCGCTGTGATGGGTGGAGGTTCTCCTCCGGGCGTGAGTATACGCGGTTGCATCGTCTCCCCATGCGGTCGCGATTTCTCCGGGAGAGGTTCGGAAAGTTTTTTCCCCATGCGCAAATCCTCAATCTCCCTACGTGCCTGGTTCACTCTCTTCGTCACAATGATGAGCCAAATAGGTATGACGATGAAGTAAAAGATTCCAAGGAGAGGCGAGAAGCCAAAAAGTGAGTAGTACATGACGTGAAACCAGGGGAGAAAGTTAAACAGTTGTATCTTAATCGGTTGCGCATCTTCCAGAGCTTGCAACTGCCTGTTCACGAAGAGCTATTTGTGCTATACTAATAAAAATGAAAAATAAAAATCTCTTCACTGCTCTGATCGCCGGATTCATCGGAATGACAGGGGGAATCCTGACTGCAACATCATATGTGATCATCTCTGCAATTTCCGCAGCAAGACAAGGATCAACATTACTCACCCTTACCTCCGGAAATGAGGGAGAGGAATTACGTGGATTGCATGGAGCTGCACCCGAAAACGCCGCACGTATGGCTCAGTATCCCATGCTCATTCTTATTCTTCTGAGCTTCATGATTGCTGTGTGCGCATTTGTGATGATGAAGAATAAAAAGAAAACGCGACTATCAGAGCAGCGCACTAGCTCATCAACACAATCACGAGTGCAATCGCAGCGAGTGCGACGAGGTGATACCCAATGTTGAAGAAGTAGAGATTCATTTTTCTATTCTCCCACAGCACACCATTCAAGAGAACCGTTGCAATAAAACCAAGCCACAGGACAAACGCAAAGAGGAGTGCAGGCACAACATCGGTAATTGAAAGTGCATTCATGAGGTGCGCCATAATACCCGCAGTAACAACCTGCTGGACGAATGCTGCAATCATCTGCGGCACCAT
>DATDWC010000100.1:0-11685 GCA_035289805.1 Candidatus Peribacterales bacterium | reverse complement strand
TGGCCTTACATCACAGGATGCGCATGCGTACTTCAACGAGCACATGGCTGAGGAGAAGCACCTCTGCTTTTGGAGGGCACTTCTTGATTCCTTCGAAGAAGGAAAAGAGGAAGAGTGTCTGCTTGCCGCAGAATCGACCGTTGCAGCTCAGAATAGAATCCTCGATGGTGTGATCGAACGGTACATTCCAACGATGTGTTCTTCGTGCGCCTGAAGCGGAGTATGCGAAAGTGGGGGGAGATCGAGCAGTAAAATACTTGAGCCCGCATTGAGGGGGTATAAACTTGGGGAGCCTTCCTTCCCCATTGCTATGGCTCTCCACACTATGACCAAGCAATCCTCTCAGCATTCAGCAGAAAAAATGACACCGTACACCCGCTTCCTCCGGAACCTCCATATGGTCTTAGATCATATGGAAGCAGATGACGATGTGCGCAAAGTATTTGAGGAACCTCAGTACATTCACCAAAAAGATATTACGATCGTGCGAGACGATGGAACCGAGGTTTCCTACCCATCGTTCCGAGTTCAATTCAACAACGCTCGTGGTCCCTACAAAGGAGGAATTCGCTTCCACCCCGCAGCAGATCTAGAGGAGGTGAAAGCACTCGCTGCACTCATGGCGATTAAAACGGCGGTTGTGGATATTCCCTTTGGGGGATCAAAGGGGGGGATCCAGTGCGATCCAAAGACCTTAAGTAAGACGGAGCTCGAGAGGCTCAGCCGTGCCTACATCCGGGAGATGAAGGATCATATTGGACCGTATGTGGATTGTCCGGCACCCGATGTAAACACGAACCCGATGATCATGGGATGGATGCGCGATGAATACGAGAAGATGACAGGCAAATTTGCACCGGGAGTCGTCACCGGGAAACCGCTCGAATACGGTGGATCGCTTGGGAGGGATACCGCAACAGCGCGTGGTGGATACTTCATCTTAGAGGAAGTGATGGAGCGCATCGCACTCGATCCCAAGGAGCAGCGCGTGGCAATTCAAGGTTTTGGGAACGCGGGTGCTGCCATTGCAAAGCTCCTCCACGATCGTGGCTACACGATCGTCGCAATCTCCGATTCGAAAGGTGGAATTTACAGCAAAGAAGGCATCGATCCCGTGCGCATCAAAAAGTATAAGGAGAAGACCGGGCATGTGCGCGGCTACTACTGCGAGGGCTCTGTCTGCGATCTCGGGCGAATGAAAATTGATAATGCAGAGCTCATCAGTAACGAGGACATCATCACCTGCGATTGCGATATCCTGATCCCCGCAGCGCTCGATAACGTGATCACGCGGGAGAATGCGAAAGAAATCAAAGCGGAGATCATCCTGGAACTCGCAAACGGTCCCACAAGCCCCGAGGCAGATACGATTCTGGAGGAGCGCGGCATCCGGGTGATTCCTGATGTGCTTGCAAATGCCGGAGGGGTGACTGTGAGTTACTTCGAGTGGACGCAGGGGCGCTCGGGCGAAAAGTGGACCGAGGGACATGTGGATGATGAGCTGAAGCGCATTATTCTGGATGCCTACAGGGATGTCCGCCGAGAAGCGCGGCGCGAGGGCGTGAGTTACCGCATGGCGGCGTATTTGATTGGGGTGAAGAGGATGGTGCAGACGATGAAGGCGAGGGGGTGGGTGAATGGTAACGGGATGTAATGGGTAAGGAAGTATGGAAGTAAGGAAGTATTATCCCATTTACTTCCGTACCTCCTTACCTCTTTACTTAATTTTCATTCTCTCTTTTCATCACTCTCATCTCCTTCTACCATTCCTCTCATGCAAGACGTCCTCATCATCGGCCTTGGCTGCGCAGGCTATACCGCTGCGATCTACTGTGCCCGCTATAAGCTCTCCGTTTTGCTCGTGGGTCAGGAGGAGGGAGGCATGGGACAAACTGCTGCAGAGGTAGGGAACTGGCCGGGGGATATCGAGGTGAAGGGTCCAGAGCTCATGGAGCGAATGAAGAAGCATGCGATGAGTTTTGATTCTGTTACGTACAAAGTGGCCTATGTGGAAAAGATCGAGAGCGTCCCAGGAGGATTTAGAGCAATCATGAGTGGTGGCGAAGCAGCAGATGCACGATCGATCATCTTTGCTATGGGTAGTAATAAGCGGCACCTCGGGATTCCAGGCGAAGAGCGGCTCTCCGGCAAAGGGGTGACCTACTGCGCTACCTGTGATGCCTTCTTCTATAAAGGGAAGGATGTTGCCGTGATCGGAGGAGGGGATGCTGCGGTCGAAGGCGCTGCGATTGCAGCACAAGTTGCACGGAACGTGTACCTCATCCATCGTCGCAGCGAATTTAAAGCGGAGCCCTACTGGGTAGATAAGGTGAAGGCAAAGGAAAATATCACTCTGGTACTTGAGCGGAATACAGTGGAAGTCCTCGGCGAAAAGAAAGTGGAAGCAGTGAAGCTCGATCAACCCTTTGCAAATTCCAACGAAATAAAAGTGGATGGCGTCTTCATCGAAGTGGGTTCCACTCCAGCAACAGATCTTGCAAAGCAGCTTGGCTGTGAGCTCGATAAGCGCGGCTTCCTCTCGGTGAGGGCGAATCAAGGGACGAACATCGCTGGAGTCTTTGGTGCAGGAGATGTCACGAATGCCAGCAATTACTTTGCGCAGTTTGCAACGGCAGCAGGGGAGGGTGCAATCGCAGCAAACAGTGTCTTTAGCTACCTGCAGGGCAATGAGCATGCAGGATCGATGGCGTAAGGTATGTGGCTCGTTTTCACCCTCATCAGCATGGTGATGTGGGCGCTTGTGAATGTGATTGATTCCCTCATTGTTCGAAACTACGAGAAAAATCCATTCGTGCTCATGTGGTGCCAGTCATTTTTCAGCATTTTCATCCTCATTCTTTTCCCTCTCCTCACTGATATACATACAACACCCTGGATGTACCCGCTTCTCCTTGTTGGCTGCATCAGCTTTATTGGTGATCTGTGGTTCTTCAGAATCATCAATGTCATTGATATTTCTGTGACTAATGCTGCGTGGGCCATACTTTCACTCCTCCTCAGTGTGGTGGGATTCCTCCTCTTTCAGGAATCGTGGACAGCACTGCAATCACTTGGAGCAATCCTCATTATTGCGGGTGCCTTCATGCTCTCCTTCTTCAATCATTCAGGGAATTTACGCAGGACAGTTCTGTATCTCACCTCCCTTGCCCTTCTCTACCTTCCTTTCTATGTCGTAGAGAAGGCAGCGCTGGAATCAGGACTCACTGTTACGAACGTATTTTTTTGGATACTGCTTGCGAGGGAGCTGTTGGCGTTTTCCATCCCTCTTAGTATTCCTTCCATTCGATCGAAGTGCTTCTTAGCTCTTCGCTCCCGGTGGTCTTTTTCCCTTTTTAACGCTGCAGCCATTACCTGTTTTTTCCTGGCTGAATTCTTAGGGGCATGGGCATATTCCACGGGGTACCTCTCCCTTGTTTCCATTGTCTCGAACATGAAACCTGTCGTGGTGATTTCGCTTGCATGGCTCCTCACGCGCTTTTCTCCCAATTTTGCGCCACGGGAGCTTCTCACAGCACAATCCGTGCACATTAAGCTCCTCAGCTTCTCTATCCTCTTTGTGGGATTGGCACTCCTCGTTGTGGAATAGGCAGCCCCTCCGCATCACTATTTCCTTGCTCTCTCCCTAAAAATACGTATCCTAGGGCGGCTTTCTAAGATTCTATGCCACGCGGTAAGCGCACTGTTTTCGCCGGCTACTGCAAGGAATGCAACCGTCGCACCGCGTCGGTACGGCTCCACAGGCAGAAAGGAGCAAAGACGTGGAAGGATTTTAAGCCCTCGGAGGAGGGTTACGTGAAGTTCTGCACAGGCTGTAGGAAGAGGACCTCAGTGAAGCTGAAGGAGGAGAAGCACAGTTCGAATTAAAATTGCTATAAATTAATTAATATGTTATAATATAAATATGATTAAAGAAGGGACCGATAACCCTTTTGAGGATGCAGAACATAGATCTTCACCAAGCTTTATTAATGCATCCGTGTATCGAGGAATTGAATTTATGCGTTCTAAGACACGTGGAGCGTTGATTAAAGAAAAGATCGATGTTCGACGTCTGTATGAAAGAGAGCTTCAAGAACTTGGAGTAAGAGAAAAGAAAATGAAGGGAGCTGATTATAGCTATCTTGTATCAAGATTGATGGAAATCAATTCAGAAGGACATTTTAAGCCAAACCTCGATAGTACTGAAATGGTTTGGCAACAAGCTGATATGATTTTGGAATATCCTTCTTATATTGAAGGAGTCTACCCTTCACTAGATGCTCTGCTCATTGCTCATTGGAGAGGGAAGTATGTTTCTTTTGCTCCTCGGTGGAATGTATTTCTCCATGTAAAACAATTGATGGAGGAGAATCGATTCGTTGGTTACCCATTTTCAAACGATGTCTCTGCCTTACATGAAAATTTTGTTCGTGCATCTGTAATGAGCAAAACTCCATTCCAGGATCTTCAATTAAGTGAAGATCCACCGGCGGTTGAAGCTGCGCTACAAAATGATCTTATTCTTTTAGAAGCATTGCATGTTGATCAGGAAGTTCAAAAACTGACAGAACATCTTCTCTATGAAAGATTTGTAGCGGGGGCGTATTACCTTATTCCTAGTGCTGAAGATGGTCTCTCAAGGAGGAAATTTTGGGAATTTCTTAAAAAGAGAAAAGCTGAAGGGGCGTACAAAAAGGGATTTGGCCAAGATACGCTTACAGAGGACATAATGAGGTATCGATTAGAATTGGTGAAAAAGAAGAAAAACCAAAAGATCTAGGGGTTGTGTTATCAATTTTCTTCATCACAAAATGTCGTGGTGAACGTTTGTGCACAAAAAATGTATTCAAACACTGAATACAAAGTGTGATCAAGGTGATATTCAGTTCCAAGCTCGACATGCTGTTTTCTCCTTAATACAGTGCGCTTATCCCTGATCAATCAATTTGTACAAATCTCTCTCCACTTTGATCGGCAAAACCTTGGAGTCTGCGTACGGCGTGAGTACGGAAGTTATTCTTGTACCGCCTTCTGATCTCATTCTTGGTGACCTCACCACGAACTGCTGTATGCAGATGAGTAAAAAAGTAGGTAAGGCCCCCAAGGAGATAGCAGAAATGTTGATCAAGCAGCTGCAGGGTGTGGAGGACATCGAAAAGGTGGAAATGGCAGGTCCTGGTTTTTTGAACATCACGCTTACGATCGCAGCCAGGTTAAAGCAGCTCCTCCGGGTACAAGCTGCCTGCGAACCACAGACTGTGCGTAAGAACGAGGCACCAGTGATTGTGGAGTACTCCCAGCCAAATATCGCGAAGCCACTCGGAGTACATCATATTTTGAGTACGGTGATTGGGCAGACCATTGGCAATCTCTACGAGCACTTAGGGTACAACGTCATCCGGATTAATCACCTCGGTGATTGGGGGACTCAGTTTGGGAAGCTCGCTGTCGCTCTAGCCAAGTGGGGATCAGGCAAAGGAACAAAGGAGTACACGCTGGATGAAATGCTCGATCTCTACGTTCGGTTCCACGAAGAAGCAAAAAATGATCCAACACTTGAGGATGAAGGTCGGCAAGCGTTCAAAAAACTTGAGCAGGGAGATCCCACTCTTCGCGCATTTTGGCGTGATGTCGTAGAGGTCACGATGGGTGCGATCGAGAAGCTCTACCAAAGACTCCATGTGCACTTCGATCACACCCATGGGGAGAGCTTCTACGAGGATAAAATGCAGCCGATTATCGAGGAGGGGAGGCAGAAGGGCGTATTTGTAGAGGGGAAGGAGGGGGCGCTCATTGTAGAGTTTGAAGAGGGGAGCAACTTGCCCCCGGCAATCGTTGTGAAGGGTGATGGGGCAACGATTTACCTCACGCGCGATCTCGCAACGATTCGGTATCGAGTGGATACCTTCCATCCAGAAACACTCTTCTACGTGGTGGATGTTGCACAGCAACTCTACTTTGAGCAGCTCTTTGCAACGGTGCGAAAGCTTGGCTGGAACCTGCCTCACCTTGAGCACGTCGTGATTGGGAGAATGAGCTTCCCGGATAAATCGATGAGTACGCGGAAGGGAAACATCATCCAGCTGGAAAAAGCATTGGATGAAGCGATCACGAGAGCGGACAAGCTCATTGCAGAAAAAGCATCCGAGATCGAAGGAGCAGAACGCACGGAGCTTGCGGAGATTGTTGGCGTCGGCGCGTTCGTCTATGGCGTCGTGAGCCAGAACCGAAAGCAGAACATGATCTTCACATGGGACAAAGCGCTCACGTTCGAAGGTAACAGCGGCCCCTACCTCCAGTACACCCATGCCCGCGCTCGATCGGTGCTCCGAAAGGCAGATGTGCAGAAGATCACCCCCCCGAATTCTGTCCCTTCGCTCGAGAACGCAGAGCTCCTCCTTATGCGGAGGATGAACGAATTCCCGGAGATTCTGGAATCAGCACGTGCGGAGGCCATGCCACACAAACTCACGAATTACCTCTATGCACTCTCCCAAGATTTCAATTTCTTTTACAACGCCCTCCCTATTTTGAACGCCGCTGAGCCCGCGCGAGCTTTGCGAATTGCACTCACCGGGCTCACGGCGGACATCCTGAAGTGCGGAGCGGAAATTCTTACACTCCGAGTTCCCGACCGAATGTAGTCGCAGAAAATTTTCAATTCTCAATTATCAATTTTCAATTCCTCATTTCCCCACAGCGCCATGCAGCGCCACATTCTCACCTTCATCCTCGTCGCCTCGATCGGTGTACTGTTCCTCGGATAATTCGTCAGGGGTATTTGGTATGGTGATGTGCACCCTCCCAAGTACCGAATACACAGTACTTTTCCCTGTACACTGTATCCATGAAGTTGCGACGGATTCTCCTACTCCTCCCGGCTCTCCTCCTCATCTCCTGCGGATCTTCCGTAGAAGAGGAAGATTCTTTTACATTCACGGCGGACGATGCGGAAAAGATTAGTGAAATCCTGGATCGTATCGAAAATGGACAGGGGACAGTGGAATCGACCGAAGGATTGGTGGAAGGTGCCCTGCCACTCGATTCCGGAGTTGTGGTAGTGGAGGAAGAGGTGGTAGTGGATGTGGCGGATGCGCACCGGTTTGATGCACTCCGCTCGAAGCTTGGGAGCTTGGAGGAGAATACGTTCCGGGTCACCAATGCATTTGTGAATGTGCGTGAATCCCCGAGCATTCAGGCGCCCCTTGTGGAAGAACTCACGCAGGGTGCGCTCCTCAAAGCTCTCTCGTTCCCGAGTGCACAATGGGGAGAGGTACAGCTTGAAGATGGGAGACACGGATACGTCTCCACTGCCTACATTGCGAGAGTTGTCTCAGATGAGCAGCTGGAGGCAATCAAGAAACAGTACGAAGGTCAGTACGAGGTAAACTTTGCATTCCTCAATGTGCGAGCAGAGCCAAAAGCCGGAGCACTCAAACTAGGGGAGCTTGGAGCACATGAACTCGTCAAGCCGCTTGCGATCGAGGGTGAGTGGGCACGCATTCCCTATGCAGGGAAAGAAGGGTACATCTCTTCGCAGTACCTGAAGCCCTACCTACCAAAGCTCATCGTGCGGCAGGAGCGTTTCACCATTCCACTCCTCCGCTACCGCGGAGATGAGGCGGGCATCGCGGATACGCTCGTGCGGCACCTTGCATTTCTCAAAGCGGAGGGAAAGAACGTCATTACTCTTCGTGCGTTCTATGATCTCCTCCTCACGCAGCAGCAGCGAGACACCAAAATTCCTGGGAACTATGTCATTCTCCTCATTGCGGATGCCACAAAGGAAACCATCAAGGATATTGCAGATGCTCTGCGAGCTTCCGATGCAACAGCAACCATCTTTGTTGCCTCCGATCAGATTGGGGCAGATGGGATTTCCCCAGATCTCATTCGGCTCCTCTCTTCGAATGGCAACGATGTGGAATCCGCAGGGAAGACGGGGAATGATCTCCGCGCGCTCACAAACCAAGAGGTTCTCACAGAGCTTGCGAAGAGCAGGCAGGTGCTTGCGGAGCTCACAGGGAAGGAAATCATCGCGGTAGCCTATCCACGGGGCGGCACGAATGATCGAGTGATGGAGCATGCGCTGCAGGCCGGATACCTCTTTGGTGTAACCCTGAACCCCTCCGTTGGAGAAGGGTTCGATCGCTCGCAACTCCTTATGCTCCCCTCGAACATTGTCACTTCCGCAACAACAGAGCAGACGCTTGGCTCACTTCTTGGGAAATAAATCGGAAATCCTCTATAATGAGCCACTATGCTCCTCGATTTTCTGTTCCCCAAGACATCGCTCAGAGGAAGCGAGGGTGAGTGGATGAGTCCAGAGGAGATTTCTTGTCTCCGCTTTACCTCTCGGATCTTTCCCGGGGAGGAACTTCGAAAGCGTGGTGTACTATCCATCGATCGGATCTTTGCCATGGGTTCCTACCGCGATACTCCACTCCTCAAAAAAGTGATTCATACATTCAAGTACCGGCGCATCCCCCGTCTTTCCATTCTTCTCACAGAGGAATTGAACCGTGCGCTTGTCGAATATTTCCCTTTGGATCAGGAGAAGGTCCTGTGCCCTGTTCCTCTCCACTTCCTCCGGAAGTTTGAGCGGGGATTCAACCAGGCAGAACTGCTTGCAGCTCATCTTTCGAAGAAGTGGAAGATGGAAGTTGCCCCGCTTCTCCGTAGGGTACGTCCTACAGGGCACCAGGTGAGGCGTACGAGAGCGGAGCGGTGGAAAGCACTCCGGGGAGCTTTTGAGGGCAAGAGAGGTTTCCCTGTGCCTCAGCGTGTGATCCTCGTCGATGATGTGTTTACGACTGGTGCAACACTCGAGGAATGCGCACGGGTACTCAAAGCTTTGGGTGTACAAAAGGTGGAAGCAATTGTTCTTGCGTACGATTGAGCGGAAAGCACATGTTTTTCGAAGCAAAAAATCTCCCACAATTTTTCCTGCGCTTCGCAATCTGATCTCTGTGGAAAACTTTTCTTTTTTCCACATCGGAGCTACGCTGCGCTTCCCATGAGTTTCGTTCTCTCCGGAATCGCGTTTTTAGTATTGCTTACATTGCTCGTGATTGTTCATGAGCTTGGGCATTACCTTGCTGCCAAATGGTCCAAGGTGAATGTGGAGGAGTTTGGTTTTGGTATTCCGCCGCGTGTGAAACGTCTCTTTACCTATCGCGGGACACTCTTCTCACTCAATGCGATTCCCTTTGGAGGATTCGTTCGGCTCCAGGGTGAAAATAGTCTGGATCCAGACGAGCGCGACAATCCAGGAAGTTTTGCTGCAGCCCCAATTCCTGCCCGCCTCTTTATTCTAGTTGCCGGAGTCTGCATGAATGTGCTCGTGGCGTTCTGCATCTTCACCGTGGGTTTTTGGCTCTACCAATGGGTTCCCACCTACCTCACCTACGAAGATTTGCAGGGAGGCGATACACGAGGGGAGGTAGAGGTGAGCTGGGGAGTGGTGGTGAAGGAAGTTCTCCCAGAATCTCCTGCGGCCGCGGCTCGTGTTGAGCCAGGAGGAGTAATCGTTGCTGTCGATGGAACGTCCGTGACGACTGTGGAAGAGATACTCGCAATTCAAGAGGGAAAAGCATCAGTGACGTACATGCTGAAGTATCCGAGTGATGAGTCTCCGCTCGAGGAAGTAGAAGCAGTGACGAAGAGCGTCACACTCCAGGATGGCAAGGCGGGGATCGTCCTTGCTCCCTTCGCTGCCTCGATCGAAGGGGTGAATCATTCGTTCCTGGAGGGTGCTATCATTGCACTTCGAGAGACTACGACAGTCACGGTTGGAACAATCCGAGGGGTTGGGGTACTCGTACGCTCACTCACTCTTGAGCAGAAGGTTCCGGATGACATTGCCGGCATTGTCGGTATCGCGGAGCTCACGCATACCTCTCTGCAGCAGGGATTTATGAAGTACCTGCGACTTGTGGGGCTTCTTAGCCTTAGCCTTGCGGTGCTCAACATCCTGCCCTTCCCAGCACTTGATGGGGGACGAGTGATCTTCGTGCTCTATGAGCTCTTCGCGCGACGCCCGATGAACCGGAGGGTGGAAGTCATCACGAATGGTATCGGCATTGCACTCATTATGGTGCTCATGCTGATTGTGACTTGGAACGACATTCTGCGTCTCCTTGCATCATGAATACCGCTCCCTACAAATCACTATGGGTCGAAATTCTCAAAAAGCTGGAGCCGACCATCCAGCGCTCGATGCTCATCACATGGTTTAAGGATACGTCGGTGCTGGGGTTAGATGAAGGGAAGCTCATTGTGGGATTACCTCTTCCCATGTATTTGAATTGGCATCTCCAGAATTACCGAGAGTCCATTCTGAAAGCGGCACAGCAAATTAACCCAGCGATTGATCAAATCATGTACCACGTGGATTTGAGCCTCCGTGATGATGAGACAAGAACTGTAAATCTCCTCACGCTCTTCCCCGACCGAAAACCGAGGAAGCTCCCCGGGAAAATGGAAATAAAAGTAGGGGAGGGGTTGCAGAGCCGCATGTTTAACCCTCGCTACACGCTCGATTCATTTGTGGTGGGTCCAAGTAACCGTTTGGCCCATGCAGCGGCGCAGGCAGCCTCTGCGCAGCCCGGGGGCAAATACAACCCGCTCTTCATCTACGGGGGCGTGGGACTTGGCAAAACGCACCTCCTGCAGGGGGTAGGGCATGCGTACCACCACGCGAATCCGAGTGCTGTTGTGCTCTACATCACTTCCGAGGAGTTCACGAATCAGGTGATCGAAGCAATACGCCAGCAGAAGATCGAAGGACTCCGCAGGAAGTACAGGCAGGTGGATATGCTCATCATCGACGATGTACAGTTTTTTGCGAGCAAAGAGCGGACTCAAGAGGAATTCTTCCACACATTCAATACATTGCTCGAAGCGCGTAAGCAGGTCGTTGTAAGCTCTGATCGTCCGCCACTGGAGCTCCATAGTCTGCTCCATGATCGCCTCCGCTCACGGTTCGAACGCGGCATGATCGCGGATGTCGCACTCCCGGATTACGAGACGCGTGTTGCTATCTTGCAGGAGCGAGCGCGCGAGTACGAAATTTTCTTCGATCAGAAAGTGCTCTCGTTCATCGCGGAGCACGTCACAGATAGCGTCCGAAGCTTGGAGGGGATTCTGATGCAGGCAGTCGCACAGTACGAACTCGAGCAGCGAATCCCCACTGTGAACTCCATTGCAGAAATCCTCTGTAAGCTTGCGCGCGATCCTCATAGAGAAGTAGGGGAGGAACTCATCGGGTTCGAAGCCCCCCCCAAGCGAGCGCTCAAGTTCGAGGATCTCCTGGAGGGTGTGAGTGCGTACTACTCGATTTCCATTCAGGATATCACCGGTACCTCGCGCTTGCGGGAGATTCTCATGCCAAGACAGGTTGCCATGTACCTTGCGAAGAAGTATCTCCGGATGAGTCTTTCGCAGCTTGGGGAACGGTTTTCGGGCAGGGATCACTCCACCGTCATTCACTCCGTTCGGAAGATCGAGAAGATGATGAAGGATGATCCGCTCATCCTGCGGGAGGTCCGGGCGATTGAGCAGGAAGTTGGCGCACTTCGGTGAGAAAATAAAAATGGAGAAGTGTCTTGGATGATCCATGCATCGAGACTACAATGCCGCGCGTGCAGTCCATCCGCTGCCAGGAGCTCTCGTGGCATAATTTAA
>DATDWC010000099.1:0-2814 GCA_035289805.1 Candidatus Peribacterales bacterium | reverse complement strand
ATCAGAGAGCCATAGATTTCTCTTTCATTGTACGTTTGCACACCTTACAATATAGGAGATATGACCCCTCCAGAGACCCGTTGCCCGCCGGCAGGATCGGATAAGTTTTCCCGTGAAGCTGTGAATCCTTTCGACGGAGATCCTCTGCCGCCTCGGCATATTTCTGATGAAGAGAGGAAGCAACGCGAGGATTTTTTCCGGGCATTGTTTTCAATTCAGGATTAAATGCCGTTGGCAATGGAAAAACTGTTGGGAATAAAGGATCAGAAGGTTCTTCTTGATACGAATATTCTTATTCAAGCTACGAAGGCAAAGACAAAAGAACAGCGTGAATGCCTCATGTCCTTTTGCGGACAAAACACAACGTATATCTGCGATACGGTGTACTACGAATTCCTTCGTCATAGCAATATTAGGCATTTTCGGGAAAAGCGTGCGATTATTGCAGATTGGCCAAAAGTGGATCCTATGACAGACAATCAGGTCTTAAGAGAGGATGAGTCTGTCCGAAAAATATTTGAATGTCTTTGGACGGTATATCTCTATGAGATGCGAAAAGAGCCCAAGCGTTTCATTCATGTTAATACAGAGGATTTATGGATTGCATCGGCTGCGGTCCATTACAAAATTGATCGCATTCTCACTACTGATCATAGCGGTGACTTTGCCCCGGAGCTTTTTAATGATCAATCATTCGACCTTGGTGAAAATCTTACTGTTCACTTGAAGACATTTCGGCGTGAACAAGCCCGCAAATGGTGGGATGAAATTCAGAAAGCTGGGGAGATCAGAGTGGAATGCAATTCCATTGGTAAATGAGCTCGAGCAACTACTCCCATGTCACCATATCGAGCTTTGGCAGCATTGTGACCCACACCTGCCCTTGTGCGACGAGGAGTTTTTCACCTTCAGCATCAAAAAATGCAAATGGTTTTCCTTGATCCCTCTTCCATACTCCCTCCATTACTTTGCCATTCCGGAAGAGGAGCATCTTTCCTTCCCCGAAGGTCTTCGTCCACGGGATGTATCCCTTCTCACGGAACCCTGAGACGATTGCTTCCAGAATGACGACGTTCTGTGGCTCTCCTTGCTTTTCTGCACCGTCGATTGTCCGCGTGTATGCACCGAAGAGGGATTTGTAGAGATAGGTGACATCGTGAATTCGGCTCCCCATGTTGATCGAAATCTTTGTTGCTGATTTTCCTTTGCTCAAATTGCAGGCAGCTCCGCTGCAGGTGGGGAAGAGGGGGAGAGAGAAGGGGAGGAGTTCGGTTTCTGCAAGGAGCTCCTTCAGTGGTTCCTTCTGCATGAAGAGATTGTGTGGAGCGGGAATCTCGCGATCGCGCTGATAGGTTTCGCCATCGAACCGGATGCCATCGTGGTGGATGAGTTCCCGATTATTTGCGAGTGCCTCGTAAGCAAGAGGATGCCCCCCCACATGGAGGAGGAGCGGCTTGTAGCCATTCGCAATACTCACGAAGTGTTCCCGGAGTGATCGAATGGGTCCGATTGCAGCAGGTAATCGGTCACTCGGGAAGAATGCAATGAAGCGGGTGATATCACCTTCGGCGATGAGCTCGAAGATTGCTGCTGCCTCCTTCAGTCCCTTCTGATATGCGCGCGCCTCCTCATGATTTTCGATCATTGCGGCCACGAGCGGCACGGACCGTGCGCGTCCCGGAACAAAGGAGAGCGTTGCGATCAGCCGATCACTCACACTCTTTGGGTTCTGGAACGGCACGACGCTGCGATTCCCGGAGAGCACAATGCCTTCCATTGGGCGGCTCCCTCGATTCATGGGCATCGAGGAAACAATCCCTCGAACAAAAAATGCAACAGCAAGGCAACTGAATGCTGCAATGAGCCAAGGAGAAAAGATGCGGAATCTCATGAGAAAATCGTCTTTCTTATTTCTTATCTTTCTTCTCTGCTTTGGGAGCTCTCTCGGTTTTCTTCTCGTCTTCCTTCGTTGCTCCTTCTGCTGCCGCACCCTCCGCGCCTTCGGCCGCTACTGCTCCTTCCATTCCTTCGACAGCTGCAGCGACAGGCGGTGCAATTTCCTCCTCCTTTCGTGGAGGTATCACGGAGACGAGGATGAGGTCCGATTCTTCTTCAATCTTGATCGTTGCGGGAATCTTCAAATCGCTCACTTTTACTGCATCGAAGAAGTTCACGAGGGAAGAGATATCCACTTCGATATCGTGCGGCAGATCCTTTGGCAGACACTTCACCGTGATGTGATCACTATTCTTCACCAGCACTCCGCCCTCTTTCACACCGGGTGCTTCTCCTACAAATCGGAGCGGCACGTTGGTCGTGACCTCTTTTGTCATATCGAGAGCGAAGAGATCGATATGTGTGTAGTTCCCTGTCATTGGATCAAACTGCAATTCGTGGATCAGCACTGGCACCTTCTTCCCGTTCGTCTCGAGCTCCACAATCGTGCTCTCGCCTGCGGCCACATACACCTTGTGGAATTCCTGATAGATAAATGTGAGATCCTCATTCTTCATTTTGGGTCCGTAGACGGTTCCGGGGATCAGGCCTTCCCTGCGGATGACTTTCCCTTTCTTCGCCTTATCCCGTGCAGATGCTTTAAGAGTGATGGACGCCATAGAGCGGGGAAAGGGTAGGGGAGGGGGGGCGGAGGGTCAAGGAAAACGAAACCTATTATGTCATGCTGAGCGGAGCGCAAGCATCCGTTAAGGATGCGTAGCGCGAAGTCGAAGCACCTCGCCAGTGGAAGCAAAATCGCTGCGCGCACAGCCTGTGCTGAGCTTGTCGAAGCATGCTTCGACTCCATCCGTCGCATCC
>DATDWC010000098.1:0-4095 GCA_035289805.1 Candidatus Peribacterales bacterium | reverse complement strand
GCCTCATGGCCATCTCTTTCCTCCTGATATGTTTCCGTATTCATGGGTAGTGGGATGAAGAAAAAAGTTAGAGTGCATTATTCGTACAGTGACGAGAAAATCAAGGGTCACATGAGTATCTCTCGATATTTTGTTGTAATTTATTATAACATAAAACATATAAAAATCAATTTCCAGACGATTCGCTCACGATTCGAGTGCCGCCTTACTCGCGGAAAGTTCTGCGAGCTCCGAGGTGATATTCGCTTGTCGCGTTTGGTTATAGGTGAGTGTGAGATCATCGAGGATCGCCGTTGCGTTATCGGTTGCAGAACGCATAGCCACCATGCGGGCGGAATGCTCGGAGGCAACCGCCTCAAGCAGCGCCTGGTACACCTGGAGCTCTGTGATTTGTGAGAGTGCAACAGAGAGCACTTCCCCCTCCGATGGTTCAAAGAGGTACTGGGCAGATTCATCAGTGGTTTTGAGCTCACTCTCTGCACGCACAGATTCCGGATTGATGCCGAGGCTCTTCACCATTTCCCGGAGCTCAGAATCAGTGAATGGAAGCAATACTTTGACTGTGGGCTTTTGACTCAAAGCGGAAATAAAATCAGGGTAGATGAGTGCAACGTGATCGTAGGTTTCTGCATTGAATGCATCGGAAACCATCTTGGCAACGGGGGCAACATCACGGAGCTTGGGGTGGTTACTGAATGCCGGGAACGCAGCAATCACATTCTGCCCGGCACGAGCCAGGAACTGCTGGCCACGGCGACCGAGCGCTATGAAGTCGATCGATTCGAAACTGGAAATCCCCTTAAGGTTCGCAATGTACTCCGCGGTAGCCTTGAGGATCTGCGTCCCCATTGCCCCCGTGAGCCCCCGATCAGAGGTGTAGAGCACTGCGAGTACTTTCTGGACCGGTCTCTTCCTTAGTGCAGGATGGGACATGGGGTTCCGCCTGCTCACGCGGAGGAGGATGTGCCACGATGCAAGTGCGAATCGACGGAGCTCGATCGCATTGCTCACCGCACGACGCATCTTACTTGCAGCCACGAGTTCCATGGCCTTTGTGACCTGGCGGGTGGACTTAATCCCCTTCATCTTGCGCCGAAGATCCCGCAAACTGTTAGCCAATTGAGAATTGAGAATTGAGAATTAAAAATTTACGCGACATGCGGAGCAAAACCTTTACGCTCACGGTGTTCAGCGATTGCCTTCTTCAGCTCCTCCTCCGCCTCTTTGGGGAGATCACGACTCAAAGTTTCAAGGAGTTTTGGATTCCTTCCCTTAAGTGTTTCGATGAGGCTCTGGAGGAAACTCCGGACATCGATCACTGGAATATCATCCAGAAGGCCGCTCACCCCCGCGTAGAGCATCACAACCTGATTTGCGACCGACACCGGTTCAAACTGGTTCTGTTTGAGGATTTCGGTGAGCCGAATCCCTCGATCGAGCTGCCTCTTGGTGGCCGCATCGAGATCAGATCCAAACTGTGCAAACACAGCGAGCTCACGGTACTGCGCCATATCCAGGCGAAGCTTGCCTGCAACGCGTTTCATGGATTTTACCTGCGCCGCAGATCCCACGCGCGAGACGGAGATTCCGGCATTCACTGCGGGGCGGATTCCTTTGTAGAAGAGATCCCCTTCGAGGAAGATCTGACCATCGGTGATCGAGATCACGTTTGTAGGGATGTAAGCAGAAACATCTCCCGCCTGTGTTTCGATGATGGGGAGCGCCGTGAGCGATCCACCACCAAACTTTTCATCCAGGCACACCGCGCGCTCAAGGAGCCTGGAGTGGAGATAGAACACATCGCCTGGATACGCCTCACGTCCCGGGGGACGGCGCAAGAGCAGTGATATCTGGCGGTATGCCCATGCGTGCTTGCTTAGATCATCGTAGATCACAAGGACATCCTTCCCTTGATCCACGAAGTACTCACCCATGGAACAGCCCGCAAACGGAGCAATGTACGAGAGCGCCGCAGGCTCCGAGGCACCCGCCGATACAACAATCGTGTACTCCATGGCGCCGCGCTTTGTGAGTTCCGAAACAATCTTACTGACTTTTGATTCCTTCTGTCCGATCGCAACGTAAATACAGATCACGGGACGATCCGAATTCTGCGTTTCCTTCTGGTTTAAAATCGCATCGAGCACGATCGCGGTTTTCCCTGTCTGGCGATCACCGATGATGAGCTCGCGCTGTCCGCGACCAATCGGAATCATGGCATCGATCGCAGCGATACCCGTTTGGAGCGGCATAGTCACTGATTTTCGCTCGATCACGCCTGGTGCAATCTTCTCAATCGGGTAGCGCTTTACTCCATGGATCGGCTGGCCGCCATCCTTTGCAACGCCAAGAGCCGATACCACTCGACCGAGGAGCTCCTCCCCCACAGGCACCGAGAGAATCTGCCCCGTGGCACGTACGGTATCCCCTGCCTTACTCTGGAGATCACTTCCAAGAACCACGGCTCCCACGGTCTCCTCCTGCAGGTTTAACGCCACTCCCATTATCCCCTGCCCAAAATCGATCATTTCCGAGGATCCGATGTTCCGGAGACCACTGATTCTTGCGATGCCGTCTCCGACCGAAACAATTGTCCCCACATGCTCTTCCTGTGCTTTGGGCCTGAACTCTTTCAGGTGCTTATCGATGAGTGCGGTGAAGTCGTTCGTATGAGTCATAGAAGAAAAAAGGAAATCAGGTGGTGGGAGAGAGGACATTCAATGCATCCTGAAGCGCACGCTTTACAGAGAGATCGATTCTCTCATCTCCGAAGGAGACGACTGCTCCACCGATGATGGAAGAATCTTTTCGATCGATAACTTCGATTTCTTTGCCGGTCTTCTCCTTCATCAATGTGCGGACTTTCTCCGCAAGTTCTCCGGAGGAACCGGTGGGAGTACTGATCGTCACAATCAAAGTTCCCGAATGAGCTTCCAGCGCTTTAAAAAGAAGTTGCTGCAAGTCTTTTGGCTTCGCACTCAACCCCTCTTTTTCCAGAGATTCCGCGAGTGCCGCTATGGCTGCCCGTGCGAGTTCGCCTGCCTTATTCATTTGATGAGGGAAGGAAGATCTTTTTCGAAGCTGGAGAGAATACGCTTCTGATCATCGGGGCTGAACTCGCGTTGCAAAATTTTCCCTGCGAGCTCTACTCCTACCCTTGCAACGGTCTTCTCCAGATCCGAAACCATGCGGCGCTTCTCATCCTCCAGTTGCTTACGGCCGCGCTCCAGCATGCTCTCTGCTTCGCTCTTTGCCGCTGCAACCATCTCCACCTTGGCTCCCTCTGCCTGTTTTTTTGCTTCGGCGAGGAGTGCAGAGGACTTCTGATCGAGCTCACGCATCATCGCTTCGCGCTCCTTCTCGATCTCCTTCAGCTTCTGATCGATCCTCTTTGCATCCTCCATGGATTTAGCGATCTTCTCGCGCCGCTCATCCAGGAGCTTCAGGATGGGTTTGTACAGAAGCACCGAGAGCGCCGTAAACAGAATCCCATAGTTAATGAGTTGTGCAACGAGTACGTGCCAATCGATGCCAAGAGCAGAGATGAGTTCCATGATCGAGGAAGGAAGAAACTAAACGAACTTCACAATGAGTGCGACAACGAGCGCATAGATAGCAACTGCCTCTGCGAAGGCCACCGTGAGAATCATGACAGTCTGAATCTTTGCAGCTGCCTCGGGATTACGCCCAACGGCTTCTGCAGACTTGCCACCGATGATACCAATGCCAATACCAGGACCGATGGCACCGAGTCCCATGGCGAGTGCCATGCCGAGATCCTTCACGGATTGCGGATCGAGGAGAGCCGTCGTGACTGCGTCGGTAAGATTTTCCATAGGATAAGAAGGGGAAGAAAAGTGAAGAGAATAATTAAGCGTGAGCAGGCTGAGAATCATGATCGCCGTGCGCCATCGTTGCCATCTTGATGAATGCAACCGTCAAAAGCGAGAACACCAGCGCCTGAATGAATCCGACGAAGACCTCGAGCCCCAAGAACGGCACAGGCAGAAGGTATGGGACAAGGAACGAAATCACCACGAGCAGAACCTCCCCTGCAAAGATATTGCCAAAGAGACGGAAGACAAAGGAGACAAG
>DATDWC010000097.1:0-10207 GCA_035289805.1 Candidatus Peribacterales bacterium | reverse complement strand
TCGAAATCACAGGAACCGCCTCAAGCGAGGCCGTTGGAATCATCGTGAATGGCTACCGTCTGCAGAAGTATGTTCCCGGGAAACCCTGGGCGTACCTCGTCAATGGCGCAATGGGCAATATCAGTGTGGGAGAGAATACGTACGAAGTTGTGGCCGTGGATCGTTCGGGGAACACGAGTGAACCTGTACGCATTGTGATTCTCTGGAGAGCAGAAGCTCCTCCTTCTGAAATTGATGGGGCTGAGCCAAATGACGATGCCTCCCTTCATCCAGGATCGCTCCGTGTCATTGCTCCAACCACTGGCTCACCCTACGAAACGAGCGAGACAGAGGTACTCATTGAAGGCGAAACCCATCCAGATACTGTAACGATGAGCGTAAATGGCTACAGGCTCTCCCTCTACGAAGCGGGGAAGGTGACATGGAACTACATCGCCAAAGAGGAATTCGGGAACTACCGAACGGGAACCAACACCTTCACGGTTGTTGCCAGGAATAGTGAGGGGAAGATTTTGGATGTTCTACGGTATGTGATTGAGAAGCGATAATTTTTTCATTGAATTATGAATTCTCCTTCCCGAGAAACTCTTTCTCCCGAAAATAGAGAAATCAAACAAGGAGAGCCACTCGGGTGTCTGCGAGGTTGCATCGAGGTTCCACGAATATTACTGCAGGTTGTTTTCCGCGAAATACCTCGTCGAGCCTTCCGTACTACGAGGAGAATCATGGCAACTACGGCATTTGTGGGTATTGTCATCACTCTCATTATTGGATTTGAAAAACTGGGCCGATACCAAGACCTCGGTTTTGCACGTGCTGCGTGGAAAGATTCTTTGAATAATGATGGGGATGATGTGTGGGATATGCGTCGTTTGAGATCAATTATGATGAGTAAGTATTACTTTCATTCTCCTCTCGCCTTGGAAGAAATCGGAATCACCGAGGATCAACTCAATCAGAGAGAACAGGAAGTGTTTGAGTATGACCAGCATCTGCGACACGTAAAACAAATTGATCAAATCATTCATATGCTTGCAGATGACGAGGAACAATTAGAGGAAAATCTCCATGTGCTTCCGGTTTCTGAATATCTTCGTCAACTCGATATCTCGCTTAAAGCACTGGGGTTCCCTCCAGGAATGATCGATGCGGCTACTATACGGAGGGCAACGGAGTACCAAAATAGTCGTCTAGAAAATGCTGGAAAACATGAAATGAGTAAAATTCCCTAAAACCATGCTTTTGTTCGCTTTTCGATTATTTGGAACCCATTTGTGACAATACGATAATACATTGACACACCTCCGCGATAGAGGTACTATCTTTAGCCGGTACACCATTCTCCATTCTCTCCTCAGTCGCTACGGCGTGCCAGCCTCCGCTCCTCTTGGAGCTACGGCCGGCAAGCAGGTATACCTCCCATTATGGCTAAACGAAGCTTCACCGAAGGCAATTGGAGAAAGGATCCGTGGTTCCGGGCCCTCTGCAAGGCTATTGCTGCCTGCAAGACCGAAACTGAGGTTGCGGACTTCTTACGCGATGTGGGTACCCTTACAGAGTTACAGGCATGGAGTGAGCGATTGGAAGTTGCAAAGAGGGTTGCTTTAGGCGAAACGTATCGAAAAATTATGGAGAAGACAGGCGCAAGTACAACGACGGTGACGCGTGTCGCTCGTTTTTTGCAGTCAGGAGAAGGCGGATACCAAAGAATACTAAAACTCGCGACACATCATCACCATCCTGCAGCCTCTCGTGGTGAGAGGATGGCGTCGATGATGCGTAAGTAATTGTAAGTCGACTTCGTCTCCTCCCTGCGAGAGCAGGGAGTTGTTTGCGTTGTACGCAAACGGAAAACATGGTGTGATTGGTCTTTGAAAACACAGTGAAGGAGAAATGTATGAACGTGAGAGAATTGATAAAATGGAATGAACTTCGAGGTTCAATTCCTACCATTGTGCAGGAAAGGAGCACATCGGAAATCATTGTTGTGTCGAGGCTTGAACAAGAGAAATTTGAGGAGCTCATGGAATGGTGGCCGAATCGTTCATCGACACCGGAGCCGGAATGGTCTTCGCATGCGATCCCAGAGGAGCTCTTCATCGATTGCGATGCGGATTGCCTCTTGATAAAAACGAGCTTCGATAGGGATCAACGAAATCGATGCATGGCATTCTTTAGGCCACTTACCGCATTTGTTCCTCAAGATCTTTTTAAGGGCTCTGGTCTTATCCTTGCGGTTACGCAGGATAGGGTACGAAAGGATGTTTTCATGGCCGCGTTCATGAACGAAGAAGCGCTCGAGCGAACATTGAGCGAGGGCACAGTGCATTATTATTCCCGCAAGAGGCAAGGATTGTGGGAAAAAGGAGAAGAGAGTGGAAACTACCAGTATCTGGCATCGGTGCGAGGTCGTTACGACGCAAAGGCTCATGCAGTTATTCTGAATATTGATCAGATTGGCGGAGCGGCGTGCCATGATGGTTACCGAAGCTGTTTCTACCGAAAGGTAGAAGAAGATGGAAGTTTGAAAGTAATTAGCGAACGTGTTTTTAACCCAAGTGATGTGTATAAAAAGTAAAGGAGACTTTAGATGAACCAGAAAAAACTCAAGGGCCAACTCCCCGCGGGAAGTTTGCAGCAAGCAAATCTGGAGCTCTGGCGGAGTGCGGGATACAAGATTGGCGTGAAAGAGCGGAGTCTCTTTCCTACCATTGATGATCCCGAGCTGGACTTAATCCTCGTACGCCCACAGGAGATTCCACGGTACGTTGCAGAAGGGAAGGCAGATTTTGGGATTACGGGTTCCGATTGCATCGCGGAGTGTGAGTGCGAGGATCGCGTTGTGGAGATGGCGGAGCTCGTCTTCAGTAAGGTCAGCCGCAAGCCGACGAGGTGGGTGCTCGCTGTCTCCCAGGATTCTCCTATTCAGGGATTGCAGGACCTAAATGGAACCTCCATCGATGCTGAATTCGTCACGATGACGAATCGATGGCTGAGCGCAAGAGGCATTCAAGCCACTGTGCGTTACAGCTGGGGTGCCACTGAAGTAAAGCCCGGCCGCTTCTGCGATGCCATTGTGGAATCGACAGAAACAGGGGAATCTTTGATGCGTAACGGATTACGCATTGTCGCAGAGGTGATGCAAAGCACTCCACGATTTATCGCTAATCCTGTTTCCTTTGCGGACCCATGGAAGCGCGAGAAGATGGAAGATATTGTTCTCATGCTCCAAGGCGCTTTAGCGGCAGAAGGAAAAGCATGCCTCACGATGCATGTGCGGGAAGAAAACTTGGAAACTATTCTGCCGATTATTCCCGCTTTGCGTTCACCAACTGTCTCCAGGCTCGCGAGTGAAGGATGGTTTTCCCTCACTGCTATCATTGATGAAATGGTGGTGAGAGTGATCATTCCAAAACTCAAGCGGGCAGGGGCAGAGGGCATCATCGAGAGCCCGATTTCGAAACTCATTATGTAAAGGAGACTGGTATGACTTGCGATCCAAATATGTCTGAAATTCGTCAAATGCAAGCTGAACAGGAAAGGAGAAAACAGGAACTGATTCGAGAAATTCGACGCAAAGTTCGCAAAGAGCCACGAATGGCTCTTCTCATTATTGAAGGATTGATGCACCGGCTTGATGCAGGGGACATCGAAGATCTTCTTGAATAGACCAATCACACCTTTACCCGCTTCCACCGTTTGTTGTCCTTTTGGACAGCTTACCGGAAGCGGGTTTTTTAAAAACAACATACATTCCCTCTCCCTTTGGGAGAGGGTTAGGGTGAGGGGCAACTGAACAAAAACAAAACATTGTTTGTTGTATGTTTTACCCCTCATCCTAGCCTTCTCCCTACGGGAGAAGGGATGTATTTGTATGCTGTTTTTTTTGAGACGCCCAGCTTGTCCTGCCTGCCCTTCCGAAGCGGAGCGAAGGAGGGAGTTGTTGAAGGAGGCGTCTCTACGCGCAAAGCGCGACCCGAAGCAATACTATACTATTCAGTTGAATAGTATAATAACCTCACGGGAGCCTCAAATTGCATCGCTCTGCATTCTCTTTAAACGCAACGGGTATCGGTGCTTGCACCGTCACTTCCCTTTTTTCGCCGAGAGCAGTGAATTGTAGTTTCCACGCATGGAGGCAGAGCGAAGTGACATGAAGAGAATCTCCGATGGATCGACTTTCCGATGTGCTGTACTTATTATCCCCGAGGATCGGGTGCCCGATCGAAGAGAGGTGAACGCGGATCTGATGAGTTCTCCCAGTCTCAATCTCGCACCGGAGGAGTGAGGCATCCTTCCCGGCACTCACTACCTCATAATTTGTTACTGCTGGTCGGCTGTAGCCTGTCTTAAAGAGTGACATCTTCACCCTGTTCACGAGCGATCGACCGATCTCTGCTTCGATTCTCGCCTTCTTCTCCTCTAAAATCCCCGCAACGATTGCGAGGTATGTTTTTTTGATACTCCGACTCTGGAATTGCTCCTGAAGAAGCGCATGGGATTTCGTATCTTTAGCTATGAGGAGGCAGCCCGTGGTCTCCTTATCCAGTCGATGGACGAGATCGAGATTTTTCCCATAGTGAGTACGGAGCATTTCGATGATGGTGTGTTGTCCTCCGGAACTTTCCGATGGATGCACGGCAAACCCCGTAGGCTTATTGATGACGAGGCAGAAGGAATCCTCATAGAGGGTGGGGATATCGAAGGGGAGGGAAGAGCGGGGAATCTCCTCTTCCTTTTTCTTTTCCTCTCGAATTTCCACTCGATCTCCGATCAATACCGCTTTTGAGGACTTGAGAATTTTTCGGTCGTTCAGGAGAACACGCCCCTCATCAATGATCTTCGCAGCCTGCGAGCGCGATGTGCTGTGGAGCCTCGCTATGCACTGATCCAGCCGTTCGGGGATTGTGACGAGATGATGGGTCGTCATGGATTTGTAGAGTAGCGCATTTTTTCATTTCTCTGCACGATACTCTCTGCTACAGTTCCCCCGGCTTTCTCTCGTTTCCATGCGTCTTGTTGAAGTCGCCAAGAAATTAGGCATGACTGGACAAACTCTCCGAAAGGAACTTTCGGAGGTGGATTTTGGCATTAAGCCAACAGATAGAGAAATTCCTGATCAGATTGCGCAGGGAGTCATCCGGTTCCTGGCGCGAAAACACAATATCCCTCTGGAAGAAGATCTCTCCATGCCTGAGTCTGGAGCGGAGATGCCGGTTGTTCCTCCTGTTCCATCTTCCCCTGATCAAGCTGTCAAAGTGGAAGGAGTAGCGGAGCAGGCAGCTCCCGATGATGAAGCCGCAAAGAAGGTGCACGTCCTCAGGAAGCTCACTCTCGAAGATGTTTCGGATGATGCGGTGCGAGCTCATGCAGCACGCGTCTCGCTCCCCACACGCGGGCGATCTCCTCAGAGGAGAAGTGGCCCGCGTCTCCAGCGTGTTCCGAAAAAGAGAGAGCACACTGTGCAGGAGCAGATCAAGCGCAAGGAGGGGGTGGTGGAGCTTCCGGATGTGATCACGGTGAAGGAGTTTGCGGAGAAGACAGGTGTGCAGGTGCCCGAGGTGATTTCTGCACTCATGAAGAACGGTGTGATGGCCTCGATCAACCAGAACATTGATTTTGATACGGCGGCGATTGTGGCATCGGATCTCAATATCACCGTGAGGAAGGAGCAGGCGGAGGCCTCCGCAGAGAAGCTCCTCGCAGGGAACTTAGAGGCACTGCTCCAGGAAGATGATCCATCGCTCCTCCTTCCACGTGCACCGATCGTCACCGTAATGGGCCATGTGGATCATGGGAAGACCGCGATTCTGGATGCGATCCGGAAGAGCGACGTTGCAGCAGGGGAGGCAGGAGGCATCACACAGAAAATTGGTGCCTACGAGGTAGCGCACGAAGGAAAATCTCTCACCTTCCTCGATACCCCAGGTCACGAAGCATTCACCTCCATGCGCGCACGTGGTGCGCAAATTACGGATATCGTGGTGCTCGTCGTGGCTGCAGATGAAGGAATCAAGCCAACGACCATCGAAGCGATTGATCACGCGAAGGATGCTGGTGTCCCCATTATTGTTGCGCTCAATAAGATTGATCGCGAAGGCGCAGACCCCGATCGCATTCGTGGGCAGCTCGCGGAGCATGGATTGCAACCGGAGGAATGGGGAGGCAAAACACCCGTTGTGCTCTGTAGTGCCAAAACAGGGCAGGGAATTCAGGATCTCCTGGAGCACATTGTGCTCCTTGCAGAAATGGAAGAGCTCCGCGCAAACCCGGAGCGTCCTGCTGTTGCAACCGTGATCGAAAGCCATCTCGATTCCTCACTTGGGCCCGTTGCCTCCATCATCGTGAATGCGGGCTCACTCCATGTTGGCGATGTGATTGTCTGTGGAGTTACCTTTGGAAGGGTGAAGTCCATGACGGATGCCCATGGGAAGAGAAAAGACGATGTTCACCCCTCTGGTACGGTGCGGATCTCCGGACTTTCGGAGGTACCCGAGGTCGGGGATATCCTGCAGGTGGTGCAGGATGATGCGGAGGCAAAGAAGGTGCTCCTCCATATTCAGGATGTGCGTGAGCGACAGAAGAAGAGGGGACTCGGGGATCTCATTACCCGCCTCTCGGAGGGGAAGATGCATGTTCTCAAGATTGTGCTCAAAGCGGATTCCGTAGGAGAGATCGAGGCGATCCGGAGCTCCATTGCAAAGACAGAGAGGGGCAAGGATGGAGTTGCTCCCAAGGTAGTGCATAGTGCGGTCGGGAATATCTCGGAGAGCGATGTGATGATGGCAGCGGCAAGCGATGGCATCGTGCTTGGGTTTAATGTGACAGTCTCTGTACACGTAGAAAGCATCGCACGCACCTACGGAGTGGAGATCAGACTCTACGATGTGATCTACAAGCTCTTGGATGATGTGAAGAGTCTGCTCGATGGACTCATAGAGCCGGAGGAAGAGGAGAGCGTCATGGGGCACCTCACGATCCGGGGCATCTTCTTCCGTAAGAAGAGCGATCAGGTGGTGGGAGGACTTGTGACTGATGGCATCCTCAAGCGCGTCCCCTTCCGCGTGCTTCGCGAGAATAGGGAAATCGGAACGGGCCGTATCACCTCCATCAAGCAGGTGGAAAAAGACGTGAAGGAGGCGAAGGAGGGGAAGGAGTATGGTCTACGAATAGAATCTTCCGTCGATTTTGCGGAGGGCGATGTGCTGGAGGCCTACACGAAGGAATTCCGAAAGAAGGCTTAAGATCTATATTGAAGGAATCTCTCGGAGGAGGATCCCACGAACGAGCTCTGCTTTTCCCGGTTTCCAGATTTCCAGATTCTCCATCGCTGCAAGAAAGTATGCCCGATCCTCGATCGGCAAATGCTCCATCGCATGGTAGAGATTCGTTGCCTTCCCTCCCGCGAGTTCCTCGATGTACGTATCGGAGAGTGATCTCGCTCTGACTGCATTCTGAATTTTTAATCTCTCTGCCCTATCCTGCATAATACCCTGGAGATCATCCGCGGCGTTTGCTGCGTTCTCTTTCCCCCCCATGTGCGCGTAGATCGTTTGCATGCGATCCGTGTAGGCAATCACACTTGCACGCGCGGCGGGTTCCATAATGGAGTTCATAAACTCGGGAGAGAAGTTTTCGAGTGTCTGTTCCGTGGAGCGGATCTTGTTCAGCTCATCGGAGGATTTTGGCAGCATCCCTCCTGCAGAAAGCGCCGCGATGCCAAATACCACAGGCCACGCATCGGCGAGGCTCGGGGGTTCTCCATGCCAGAGTTTACGGATCACCGGAATTGCGCCTAGGATCGCAACGATTCCGCAGCCGAGGAATATCCCCGCCCGCACCGACATCTGTAAGCCGTCGCGAATCGGCTCGGTGTTCCTATTCTTTAAGAGATCCGGATGTGCCTCAAACTCCGGCGTCACGAATTCGTTTTCGATCAGGATTCTGCCTCCGGGTGTATTTGCGAGTGCAGCTCTCCTTGCTGCAACCTCTGTGGTACTCCTACGGGATTCCACACTCGTGAGGAGGTACTGGACCCGTGTGCGGGTGGCACCCAACACATCTTCTCCCGTTTTTATCCCACTCTGGAGGACGCGCTTGAGGAACTCCCCAAATTCCTCCACTTCGTTCCACGTGAGTGGTTTCTCCTCCGCGAGTCTTTCCTCAATTGAATCAATTTTGCTGCCGATTCTCTGTCGCTCGGATACGTTTCCCTCATAAACGAGGAATGCACTGTCATCCATGCCGGGGATGCCCCTCGCTTTTCGCATCGCCTCCAGTGCTTTGTTTGTTTCTCTTTGAATGAGTCCATGGATATTCTCCGCAATCTCGTGCCGATGCCGCATGCGATGCGCGAGGAGATCAGGGTGAGGTACCGACATCAAACGTCCAGGAACAAATGCAGCATCGATGTGCTCCAGCTCCTTCACCCAACGCTCAAGTTCATACTTCGATTCCATCTCCATTCCCTTAATTTCTGCTTCCAGGCTCGTGGTGATTGCAGATGCAAATGCTGGATCCACACCAAAGTGCTCTGTCATTTTCTGTGCGAGCTCTCTATCACTTCGAAGGATCTCCGGGGTGGCCGGATCCGGAGAGGATGAGCCGCTGTTGAGCGTGGCACCCATGGTGCTAAATGGATTGGAGGGCCTGATTCACATCGCCGTTTGCAGTTCTCGTCTGTTCGATCGTATCGATGACGCGCTTGATTTCTGCAGCTTCCACCTGCCGGCCACCCTCCTCACGTTCACCCTGATGAGCTTTGAGTGCCCGCACGATATCCTCCACTGGCACGTTGCTTTGGAGTGCATTCTGAGTTTTCTGTGCTACCTGTCTCGCAGTGGTATCACCGGCATCCAGTGCGACCCTCGACTGGAACGTCATATTGAAGAAGTGCTGACTATTGCTACGGATGTTTCCCGCGTCGGTGGCGTTAATCACGTTTTGCTGCTGGAGTGTATTCACGAGATCATTCATCCGCTGCGGATTAATGGCGAGTGCACGTGCTTCGGCATCACCCATAGCTATCGATTGTCCGTTGCTATCCACTCTTCCACGCGTAATTTGCTCCAATCTTCGTGCAAAATCATCCAGGCTTCGTTTCGCATTCCTTTCACTCGTATTCTTGAGAATATCTGCAATATCTTGTTTTTCCCGCTGCGTCATTGCTGGACTTGTGAATGCACTTTGAACACGCTGAGGCGTGGGGGCTGCAACTGTAGGACCAATGCGGGGATTGTTATTTGCTCCGCCCCCACCTCCACCTATGGCATCTCGGAAATTCACCCCACGCGAATGTGCCATATTGCGAGTGGAATCCAAAATATCACCCACACTCGTTGCGTGTCCACCAGGACCCGGGAATGGAATTACTGGAGCATAGAGTGCGGATTTCTTCACAATGCCGAGCACGTTCTCCCCAAACCCTTTAATGCCACCGACGATACTCGCTGAGAATGTGTCGCTCTCGAGCACACTGAATGTGCCTGCCCAGACAATGCCGAGTGTGAGGAACAGCCAGAGGAGCTCATGCAGGCCGGTGATACCGGTGAGGATGTTACTAATTCCAAATACTTTGACCGAGGAGTTTGCAATGCTCATGAGCGATACCTGATCCGAGAAGCCAAGCAGCGTGAATCCTACGGAGAGAGGAATCGCCACGAACACCGGGAGGAGCGCGTACTGAATGAATTTGGTCCAGATATTGGGAGCCTTCTCGTGCCCCAGATCCCCGAGAGTGCCCTTCCACGGGAGACCGATGAAGATGAACGGCATGAATGCGACGCACATCCATATCACGGCAACACGCACGAGAAGCACAGCCGTGAACGCAAGGAGGATGAGCCCGATCGCCGCACTCAGGATTGCGTGGAATGCCAGATATACGAAGAACTTGATGGATGCCTGCACTTTCTCCTTGAGCCCGCCACTGATGTTCTGCAGGACATCCTGCTCAAACTCCACACGCGTGAGCTGAGGAATCTTTGCAAAGTTCACTGCGAGGCCATTAATTACCACATCCGCACCACTCACGGGGAATGGACTGCCGTTTTCGAATGTTCCATTCTTTGCCTTCTCCCAATCCGTGTAGTAGATATCGATGAGATCGAAGAGCTGCCTGCCACGCTTGGGGTATGTTCCATTGAGTGTTGGCCGGGGACAGCCGGGGAGTGCGGGGTTTGCTCCGCACTCATCGTTCGTGGGTGGG
>DATDWC010000096.1:0-25877 GCA_035289805.1 Candidatus Peribacterales bacterium | reverse complement strand
GTCAACTCTCCTTGCATAGAGTCACTCCTCATTTTCTGATACAATATTGAGATTCATTCTTCAAACAAAAAACAGTGCCAAAAGGTCTGAAACGTCGGCGAATTTCCAGAGTTTTCCGTGGAACATCACTCGCGGCGCTCTTTGCGATTTGCGGTATGACAGCGTTCCTCCTCGGACTCAAAACCGTGAACGAAGTGGATTCGGTGGAGAACACCGTTGCGCAGGCCGTGCAGAACAGAGTGGTGAACATCATTCTGCAGGTGCAGCCTGTGGGTGGTGGTGCCCTGCGACCGATCGAAGTAACGCCGTTCATGAATAATTCAAACACGGCGCTCCTGTATCTCCAGGAGATCCACGTGGGGAGGATTGTTCCGGTGAACTCTAATGATCGTTGCCGCACGACAAACAGTCTGGGGCGATGCAGCGCACGCAATGTTCCCGTAGGACCAGATGCCGCTATCGGTCTCGCCACAATCGATCAGCAGTACGACATTCTGGTGGATACGGTGTTCCTGGAATTCCTCACCGGCATTCCACTGGAGACAACGGGAGCCTCTGTTCAATTTGATCCCGCAAAGTGTAGCGGGAGCACCACAAGCTTCACAGGTGACACGTGGTGCCTTACCAAGGCGAACGGGCAATTTGCAGCAGAATACTTTGTGACAATCACACTCAAGGAACGGAACACCTGCACAGATTCCACACCACCCTCGTCGTTCTGCGATGCTTCAGGCAAGCTCGTCACATTCTCATGTAATCCCTCGTTCAACGGTGCCACAAAACCGTGGCAGCCAAAAGCTGAGGGGTGTGCCACGGTCCAATGTCCCGATGGGAATTTTGCCGGAGGAGTGTGTGCCGATATCACTTCCGATTTTTCGGCCTGCTCCAGCGCACAATCCTGCCGGAACAATCTCCTCTGCTCTGTGACGAATTTTGGCTCTGCAATTGCTTACGATGCAGGGCTCGATACGATTGTCATCCGCGGCGAGAGATTTGGCCTCGCTGGTGGAACAGTGAGCTTCCCCACGGGAACCTCTTCCCGCGAAACCGTGGAGGTATTCCCGGGAGCAGATTGGACCGATCGCGAAATCCGTGTGCGCGTTCCGCGCGCTGCGATTTCTGGCACGCTGCAGATTCATCCGCATACCCATGGATTCCTGGAGGAGCAAAATGGGTCACTCACTCCGGTGACGTGTGCTTCGCCTCCGGCATCTATCCGTGCATTCAAAGATCAGTTTGCCATTCTCTCACTCCAAGCGACTCCACCGGATGGCGTACGACTCGTTGCTCCTGGATTTACGACAGAGCTCCAGCTCCTTGTGCATCACAATGATTCTCTCGGAAGACTTGAGAACATTCTCGTGGAGCTCCTCGATGGATCGTTCCCAGACCCGAATACCCTCCCCGTGAACCGCAGAGTTATTGCAAGCAGCACCTGCCCCGTGACGCTCCCTGGTGGAACCAATGTACAGGAGGGCACCCTCATTTGCAGAGTTGTGGTTCCGGAGAGTGCATCGATTTTCACAGGACCATTCACGTTCCTCGTCTCGGTGGTGGATGATTTGGGGAGCGCGAAGCGCGCAGTACTCCTCGCGGGAGGAGATTCTGTGCTGAGCGGAGATTTCGATTTGAACGGCGTGCTCAGTATCGAGGATGCAGTGATCGCACGACGCATTGCAACAGGTGCACAGGGAGCTTCCCCTGCGCATCTCCTACGCGATACCGATCAGGATCGTGTGATCACAATGAATGATGTCGTGTTTGTTCTCCACTCCCTCACCAAGTAAATGCTTCGGTTTTCTCCCTTGAACGGCTTCATGCGGCAGCGCCTTTCTGGCGAGAGTACCGAGGGAGTCTCCAAGCAGCGCTATCTCCTCATTTCTTCTCTTGTGGGGATTGCCGTTTTCCTCCTTCTCGTTGCTATTGTTTCTGATGCCATTCCCTTCACTGGTGCACTCTTCCAGATTGGGAGTGGCACCAATCCAGCCTCCGGTCTCTACGTGAGTAGGAGGTACGAGGCGCTCCCGAACGAACGGGGGAGCATTGTGGTGCAGGCCGGGCAGGGATTCACCAACATGGAGGGATTTTCCCTCTCCGTTGTCGTTGATCCGTTGCGTGCAGAGATCCTCCGTGTTCGCCGCACTGCTGCTACACAGCAGTTTTCGATTTCCATGAGCTACCCTGCACCAGGCATTGTGAAAGTAGCACTCGTAGGTGCTCCACGGGCCGTTGCACCAAATACGCAGCTTTTGGAAGTGGAATTGCAACTTAAAGATAGCACAGTGAACCGCTCTGGGAACCGCATCGATGTTCGCCTGCTCGGCGTGCGCCTACTCTCGAACGGCAATCAGATCACAACCGAAGGTCACGATGGTCTCATCACGTTTGTCTCTAACCAGAATGCACTCTCGCTCCCATTCGTACCAATGATTTCGGATGTGGAACCGGGAATTCTGCCACTCGTGAGTGCTCGCACGCTCACAATCCATGGAAAAGCATTCCCGGCCTCTCCCCGTGTACTCCTTGGGAGTAGAGCCATCCCTGTTCGCTCCGCGAGTCCTACGGAAATCATTGCCACAATTCCGGAAGATCTTGTTCCGGGAGTCTACAGCGTCGCAGTCGAGAGTTTGCTCGCCGAGGAAACAGTTGTTGTCTTTGGTTCACCTGGCACAGCAGGTGCTGTGGATATTGTGGATGAGCTCCTTTTTGCAGATCCAAATCCCGTGCTCTACACCGCAGCGAATACCGCAGCGGATCTGGTGCTCTGGATTCCCGTCTTCAACCCGCTCGGTTCTACGGATGCGATCGAAGGATCGGTGGATCTGTCGGCACTCGGTGGAGACCCGGATAATAGCTTCCAGGGTGTGGGTACGAGCGTTCTTGGCCCAAGTGGAGAACGGATCAACTGGTTCCGTTTTCCTGCACAGGGTGCATTCTCGCTCCCTGAGGGGCTCGAAACCAATGTGGATTACCCGGTCACTGTCCGGGTCGAAAACCGCAGCGGCACGACGGATACCGCTCTCATGATAATTTCTCTCCGTGCACAGATTCCGCAGGGTGATGCACCGGCGTTTGGTCCGCTCACGACGGTTCCCTCTCTTCCTGCACCCGGTGATGAAACCACGTTCTACACCGATATTTCCGATGCGGATGGTGTCGATTCCCTCATATTAACGACGATCCGACTCACAGCACTTGGAGGCAGCGTGCAGAATTTGGATCCTGCAATCTCCCTCCCTTCCAACGTCTCACTCCGTACAGCACCGTTCACCACAGAGTTTACGATTCCAAGGAATGTCACTCCAGGCACGTATCAATTAGAACTCCGAGCAGTGGATGATACGGGGAACGAGACCGTGATTTCCGTGCCCTTTACCGTCACTGCCCCTGGTGATACGCAGCGTGGCCAGCCACCCCAGTTTGTGGGGAGAAAGGAGGCACGTCCTCCAGTCATTGGTCCGGGTGGTACGGTGGATTTCTTCGTGGGACTCCGTGATCCAGATGGCACCGATACCATTGATATTGTGACGATCGATCTCGTGGATGTTGGTGGAGATATCCTGGAACTCTCTCCACTCATCACGAGCGATAGCATTGGGACACTCCCCGTCACCTACCAGGGAACATTTGATCTCCCCTCTGGCATTCAGAATGGTTCCTACATGCTGAGTGTGCGCGCTGTTGATGTGAACGGACTTTCCGCAGAAACCACCATCCCCCTCACGGTGGATGCGTCACTTGGTGGAGGAGGGACTGGGAACCCTCCCGAATTCCTCGGTCGACTGGAAGCAAAGCCAAATCCGGTGGGACTCGGCGGCGAGACTACCTTCTTTGTCTCTGTGCGTGATCGCGATGGTTCGGATTCGATCGAGAAGGTGAGTGTGGATCTTGTGGATATTGGAGGAACAGAACTGGAGCTCGAAGCCGCCTCCGATCCCGTGGGCGGTTCCATTGAACCTGTCCTCTTCATCGGAGAGTTCAATCTTCCTTCCACTATTCCCCCTGGCGCCTATGCATTGCCGATCCGTGCATTCGATGATGATGGGAACGCAACGCGCACCACGCTGAATCTCCTCGTGAGCGCCATTGCGCCTCAGACGAGCGTGCCTTCGATTCTCCAGGCACTCTCCATTCCAGCGCAGGTACCTGCGGATAATAAGACAGAGACCATGTTCCGTATAGAGGTAGAGGATAGCGATGGAGTGGAAGATATCACCGTCGCGCGTATCAACCTTTCGCCTATTGGTCTTGGGATCGCTACATTCGATCTCCAGTCCGATGCAGCGGGGGAATTAAGTACCAGAGGATTCTTCGATTCACGTCCCATTAAAATTCCCACCTTCGTAAAATCCGGTGGGTACGATCTCCTGATCGAAGTAGAGGATACGCAGGGGAACCGCGCACAGCGCACCCTCCGCCTCACCGTTGGTCCGCTCCTCGGTGGGGATGCACCGATGTTTCGTGAATCCAGGTTCGTTCCGGAGACTGCAAACCCGGGTGGCAATGTGCGGCTCTACGCCGATATTGAGGATTTGAATGGTGCAGACGGGGATTCACTTACTGTCATTGCGGATTTCACAGAGGTGCGCCTGGATGTGGAAGAGCTTACGGATCTCGTAAACTTCCCATCGGGAACGCTCGTCACGCGCAATACCTTCGTCTCCCCCACGATGTCGCTCCCCGAGGATCTGCCTGTTGGGGTGTACGACATTCCGCTCATGGTCACGGATGACACCAATAACGTCGTACGTACGATTGCGAGATTGCGCGTAGAACGGGGCAATGTGAATAGCGGTCAGGAACCGCGGATCGATGTGACGCGTACATTCCAGGTGCCGCGGATCATTGCGAATGACGATGATGCCGAAGGAGAGCTCCATGTGTTGGTGCAGGATCCCGATGACGATGTTTCCACTGTGATTGTGAACATGGGGTCCATTGGCCGCGCGGATAGCGCTTCGGTGAGCTCGAATGCCGGAGATCTTGATCTCCTCTGCCGCTCTTCGTCTTCCATTGTCTGTATGGAACGTGGAGCGCTCGAGAACCTGGGCTCGCGCTGGTTCATTTTGAAGGGCATTACGATCCCACCAACGACAATTGCAGGGAACGATCCATACCTCCTCGATGTCACTGCGGTGGATGATGGGGGACATGCGGTGCAGGGTCAGATCCCACTCCTCATCGGGAATCCAGAGGATGCACAGGCGCTTGCAAAGGAACCTGTCTTCGAGCTTGTTGTTCCTGTGAGTGCAACGCAGATCGAGCTCGTGCTGAGCTCCCCTGTGGATCCATCGAACATCGATCGCTCGGGGGGACAGTTCATCATTAAACCTGCACTCAACGCGTTCTCCTCCCTTGGAGTACGCAATGTTTCGTGGGATACCACCGGACGTTACCTTTATCTACAAACAGATCCACTCACTCCCGGCGAAACTTACATCCTCTCTGTGAAGCCAGTGACGACGCCGGAGGGAAAATCGCTCACCGATATCCGTGGGAACCGCTTTGCGGCAGATCGCGGCGGAAAAATCACCTTTACCTATAGGAGTCCCGGGACGGTACCACCTCAAATAGAAAGAGTGGATGCACTGGATGCAGAACACCTCTCCGTACGCTTTAAGGAGCCGGTGCTCCCAAGCAGTGTTCACCCCGATCTCCTCTCTGCTCGTGCATCACTCGTCTCCATCGTCACAGGAGAATCGCGTCGTATCCGCGATAGCATCCTCACCGAAGGTGGGAAGGTGCTCCTTCTCCTCGTAGAACCACTGCGGGAAGGTGATCGCTACAGACTCCGCATCGAGGGTGTTCTCGCGCCAGGTCTCATCGAAGCTCCGGATCCTGGCGTCGAGAAGATTTTCATTGCGATCTTCCGTTCGCATCAAGCTGCGGGCCCGATCATTCTGCCGACTGCTGACTTAAACCATGATGGCAGAGTAGACTTTGCTGATTTTGCGCTCTTTTCGGCGGTCTATAACACCGAATACGATTTGCAGGATATCGAAACACTCCTTCCCTTCGGTGCAACAGAGGAGGAAGAAGAGGGGAGTGGATTCCAGTTTGGCGGTCGACAATCTTCTTCTTCGCGCGGGGGAACAAATCGAAGCCCCCTCGGCGGTGAGCTTCCCGATCTTCGCTTCTAACAATGCGTCTCCTCCTCTCCACCATCGGCATTCTGCTCCTCCTCTCCTGTTCCGGACGGGAGCCACGTGCCGAACGTGCGCTTACGCATAGTGCTTCCCCCGAGGGAGTACGCATGGTGCTTCGTCTACTTGAGAATTCCGGTGATACCAAGAGAGTAGGTATTCTGATTCAGAATCCCACGCACGCCCCGATCCAATCCATACGGGCTTGGGTGAGATTCGATCCAGAAACTGTTCAGGTCTCCGATCTCACAATCGAAGATGGTCGATTGACGCTCTTTGCACCAAACGAGCGTGACATCGATATGGAGGAAGGATTCGTTCGCATCGGTGCTGCCACACGCGAGCCGATCACAGATTCTCTGATGACCCTTGCAACGTTCACGATGGAATCCTCATCCACTCCAACGCTCACATTCTACGATTGGCGCGAAGGCGGAGATGGACACACGGCGGTGCTTTCCCTCGATGGGCAATCGGTAAAGAACCTGCTTCAGGCACCCCCTTCCCTCGAGCTATGACAATACTCTTCGCCAATCGAAGGCTCTCTGCGATCCGCATTGCTGCGATTCTCTCGTTTGCGATGACGTTCTTCCTCCTGCCTCCGCCTGCGGTTGCTGCAGAAGCGAACGTCCTCATCAAGTTGCGTCCGCACTGCGAGGTAGCAAATTGCCCGGATTTCCCTCTCTACGATAGTGAAACATTCATTACGAATGGTTTGAATGTGGGGGATACACTCGATATCGATATTGTGCTCCAGAATCCGACGGGCCAGTCTCTGCAATCGGTGCAGAGCTGGGTGAAGTACGATTCCAAGATCCTGAAAGGTTTGGAGGTGAAGATCAGTGATCGCTTTCCGCTCGTTGCACCAGGCGAGAGTGGGTTTGCACCCGAGAGCGGTGTCGTAAAAATCGGTGCCAGCAATGTTTCCGGTGGTATGCGGGAGAGCGAAATCGCGTTTGCGCGGATTACGTTCCAGGTTCTTAAGGAGATGACCGATATTTCCTCTCTGGTGAGTTTCCATGAGTTCAGCCTTCTTGGTCAGGAGGGGAAGACCAAGGTCCTCGTGATTGAAGAAGGTCGGACTGTGAATGTGCTGAAGACACGCCCGCGTGAGCTTCGGCTCTACTTTGGGGAGAATCCACCGCCAAGCGTCATCCCACCTTCCACGAATCCACCGGTCATTCCTCCGGTGACGAATCCACCGGTGAACCCTCCCACGAACCCGCCTACCATTCCCCCTATAACTCCTCCTCTCACCGATCCCACATTTGCAGTACTCCGTCCGCAGGGACTCCGTGTGATGACCAAGGACGATCAGGTATTTTTAATCTGGAATGCACTCCTCGATCCAAGGGTTGTTGGTTACAACATCTACTACGGAACGGTTTCCGGTCGCTACATCCAGCGGAGAACAATTTCCTCGGAAACTACCGGCGTCACGATCCGTAATTTGCCCCCTGGAACCCGCATGTACTTTGCGCTCACCGCGTTCAATGCGGGGGCTCAAGATTCCGAATACAGCGATGAGGTAGCAGTAACCGTGGGGGATTCTGCAAGCTCCACAGCTCCCTTTACGCTCGCTGAGAACGGAAATGTGAAACCAGGAAATGGGGGTGTGCCCGTGGGCACCGGTATGCCGCTCACCGCCATCATTGTTCTTGCCGTGATCGCTCTGCTTGCGGGTTTTGGATCATTCTTCTTCCGCAGACGCATTCTCCGTAACGTATGAAGCACGATGTGAATCCCAATTGGACTACTACGGAACCGGATCTACCCCCGGAGGAGCAGGTTGTGCCATTCGTTGAGGAAGTAGCGAGTGGAGAAGTCGCTGAAGTTTCCCCCGCAGCTCCTCATAGAATCCGAGTGGAAGAGGGGAAACTCTCGAACTCTCGCCTTGCGATATTTGCGACCCTCGGGGGTGGAACAGCTGTCCTCGTTTCGGTCCTCTTTCTCCAGGGTCTTAATTTTCTTCAGGCGAATATCATTGCGGATCAGACTCCGGATTACACGGTGACGCTCACAGAGGAGGGTTTTACGGAGGTGAACGTTCTGCCTGGTGATGTTCTGGAGCTCCAGAACACTCTCTCGACTGTAGAGCAGTATCGATCCGAGCTCCCGGATCCCACAACCGGAGCACCGCTCATTGCCACTCCTTCTATTCCACCAAGCGGATCACAGCGTATTTCTGTGCCTGAAGCCGCCGCAGGCAAGGAAGTGATTCTGATCAGTGGATTTAATCCGCTCCGGCGGGGCACGCTTCGTGTGGGAGGTACATCGCAGGGGAGCGCTTCCTCTTTCTCGCAGAACTCTTCCTCACCGGAGGAGATTCTGGTTCCGTCACTCCCAGAAGTTCCAGAGCAGATCACTCCTTCACCACTTCCTACAGGAACACTCTCGACAAGCTCAAAGGGGGCTTCGACCAGTTCTTCTCCCTCTTCTGTTTCTTCTTCCTCTGCTTCTTCCTCCTCAGTTTCTTCTCCTTCGCCCGTCGTGAATACGGTCACGCTTCTCTCTCCTACGGTTGATCTTGGGTTAGCAGAAAGGAAAACTTTGCCTGGTCTCTGGCCCACAATGCTCCGTGTGAACCGCTTTACCGTGGGGAGTCCGCTCGTGCCGGATCTCTCTCCCATGGTTTCTATTCCCATGCATAGAGCAGCGCCTCCATCTTCTTCTACCTCTGTCACTCCGGTTCACCATGCACCCGCAACAGGACCAGAACTCTGGATTCTCTTCCTCCTGAGTGCAGCGATTGTGCCGGTGTATTGGGTGCGGAAGGTGAGATAAGGGCAGCCCCCTCCGCATCCTTCCTCAATATTCAGATGCCGCAATGCAAAATGTATTGAAGTAGATGAATGCGGAGGGGGTTAGGGGGAGGGCGTATGATACTCACATGAATCATCGTGTGGCTTTATTTTCTCTGCCTCCCCGCAAAACTCTCCTCATCATTGCAGGGTGCTTCTTTGCTCTCACCTTTGCGATCTATGGAACATCGCTCTTCAATGAGTTTGTCCGCTTTGATGATGGCCTCCTCATTACCGAAAACGTAGCGATCAGGGAGATCTCGCCACGATCACTCGCATGGATCTTTACGCACTTTGATCCGGAGCTCTACATACCACTCACGTTTCTCACCTACCAATTCGATTACCTCATTTCCGGACAGAACCCATTCATGTTTCACCTTACAAACCTTATCCTCCATACACTCAATGCACTCCTCGTTTTCTTGTTTGTTTTCCTCCTCACAGGAAAAAAGTGGATGAGCCTCTTCTGCGGTCTTCTCTTTGCCGTGCATCCTCTCCATACGGAGGCCGTTGTATGGGCAAGCGCACGGAAAGATGTGCTCTCGGGGTTCTTCTTTCTTTTAAGTTTAGTGATGTATGTGCTTTGGGAAAAAGTGACGAGAAGGGACAAGAGGGGACCAGAAGGGACAAGAGAACTTCTTGTGCCCTCTCATCACCACTCATCACCTCTTGTCACTTCTGTTCTGTCACCTCTCGTCACCTATTGGGCCAGTGTCATTTTTTTTCTTCTCGGTCTTCTCTCCAAGGTGAGTATCATTCTGCTCCCCTTCATCCTCATTCTCATTGATTTCTACGAAGGCAGGAAAATTACAAAGCAGACGCTCACCGAAAAAGTTCCGTATTTCCTCCTCGCCTTCCTCTTTGGTCTCATTGCGCTCTATGGAAAGCGGGAAGGATTCGAAGGAGTCACGATCCTCCAGACCATCCTCATGGCTGCCCGCAGCACTGTGTTCTATATTCAGAAACTCTTTGTGCCGACATCGCTCTCGGTGCTGTACCCGATCGAAAGAGGCATTGATCCAATGTATCCCGAGTACGCTCTGCCTCTCCTCATTGTGATCGCCGTAGCCGCTCTGGTTTTTCTTTTACGGCGATACCGGGAGATTGTGTTTGGGGTGCTTTTCTTCTTCCTCATGATTTCCCCGAGCTTCCAGAACTTTGCGAAGGACGGCGATTACTTCTTTGCCTCGGATCGCTACGCGTACCTTGGATCGATTGGGATTTTCTTTCTCGTACTCTCCCTCCTCTCCTCCCCCCGGATTGAAAGGTATACTATTCAATTGAATAGTATAATATCTCAGGAAACCCTCCGGAGAGGGCTTTTGGGTCTCGTTCTCCTCCTCTTCAGCGTGCTCGCATTCAAACAATCCATGGTCTGGAAGAATTCAGAAGCACTCTTTGCACATGCTAAAGCTCAGTACCCTGCATCAAACGCGCGCGCCTACAATAACCTTGGGAATGTCTACAGGCGGCAAGAGCGCATGGAGGAGGCAATCGCAATGTTCAAGAAAGCGATTGCAATAAGTCCGCGACCGCGAACATACAGTAACCTGGGAGCGGTCTATCGAAAGGAGGGGAGAATTCTGGAAGCACTCGAAATCTATAGGCAGGCAATCGAGATGAATCCCGAAGATGCAGAGCCCTATTTTGGCATGGGCCTTGTGTATGCGGAGGCAGGGGATTACGAGAAGGCGTTCCAGGCGTACCGTGATGCAATCGACCGGGATCCAGAGTATGCGGAGGCCTACAGCAATATGGGTGCCATCTACTCTGCTGCCGGTGATTACGAACATTCCATTCCGATGTACCAGAAGGCGATCGAAGCAGATTCTCACTTTGTGCAGGCGTACTTTAATCTTGGAGTTGATTTTACAAAGTTGGGAAGAGAGGAAGATGCGATCCAGGCCTACCGCGCAACACTTACGATTGCACCGGAGAGCATTGCTGCAAGGATCAATTTGGGAATCCTTCTCTATTCGCAGGGTGCTATTGATGAATCGAAGAAGATGTTCAAGGAAATACTGAAAAGAGATCCGGAGAATGTGACTGCTCGCAGGGCATTGCAGCAAATGCCCTGATTACTCCCGTTCCTTCTTTACGATGCACTGCCCGTTCTCGCAGACTGCGGCGTTGTAGGAGCAGAGAACACACTGCGGGGTGGAACCCTCGCGTCTGCAGGTTTCGAGGGTGTCGTCCATAGCAAGTACGAAGCTTGGATAGTTTGATTTATTGACGGCAATGCCACAGGTAATATGCGGGCAGCTCTGGCGAACCATGATGCAATCTGCTGTGGAGCCGCACTTGGTGTCCTCTGCATTGAGCTGAAGAAGTGTCTGCTTTTTTGCTGCGCATTCGTGCTGCGGCTCTGCGCCGGTACAATCCTCTGGGCAGTGGAATCGGCGATGGGGAGGGAGGACGTTTTCGTAGAGTTCGCAGATACCGTTGCCGCAGAGAGGAGGGGATTGGGGCTCAGGTTCGGGCTCAGGTGTTGGCTCTGGTTCTGGAATAGGTTCTGGCTCCGGTGGGGGGCAGAACATCTTGGTGCATGCGGGGCCACTACTTGTACACACACATGAATTACAGCCGTCGGGAGAAGGGAAGCCCTCTCCGATTTTGTACCCTCCCGGGCATCCCTCATTAAAAAAAATCTCATGGAGACAAGCATGCGAACAGCCATCATCATCAAAATTGTTCTGATCGTCGCATTCCTCTCCTGTCTGCACCATTCCATCGCCACAAGAGCCGAGATCGAGAGCTTTTCGCAACTCCTCCACTTGCTCCCGGAGTGGTGCAATCAGACGATCTTCTATTCGTGCAAAGAGGATTGCTGCCTGTGCTCGCGTGATTTCGTCCTGTGGACCAAAGAGGCCATTCCCATACCCCTGCATCATTCCAAGCGAGGCATACCGAGAGATCGCGTCCCCTGCTTCTGTTCCCACTTCCACATCGGAAAAAAAAGATGAACGAGCAGAGCGCTGCGCAATTGCATTACCCGTCACGATACCGATTCCAAAGACTGCGAGGGTGCCGAGGAGGAGACGGAATGGGGAATGCACGCTGGAAAGCATAGCAGAGGAGGGAAGGGTTTCTACCTCACCTTCATATCCGTCACATCTCGCGTAAAGCAGTAACGTCCCGCAGGATGGTTCCACTGAATATCGTATTGATCGTTCCGCACTGTAGAGAATGTGGCGCAGAACTCGTAGGTGGTGCTGTTCACGACGCGATATTCGTAGGGCATCCCGGTTTCTGGATCAAAAATTTCCGGCCGTTGATACACAGCTTTGGCTACCACTTCCTCAAGGGAGGAGGGGAGTGGTTGTTGCGGCGAAGCATCGGGAGGGTAGGGTTGCCCGTTAAAGACAATATTCAGAATTTCCTGGTGGATGACTCGTAGATGTTCGATGCGCTTCTCATCGAACCTCCGGAGGCGCTGCGCAGCTGGGGAACCAGAGAGGACGAGTCCCCAGACGATTGCAATGGCAACGATCACGGAGGTCATTGTGAGGAAGCTCACATTAAGTTGCTTGGAAGCCGCCGAAGCAGGAGAAGTTTTGAGTGCCAGAAAGTAGTAGGTGAATGTGAGACCCGCGGAGACGAACACTGTGAGGACTTTGAGAAGGAATCGAAGTGAGAGTTCACCCTCGAGGAGCGAGAAGATGAGCGTGATCACATCGCCCATCATTGCGCAGGCAGCAACGAAGAGCGTGATGTAGGTGAGCCACCGCCGCACACCGCTCCACGACTTCTCCGGATGTTTACGCATTTCCCCCTGGATGATTTTGGACATCCAGAGAAGCAGTGGAAAGGAGACGAGCACTGCAGCCATCCCCCAGCGAATGCCAGAGAAATTATTGATCGAGTAACTGTAATCCGTCGCGGGATCGGGGAATAATCGTTCAATGTACTGGAAGAAGAGAGCAATGGAGCTAATCACAAGCGTGTAGAGTGCTGCAAAGCTGATCAAATGGAAGAACGCATCTCTGGCTCCCCCGGCATCCGGTGGTACCGGTACCGGCATATCGAGCCCCTCTGCGGAGAGCGCTTGTGCCACATCACGCTCCTTCCAACCTGAGGAGAGGAGGAGCATCCTGATCGTTGCGTGATCCATGCCTTTCTTCCTTGCATGAGTAATGAATTCTTCGAGGGGGCGTGTTTGCATAGACGCGAAGTATATCTCCTTTCTCCGAATTTGTCGAGAGACTTGGGGCTGTTTTAATTTCATTCATTCCTCTGAGAAAAGAATGCGCTTCGATAAAAAAACACCCGGGGTTTCTACGCCCGGGTGTAAAGGATTTGCTATGGAATGATCGCCTCATTTATATAAACAATGTCGCGAGTGCGAGAGTGAGAGTGGAGAAGAGCTTGATCAAAACGTGGAGCGAGGGACCCGCTGTATCCTTAAAGGGATCACCAACGGTATCACCTGTGACTGCAGCTTGGTGAGCAAAACTCTTCTTACCGCCGTAGGCGCCTCCTTCGATGTACTTCTTCGCGTTATCCCATGCGCCACCAGCGTTATTCAGGTAGCAGGCGAGAATCACACCGACAATCGTACCGACCATCAAGAGTCCCGCAGCTGCTTCCGCACGGAATACAACGCCGACAATCACTGGAGCAACAATTGCGACGATTCCGGGGAGAATCATCTCTTTTAACGCAGCTCGTGTCGCGATATCCACACATGCGGCGTAATCAGGATCTTCGTGCCCCTCCATGATTCCCTTCTTCTCGCGGAACTGGCGGCGCACTTCCTCCACAATCACTCCTGCAGCACGACCCACGGAGCGCATAGCGAGCGAGGTGAAGAAGAACACGACCATAGCGCCGAGGAACGCGCCGATGAACACTTCTACCTTTGCAAGATCGACGACCGTAAGTTTCGCTTCCTCCAAAAATGCGGAGAAGAGGAGGAATGCTGCGAGCGCCGCGGAGCCCACCGCGTACCCTTTGGTGAGAGCCTTCGTTGTGTTACCACAGGCATCGAGTTCATCTGTTACTACTCTCATATTTTCCGGAGCTTTGCTCATCTCCACGATGCCACCTGCGTTATCCGTAATCGGTCCAAACATATCCATCGCAAGCACGTAGCCAACAACTGCGAGCATGCCCATGGTCGCAACCGCTGTTCCATAAATGCCGCCATGTAAAAGGCCAGTCTGCGAACCGAACCAGTAGGATCCGTAAAGTGCCGCGCACACCGCGAGCACCGAGAGCGCCGTGGATTCCATACCAATTGCTGTTCCCTCGATAATATTTGTCGCATGACCCGTGGTCGAGGCCTTTGCGATCGCCTGCACCGGGCGGTGCTGCTTCCCCGTGTAGTAATCTGTGATGTAGACGAAGGCGATCGAGCAGAGTACGCCGACGATTCCTGCGAAGAAGTACCATGTCTGGACGCTGAACATGGATTCACCCGAAAGAGCTTTCGACCCTGGCTCAACGAGGAGATGGGCCGTCGAAAACATGTAGTGAGAAGTGAAATATAGAGCGATCGAGGTGAGCACTGCCGTCACCCAGAATCCACGTGTCATTGCCTTCATCGGCGTATCGTTCTTCTTTACCTTCACGGTATAGACACCGATTACGGAAGCAATGAGACCGAGTGCGCGGAAGACGAGAGGGAAGAGAACTCCCTTAATGCCAAAGTACGGGTAGAGCGCAGCGCCAAGCACCATGGCGCCGATGTTTTCTGCGGAAATCGATTCAAACAAATCCGCACCGCGACCTGCGCAATCACCAACGTTATCACCGACGAGATCGGCAATCACTGCGGGATTTCTTGGGTCATCCTCTGGAATACCTGCTTCAATTTTCCCGACGAGATCTGCGCCAACGTCAGCGGCCTTCGTGTAGATCCCTCCGCCAAGCTGTGCGAAGAGCGCCACGAACGATGCGCCGAATCCATAGCCGACGATGAGTGCGGGAATGCTCTCCACTGATCGATTGAGACCAAACTTATAGAGGAGATAGAGGCCAGAGATTCCAAGTAGTGAGAGTGCCGTGATCACGATTGCGGAAACCGTGCCGCTCCGGAGCGCCATTTTGAGCGCTGCATCAATTCCATGGGTGGATGCATCAGCAGTCTTCAAATTTGCGCGCGTTGCAACAATCATCGAAACAATGCCGGAAAGCCCGGAAAGCACCGCGCCAAGGAGGAACGATCCGCCAACTTCATATCCTTTTGTCCACCCTTCCGCTCCACCCGTCACCCCGTATGCAACCGTAATTCCCACGCCGACGATCAAGCACAAAATGGCGATCGTCCTATATTGCCGTCTCACGAATGCGTTCGAGCCTTTTAAAATAGCAGCAGCAACTTTCTGCATTGCTGGCGTTCCGTTTCCCCCCTTCTTTACCCCATGCCAGAAAACGAGGCTCCAAAGGAGTCCCAAAATGCCAATAGCGGGAGCAAAGAGTTCGAGGGTGAGTGCCATGATGAAAGGAAAGGAAGGTAAGTAAAGAAAAACTGCAGAGGAGTGGCTCTCCTCCATTTAAAACTGGCATTAGCCTAGGGAAGCACCGATCAAAGTCAAGGAGGGTGACCCCTCTCGCCATTTTCGTATTGTAAGTTTCTGCCCTCCTGATCACCTGAGGAGAGAATAGCAATTTTGTGACAAAAGTGTTATAATGTAATTAACACATACCCATGAAACAGAAGCCAAAAATGGATCAGCGGAGGCTTGGTTTGATGCTCGCATTTGGAGCATTGATGTGGGGTGGGACGTACAGTGCTCTTGCCAAAGGTCTCACGCCGTTCCTTTCGCCGGTGACGCTCCTCATATTGAGCGAAGCACTCACTGCGGTTTTCATCATCATGACATTTGGTCTTGCGCCACTTCTTAAAAAGTTACTGGAAATGGATACCCGATCGCTCTGGTTTTCTGCCCTTATTGGTATTTTAAATTCCGTCATTGCGCCGTTCCTCTGGTTCTCTGGACTTGCCCGCACCTCGGCAATCAATGCTTCTATTCTGTCTTCGATGGAAATCATTTTCATCATTGTCCTTGCAAGGTTGTTCCTCCGGGAAACACTCACGCGGACCCAGGTTGTAGGTGCAGCGACGGTGCTTTTTGGTGTCGCGATCATTAATTTGATCCCGATGGATGGGACTTCTGCAATGCATGTGGGAGATCTCCTCATTCTGCTTGGGTCCTTTACCTATGCATTGGGCGCCATTCTCTTTAAGAAGCACCTTTCGCACGTCATGCCCGAGCTCACAATTGTGATCAGGAATATCGTCGGGATTGCAGCAGCGTTCTTCATCAGCCTCTTCTTCCACTATTCCTTTCTTGCAGAGGTCAAAGCGTTCCCCTTGGAAAAGGTGGCGCTCCTCGTGGCATTCGCTTTCTTCTCTCGCTACTTAAATCTCACGTTTTTCTACGAAGCGATTGAGCGCCTCCCTGCAACTACACTCTCACTCATTGATATCGGTAATCCACTCTCTGGCATTATCTTTGCTCACTTGATCTTGGGTGAGCAGATCGCTTCGTATCAGATAGTGGGAGGGATCTTCATTCTCTGTGGGCTGATGATTGAGCAACTCTCGATTCCGGCGGCACTCCAGCATCCACTGGATTTCTTAAAGTTAAGGAAACGTATCATGCCGATTCCTGTCATTCATTCGATTCCGAGGCACGTCTAAGAGGAGGGTTTCCAAAGGGTGTCCCTAGAAATACCCCTCCCTGCGCTCCCCAAGGTCTTCTCCACTGACCCTTGATTTTTTCCTACGGAGGACGTACACTTCACAAAATTGCATTTTATGTTACTACATACTATTCCTACCCCCTCACAACCATTGGAAAAACCACTCCTCAAGGGTCTTACTATTCTTTTGGTGAATATAGGATCTGCCAAGAAAGCCTTTATTCCACGCATTATGAAGGAATTGGGGCTTCGGGTTGTTGTGCTCCACACAGAGGTTGCAGACTGGGCCAGGCCCTACGTGGATGAGTGGATCATTGTCCCGGAAAAAGCCCCCCAGGACTTTATTATAGAGGCTCTGCGAGAGTCCTTTGCCAGGATGAAGAACCCTCCGAATGGTGCGATTACATTCTGGGAGGAGGAGATTCCGCTCCATGCAAGGATTTGCAAGGAGTTTGGATTTGTGGGGAACAGTATCGAAACCGGATTTCTCACGAGGAGCAAATACGCAATGCACGAGACCTTCCGTAAAAAAGGATGCAACGGTGTGCGCCAGAAGCTCATCCGCTCGAATGAAGATCTCCATGAGGCCATGCGGACAGTCGGATTCCCCGCAATCATGAAACCTCTCTATGGCTCCGATAGTCTCTACGTGGTCTATGTACCGAATGCGTTGAAGGCCATCGAGCAGTACGATTACATTTCGAAGAGCTACAAAGAGCACCCCTACGAAGGAATGCAGACTGTGGAGTGCGGCACATTCGTCTACCAGGAGTACGTGGATGGTACCGAGTTCAGCGTGGAATGCGTGATCCAGAACAGTGTTCCAAATGTGATCTGCATTCACGAGAAGACCAAGATGCAACTCCCGTTCTTTGTGGAGACAGGGGATATCACCCCACCGCGCGTCCCTCTCGAAGTCCGCACAGCAATCGAAGAGGAAACGAAGAGCGCGCTCATTGCACTCGGAGTGCGCGATAGCCTTGCGCACGTCGAGATCAAGATGAGTAGCCGCGGACCACAGGTGATTGAGATTGCCTCCCGCATGGGTGGCGACGATATCTTCAGTAGCGTGCTTGCATCCACGGGATTCAACATGGTGAAGGCTGGTTGTGAGGTAGCGCTTGGAAAACCGTTTTCCGAGCGACTGGCGGAGAAGCCCCTCGCCGCATTTGCCAAGTACTTCATCCCCCAGATCAGTGGAACGATCACCGCGATGGAAGGGTTCGAAGAGCTCCGCGCGCAGCCGGATGTGTTTGATATGTTTGTCGGGAGCAAGGTGGGCGATTCGATCGCCGTTCCCCCGGATGGCTACGAGGTGGCAGGATGGGTGCTCGTCACGGGCGAAACTCCTACCGCAGTTGTTCGTCGCATGGAGGAACTCTTTAAGACCTTGGTTCTCGATGTCTGCCCCCTGGGGGAAGAGTTCCAGACTGCAAATACCCCCGCATTCACTGCGTCGAGGCTCGCTCTCGTCTAAGGAGAGCTAGAGTGCGTACGCGTTCACTTCTGGGTATGAAGGAGCTTCGTAATAGGCATCGTGTTCGTCTTTGGTGTGGGTGAGCTTGATGAGTTCTTTAATAAGTTGCTTCGCCTTCCTAAGGCTCATCGTACTATGAATCGGCAGCATCATGGCAGAGGCTCCTCGCTCGCCTTGGAGGAGTTCTTGATGGAGGTAGAGGTAGGCGAGAGTTCCGCTCTCCGTAAGGTGAGCCCTGCTCCAGCAGCCATCGTAGAGGTGAATATTTTTTCGTCTCAGTGCACGTCGCATTCGTTCCGCACCAGGGAGAAAGATGGGGAATTTCTGCAAGGGAAGATTGTCTGTAATTGAGGAGGGGAATATCCAGTGATTCAGCTCTGCCTGCTCCCGGTAGTAGCGGGTGAGATTTCTCCGGAGGTCATTGATTTCCGCGCGTTGTTCCCATTGATCAAGTGCCAGGAATGCGCAGGCATTCGGGATGCGGTAGGTTGTCTCGCCAACCTTCCACCCAAGTTCATCGGGTGTGGAACCAATGAGGAGGATATGGAACTTTTTGCAGAGCCAGAGCCCGAGTGTGCCAATACCTATCCCAATGAATGGGCGCGCAAGGGGGAAGAGAATAGGGTAGAGGAGGAGCCTCGCAATCACCGATTGCTCAATCATGAGCGAGTTTTTTTGGATTTCCCGCACCTTTGCTGCGAGTGCGCTGTCGTTACAGATCACGGCACCACCCGCCATACCAGAAATCGCCTTGTACCTCCCAAAACTCAAAATCACTGCATGGCCGTAGGTTCCAATGGAATGCACCTCTCCATCGGGAACAAGGTGCGCGCAGTCCTCGATAAGAAGAATCTTCCTGCGGTCACAGAGATCACGCAGGGCCGCCATCTCTTCCGCGGGGATACCAAAAGTGTGCTGGGCAATGATTGCGCGTGTTTTCGAGGAAAGCGATTTCTCGATCGCGGAGAAGGAGAGCGAGAGAGTGTGCGGGGAGACATCGGTAAAGACCACCGTTCCCCCTGCAGCAGTGACGGCGCCCCCTGGTGAGAAACAGGTGTAAGCGGGCACAATCAATTCATCTTCTTTCTGGAGGTTCAGAGTTTTGAGTATTGCGACGAGTGCATCTGTTCCCGTACAGAAGAGGAACGCATCGTGGTGGAAAGTTTTTGCAATGCTCTGTTCTAGCTTTTCAATGCTTCCTCCATACTGATACTTTGGAATTGCAAAGAGCATTCCTAAAGCTCTAAAAAATTGATGACGATCTGCTTGAGGAGCAAAGAAGTGATGGATGGGGGAGAAGATGCGGCACATACCATTAGGAATGGGAGCTCTTACGGTACACAGCGGCATAGACCATCCACACCTTATGGTTTCTCCTGTGGGAATAGGTGCGCCACGGAATATTTCTTTCCTCGACCCGCTCGAAGCCATTCCTCATAAGGAGCTCACTCAAGGCAACCTCTGCTTTACCCTTGTTTGTTCCGAATGCCCCATGGCCAAGCCAGAATTCTTCCTTTGAATATTCGGGATTCCAATCGAATGGATCTGTGATAACAAGGAATCCTCCACTACGCACGAGCGGATACACTCTCTTGAGGAAAACTTCCGCATTCGGAACCCGGTCAATCACAGATGAGCAGCAGACCACATCAAAGGTCTCGGGTGCAAAAGGATGAGATGCGTCATCGCCCACAATAAATTCAGAGTGTGACGACGCAAATTCAGGAACAGAAATTTCCCCGAGGGGGATCGCAAATGATCCTGTTTTTGCGATTGTTTTTGCGGCATCGATGCAGGCAGGAGACGGATCAATGCCGTATGCATGCTTCACATGGTTTCCAAGCTCCAGGGCGAGTCTACCAACTGCACACCCCATATCGAGGAAGAGGGAATCTTCTGTGAGGTGCGGCAGGAGGAGATCAAGGAGCTCCGCGTAGTAGTGATCCTTTGCATCAAAAAATCCTGTGAGATCGTGTTCTTGAAGAGCTTCCTTGGAGATTGAGCGAGAGATTGCTTCCGGAAAGTGAGTATAGAGCCAACTCTCCACCGAGCGATCGGTATCACTCACGTATGACTCGATGAGGGAAGAATGATTCATAGGGAAGAGTGGAGCATACGCCTACAGGCTTTTTGAAGAGAGGCGCGAAGAGGAGCTGGAACATAGAAAAAATCCGTGTGCTCTTCCATGAGTTCTTTCCCAATCTTCTTCATTCTGGATCGCACCTTTGGGTATACGTCCGAGAGGAAGTAATTCATTGTAGGGGAACTTTGGTCCTTCTTCTCCTTATAGATCTTCTCGAGCGCAAACCACACCTCTTTCTTCTCTCCCACGCATTCTAAGGGTTTGGGAGAATCGTTATATTCAAACAGGGGCTTCGTGAGTGGGAGATCAAGTGTGGGATCTTTCCAGAAGTACGCTTCTAAAAACTTCTTACTCGTGAATGCGAGGAGCATCATGTAGGTGAACGCGCACTTGGGGCATTCGCAGCAGAATTTCTTCTCCGTGGTTCCGCGGTTACAGGAATTCCAGACATCAAAGTAGCGCCGGTTCACCGTGAACATCTTCGCGATCGGATACTCGTAATATCCAAAGAAAGGGGAGAAGTAGGTGAAATCCTTATGGAGGTAGGTATGGATGTAATGATTGATATCCTTCGCGAGATCCATAGATTTTACATACTGGTGGTTCACCTCTCTCCCCCCATAGAGGCAGTTCCCAAAGTTTGCACTGAGTTCGTTCCCGATCACAATGGAGCTATAGCGATCCGCGTAAAGGAGTGAGCCAAAGATGATTTCTCCCATATCGAACCCATCGGCATGAGTACATTTGAAGCGACGTCGAATGGGGAGGGTATTCGTAATATCCGAGCGATGCCGAATTCCTTCGTACTTCTTCGTGAGTTCCTTCTGTACTTTCTTCCTCCAGAATCCTGTGGGTTCGATGGCAGAGAGGGGATACTGAAGAAAGAAGAGAGTAGGTTTCAGCTTCATTTCCTCAAAAATCTTGAGCGCGGTGAGGGATTCCTTCCCCCCACTCATTGCAAGCAAAATGCCCTCACTCCTTTTTGCCTTGATAGGTCGAAGGTTCCTCTTCGCTTTATTCCCACTCTTCCATGTGCTCTGTAAGACGGAGAGTGGAAGTTGTTCCACGTACAGACGCTCCATCGCCATCCTGCTATAGACCTTCTTCCAGAATGCGAGGGCCGGAGCAGGTAACTTCACCGTCTCGATCACCACGTTTTTAGGCAGGCAGGTGAGGGAGATATCGATCAAAAACGAGAGTCCGATGTGGGTAGAGATGAGTTCTGCATCTTCTTTCTGTAACTTCACTTTTTTCCAATTGAGCGAGTGGAAGAAGGAGTACTTCTTGCCATCGATCGTGTAGAAAAACCGCACCCCCACGGGGGTCGTTTTCATATCGGAGAAAGTGAGAGTAGATGCCCTTTTCATGAAAAAAGAGAGTGCTAAATATGGTACTTCTTCAGATCTTTTCTTGCAAGGGTCAGTGCATCATTTTTTAAAATGATGAACTACACGCGTTACCGGAGTCATTCCTCTTCACACTATTCTTCGATACCACCCCACTCCTCCTCTACGCGGTCGTGAGCACATTTTCCACCATATACTGCAACGCCACTCGCACCCATTTTCTGGAATGTGTGACCTGGATTTCCTGTGTACTGAAACACTTCCGTTCCTTGTCTCCTGTACAGTTGTTCCCCCGTTCGTATGTCGTGGTAATAGGGTCCATGTTCACTGTGCCAATGTTCACCACCATCTGCCGGATTCTCTCCACTATAGAACGTTGCACCAAGATGATTAAAGAGATGGTAATGGATGCGTTTTGCTCCTCGCAGGATTTTCCAGTCCTGCCAGGAGAAATTATCCGGATCAAACCCCATACGTGTCACCCAAGTTCGCAGAAGCGGATCGTGCTCTGCTCCTGAAATGCGCTTACGGTAGGAATCGAAATTCTTATCATTCTCCAGGTAATCCAACGCTGATTCCACACCGACGTAATCCATGGGTGATGCAGCCAGAGGCACCCATTTACCATTTCGCTTCTTCTGTAAGAGGCCATCCACTGCAGAGGCACCGGCATGCGGGTTATTCTCGTAGTTGAATGTGAGCTCTGCATATTTTGCAAGGCCCGTTTTTGCATTGGCGGAAATTGCGATGTATTCAAAGAGGATCTGACTCACCTCTTCAGGAGTTGGATCTTGTCCTAATTTGGCTTGCTGTGCGATAGTTTCGATAGTACTTATGAATTCTCTATTTCTCCTGAGCTCCGTAACGACTAAGTTGTATTCTTGAGTATCTCTGTGTGGAGGAACCCATGAACAAATCTGGCTCGCTGCTTTCCCTATCAGATAGATCTGCTCTGTTGTTAATTCACCTTCTACCTTGTATCTCTTTTTTGCTGCTTCGAAATCCCCCTCATAGGCACTCATCTGTCTCCTATAATGCCGGAACGTATCGTGTCCAACGTATCGATAATCACCTCCAAAGTGACGATAGAGATCTTCATCTGCTTGCTCAAACTGACGTGCTACAGAAGTACGCACCAGAAGGATTTTTCCTTTCACACCGCCACCAAGAACACGACGAGTTTCTCTCCCGCCAAATTCATCTACCCCATCGTAGAGTGGTTCCTGAGTAAGGGGGAACTGGGTAAGGCGCTCTCCACAATCTCGGACTTCTACCTTTTGAAAGCCGTCGTCAGCCCACCATAACTGACCGGTATTTTGGTTTTTCTCGCGGGTAATAGGTGTCTCCGGATAGTCTTCGGGTTGGGTGCTGAGGAGTTTCATAGTTGTGACTATAAACTATTACTATAATTCTGTCAAAACTATCCCCTCAAAAAAACAGCCACCCTTGCCATTTTTGCGCCCCTCCTGTATCTAGGCGCTGCATTCACTCCTTTTTCTATGAATCCCCACGGATCATCACACGGTTCTATCGCACAAGTTATCGGCGCGGTCGTCGACTGCGAATTCCCGGAGGGCACGGCGCTTCCTCCTATCTACACAGCGCTCGAAGTCGCAATCAGCGATCGAACACTCACACTCGAGGTGCAGCAGCACTTAAGTAAGGGAATGGTGAGGACAGTCGCAATGGGATCCACCGATGGCTTACGACGCGGTTCAGAGGTAAAAAACACAGGAGAGGTGATCATGGTGCCGGTGGGGCCAGAGACTCTCGGTCGCATGTTCAATGTTCTAGGTCAGCCGATTGATGGACTCCCGAATGTGAAAGCAAAGAAGTACTACCCAATCCACCGCGAGGCTCCCAAGTTCACCGATCAATCCACCACGACGGAAATCCTGGAAACCGGAATCAAAGTCATTGATCTCATCTGCCCCATCCTTAAAGGAGGAAAAGTAGGACTCTTTGGTGGAGCAGGCGTGGGGAAGACCGTCATCGTGAAGGAGCTGATTCGAAACATTGCAGCGGAGCATGGCGGATACTCAGTATTTGCAGGAGTAGGGGAGCGGAGCCGCGAAGGAAACGATCTCTACTACGAAATGAAGGAATCCGGAGTTCTGGAAAAAACATCGCTCGTCTTTGGGCAGATGAACGAACCCCCAGGACCCCGCCTTCGGGTGGCACTCGCCGGACTCTCGATCGCGGAATACTTCCGTGATGAAGAGCAGCGTGATGTGCTCGTGTTCATCGATAACATCTTCCGCTTTACGCAGGCTGGATCCGAAGTTTCCGCACTTCTTGGACGTATTCCCTCCGCTGTCGGCTACCAGCCGACCTTGGCGCAGGAAATGGGTGCAGTGCAGGAGCGCATTGCTTCCACGAACAAGGGATCGATCACCTCGGTACAGGCGATCTATGTTCCCGCTGATGACTTCACCGATCCCGCTCCTGCAACAACGTTCGGGCATCTCGATTCCACGATCGTGCTCACACGCAGCCTTGCGGAGCTCGGTATCTATCCGGCTGTGGATCCTCTCGATTCCACATCCACGATCCTCGCACCGGAAATCGTAGGGGAAGAGCACTACAACACCGCACGTGCTGTGCAGAAAGTTCTCCAGCGCTACAAGGAGCTCCAGGACATCATCGCGATTCTCGGTATGGATGAGCTCTCCGAAGATGATAAGAAGACCGTGCAGCGCGCACGCAAGATTCAGAAGTTCCTCTCGCAGCCATTCTTCGTCGCTGAGACCTTCACCGGTACGCCCGGAAAATTTGTGACGAGAGAGCAGACCGTGAAGAGTTTCAAGATGATCCTCGATGGCGAACTTGATTCTGTCCCAGAGCAATCCTTCTATATGAAAGGCGGGATTGATGAAGTTCATGCCTAATTTTCAATTCTCAATTTTCCATTTCGATGCTTCACCTCGCCATCATCACTCCGGAAAAAACCGCCTACGAAGGAGACGTGGAGAGCGTCACGGTGGAGACAGGCGATGGGGAAATCACTGTACTCCCAAAGCACATTCCCCTCGTCTCCACGATTCTCCCCGGCAGTTTGATCGCACGGGAGAAAGGGGGAGAGCATCTCTTCGCGGTCTCCCGCGGTCTCATCGAAGTCGATTCGACGGGGGTGCAGGTGCTCGTCCGAACAGCAGATAGTGCTGATGAACTTGCCGATGAGGAAGCCGTGATTCGCGCAAAGGAGGCAGCGGAAAAACTCATGCAGGAGAAGCGCACAGATGCCGAAGCATTCGCAGATGCCACTGCCGCTCTTGAGCGTGAACTTGCACGCTTGAAGAGTGTGCGAAGACGCCCCTCAATCCGAAGATCACCGTCCTCTCTTCCTCCATCACAGGCAGCATGATGGTTGCAACATTTCCACCCTCGGCCGAAAAGAAGGAGCCCATGAATGCGTTCCAAATGCTTGGACTTGTAGGGGAAATTGGCACCATGATCGCGGTTCCCGCATTCCTCCTTGGATTCGGTGGCGCATACCTCGATAAGAACTTTGGCACCTCTCCTCTCTTTGTGATTGTTGGCCTCGCTGTTGCACTCATCTCATCCTCTCTTGCAGTGTGGCACCGTGTTCAGCCGCTTCTCGATTCAGTCGCTGCGGCTCCTTCGCTCGAAGAGAACGCCGAGCCCCAGCCCAAGCCCTAGCCCCTTCCCATGGCCACCATCCACGCACCCACACTGGCTTCCGAAACGGTGTTCCACATTGGGAACTTCGGAGTCCGAAACACCCTCATCATGGCGTGGATCACGATGGCTATCCTCATCGCGGTTGCACTCATCGGGAAGCTCCGCGGCTATAAACTTGTGCCAAATCGCTTTCAATCGTTCCTGGAGCTCATCATCGAAGGTCTCCTCTCCCTCATCGATTCCGTGATGCAGGATCGGGTGCTCACACGACGCGTGTTCCCGATGATCGCAACGTTCTTCCTCTTTATCATCCTCGCAAACTGGCTTGGCATCGTTCCAGGAGTAGGGAGCATTACCGTGCAGGGAATCCATAACGGCGAAGAAGTGGCGATTCCGATTCTCCGCTCCATGAATGCAGATGCAAACGTCACCCTGGCATTCACACTCATCTCCGTCATCGCAACACAGATTCTGGGGATCGCCTCTGTAGGAATGATTGGTCATATGAAAAAATACCTCGTCGCTCCGTGGCAAAAACCTTACGGCATTGGTACGGTGGTTGGCATTCTTGAGTTCGTAGGAGAGTTTGCACGCCTTGTCTCCTTTGTCTTCCGTCTCTTTGGCAATATCTTTGCAGGGGAGGTTCTGCTCGTGGTGATTTCGTTCCTTGTCCCATACCTTCTGCCTGTGCCGTTCTTGGGGCTCGAGGTCTTCGTCGGATTCATTCAGGCGCTG
>DATDWC010000095.1:0-4515 GCA_035289805.1 Candidatus Peribacterales bacterium | reverse complement strand
CATAGGGGCAATGATTGCAGGTGAAGATCACAACGAGAACAGGATCGCGGATCTCCTTGGAGCGAATCGTAAGACCATCTGTCCCTGGGAGCTCGAAGTGAGGCATAGGGTCATTAATCTTCAGTGCAGTGGAGTTAGAGTCGATAAGTACCATCTGAGGTAGGATACCAGAGTATGCATCGTCACTTCACCGCAACGGCTTTCATCATCGATTCACAGAATCGCACGCTGCTTCTCTGGCACAAGCGTCTTAAGCGATGGATGCCTCCCGGTGGGCATATTGATAGCGATGAAACGCCAGAAGACGCTGCAAAGCGTGAGTGTAAAGAAGAGACAGGACTCGATGTCGAAATCGTGGAAGAGGAATCTCTGGATCTTTTTAAAGAAAATCGAGAGGAGGGGAAGATGCTGAAGAAACCCATCGCGCTCCTCCTCGAAAATATTCCCGTGAGTGAGGAAAGGAACGAGCCGGCGCACGAGCATATTGATTTTCTCTACATTGCGCGGCCGCTTGATGAATCGCAAGCCATTTCGCTTGCGGAACACGAAGGGCGCGAAATCCGCTGGTTCACACGCGGGGAAATCGAAGCACTCGATAGTCACAGGGAAATTTTTTCCAACGTGAAAACGTATATTCTCTTGCTCCTTTCGTAGCGTCCTGCTTCCGCCTATTTTGTGATTGGGCAGGATACGGCTCCTCTCAATTCGATCTCTTTTTGCAAGTACATCAGAAACGTTTCCACGTACACGGCGTGACTCCAGGTGAGGGGGGCGACCGAGAGATGTGCCCCCGTATGCGGATCAATCTGCTCGGGGAGGATTCCAGCCGGAGTTGCTTTATCCGCTACCCAATGGAGTGTTGCGAGAGGTTCCTTTAAATCATCGAGGGTCTTTGCGAGAGCGATTTTCCACTCGGCAATCCAGAGCGTTGTGATAATCCAGGGATTCCCTGGAACCGCATCCGAGTGCTGCTCATTAAAGTGGTAGAAATCGCGCGGGTAGCGTGCGTAGCCCCCAACGCTTGTTCGCACGCGGAGAGCTTCTTCCACCTGCTTCATGGTGGAGGACATTCGGGGATCCGAAGGAGGAAGTAAGCCAAGCTTCCAGATCAGCATTAAGCTTGCATCTGGCGTGAGATCGCGCTCGATCTCCTTTCCATCTTTGCGTTTGATTTTCTTTACGAAGCGCCCTGCTTTTTCATCGTAGAGGTGGAAGAGAATTGCCTCCCGCACTTCATCCGCTGCGGTGTGGTAGCGCTCTGCGTGCTTCACATGGCCGAGTGCCTGGCAAATGTTGGCGGCAGCGAGGAGCCCCGCATGTACGGTTGCCGATGTGTAGCTGAAGATGCCGTTGTGCTCCTCCCAGGGATCGTAACTTGCAAGGGGAAGGTTGGTGCTCTGCTCGCGGTAGCTGATCATGAACTCGGCAGCCTTCTTCACGAAGCATTCGTACATTTCCTGGAGCCACTCAAAGTCGTTGTAGAGCGAGAAGTGATGCCAGACAGCATGGAGAACGAGTGCGGTTTCATCCTCCTGGATCGGGAGCTGCATCTCCCCATTCTTCCACCAGGGGTGCCATGAGGACCCCGGCGTGCCATCGGGATTGTACTTATGGAGCATGTAGCCTTCCTTAGATTGCACGCCGCAGCAGAAACGGAAGAATCGGCGTGTCATCTCGTGGTAGCCGGCTTCATCCATAGCCATGGCCACAAACGCGCCATCCCGTGGCCACACGTAGGTGTAGGTATCGCGATTGAAGCGCATGATGTCGCTATCGTTTGCGGCCAGAATCCCGCCGTGGTTATCGGTCTGTGTACGGATAATAAGGAGGCTGCGTCGAAAGAGGTTCACTAATTTATCATCGAGTGATCCGTAGGTCTGGCGCTGTTTGCGTACCCAGCTCTTCCAGTAATTGCGGGTACTCCGCTCCATCTGTTCCGTTGTCTCCTCGAGGACATAATCATTAAGGAGAAGCACATCACTTAAGAGTTTTCCTGCGCAGAGCCAGAACTCCGTTATTTCCTCATGGTCATTCTGTACGGTGCACGTGAGCTCGACTGTGGAATCGACTGATCCCTGTTCGATAGGATTCCGACTCAAATGCCCATCCTCCGCATCGCGCCAGGTACCTTCGAGCTGCCGGTACTCGCTCTTGCCCGTGGTAAAAGAGGTGAGACCTTGATTCCCCGCGAGCCCCGCTACCAGGAAGTAGCGGTTCTTGCGGTAGTGGATCACAGAGTTTGTAGCGGGTTCGTAGAATGCAGTATCCTTCTGCTTATCCCCGTACATGTGGAGATCGTGGTGGAAGTAGATTTTGAGTGTTCGTGGCTCCGCATGTGTGGAGTGAATCGAGAACCTCCGCACGAAGATATTCTTCACGCTGTGCACAAAGTCGTGCGCCTCGATGATGAGGCCCAGGCGATCATTTGTGAGGCGCGAAATACCAATCAGAGTGTCATCTCCGTACCCTGGTGTGATTTTCCAGGAACCATCATCCAACCACGAGAACGGCTGTCCCTCGATCGAGAACCCCACGCGATGCTTGTGGCCATAGGTCGTGTGATCCTCCTCCCCCACGTATGGGTAGTAGAGATCCCGCAGGAGCAGGTTCTGATCGAACGTTGCGAGCAAACTGCCGTTACCAAGAACAAGGCTTCGCGGCATTTGTTAATACAGTGGAAGAAAATTCCAAATTCTAGAATTCTGATTTTGGATCAATGGTGTGAAAATTATTGGGTTCATTGGAATTTGGCTTTTGATAGTTATTTGGAATTTGATTTTTGGTGCTTGCTGCTTTTCTCGAGCCTGGTTTTTAAGTCGCAGAGCGCGTGACTGTAACGTCTGTAGGCTTCGTAGGGAGAATCGTAGGGTGAGAAGTACTTGTGCACGTCGCCATCGTTCCAGTACTTGGTGCACATGTAGTAGAAGTGATCCGAGGTCTGGAGCTTGCGCCATATATGGAGGAGAGCTTCGTCCTCTGTCTGCTTGATTTCCTGTTCCAATCCATAGATTCCTGCGAATGCTGCCTCCTGGATCCTGTTTCCACGCCACGCAGAAAGATCGCGCTCGATATCCGCCCACGAGACATGGGTGTGTGCATCGAACGTTTCCTTTGGACGATCACCCCAGAGCGCAATCACTTTGCTCGGAGTTTCTGTTCCAATGTTCCACTGTTCCCACATGCGTGGGAGTGCGCGGAGGAACTCAAAGATGCCGGTATCTGCCCACTGGTGCTCGCCGAATGTTTCGTAGTCCATGTACAAATTCACTGAGTGACCACCGCTCGAAGTGAGCCAGGAAGTGAACGTATCCGCATGCAGTGGAAAGCCAACCCATGAGCGATCCGAGAAGCGGAAGGCGACGTCATCACTCAGGCGGTAGTTTTTAAGGAGGACGGCAATTTCCTCTACAGGCTTCCGATGGATTTTGTGCTTCTTGATGAGCTTCTGTGTTGCCTCGGGCAGAGAAAACTTTGGAATGGTGTAGGGTTGATTGGGAGTTCGTCCACGGAGCAAGTGATCTGCGCCTTCTGCCAGAATTCCATGGAACCCAAGGAGCCTCGCAATTTCTGCAATCTCGTTACTAAAGACGAGCTCTGTATTGCGGAATACCTTGGGTCGCTGTCCAAAGAGTGTTTCGATCGTGTGGACGTGCTTCTCCACCTGCTCACAGAATTCCTCGAGCGAGGTGAGTGCGGAGAGCGAATGGTAGTAGGTTTCTGCCAGGAACTCCACTTTTCCAGTTGCTGCGAGTGCACGGAACGAATCCAGAACATCCTGTCCGTATTCGCCGCATTGCTCCAAAAACACGCCCGAGAGCGAGTAGGAGATTGCAAAGTTCGGGTGGCGGTTTAAAAGTTCCAGCATCAAACGGTTTGCCGGGAGGTAGCACTTCTCTGCCACTTTGCGGAACACCGCGCGGTTCTTCTCCTCATCGAAGTACGTCACATTGTCCCGACCGATTTCCGTAATCCGAAGATCCCGGAGGCGGTAGGGCTGGTGAACTTGAAAGTAGAAAGAGATGAGAGGGGGCGTCATGGGAATGAAGGGGAGGATGAATGTTTGTTACCAGCCTCCGCTCCTCTTGGAGCTACGGCCGGCAAGGGTTTAGAAGTTGATACGGGCCTTGTCGTAGATCGAGAGAACTTTGGCTGCCTGGTTCTCCCATGTGAGATGCGAGAGGACGTGTGGCGCTTCGGCGGTGAGCTGCATGGCGAGTGGCTCCTCGCGAATCACTGTGAGGATGCAATCGGCAAGTTTTTCGGTATCCCAGAAATCAACGAGGAGAGAGTGTGGAACAACTTCCCGTACGCCCGATTGCTTACTCAGAATCACTGGTGTGCCATGGGCGATTGCTTCCAGTGCCACGAGCCCGAATGGTTCCGAGATCGATGGCATCACGAAGCAACTCGCATGCGTGTAGAGCTTGCGTGCTTCTGTGTGTGATACCTTCCCCGCAAACATCACAGAATCCTGGAGCCCCATGGCGCAGGAACGCTCGATGAGATCGGGAAGCA
>DATDWC010000094.1:0-21714 GCA_035289805.1 Candidatus Peribacterales bacterium | reverse complement strand
GCAATCTTCTCTTTGTAGAGGGCCGCTTCCTGTCGGATGTTATACCCCGGTACCCCTGCGTTCTGGATATCAAAATTCGGGAGGAATGTTTGAAGATGTGCAGCGAGGGTTTCATCGTCTGCGACTCCGTAGCCAAATGTAATGGAATCGCCGACGAGCGCGATCAGTGGTTTTGCAGGATCACGCTCGGGTGAACGGAATCCGAGGCTATTCGTCGTCATGATGTTTCGGAATGCGCGTTCTCGCATGTTTGGTTTCAGTTGATAACTAATCTTTGGATTATTGTTCCTCTCGTAAATCGGCGGTGTGTAATCCTTCATCTTCACGAGGCCGGAGAGGCGCAGAGCCCCTTCGATCCCGCCGAAGAAGAGGAGTGTTGTCGCCGTGAGGAGACCAATGCCGATGAGCCATTCCCGTCGCTGCATTGCTTCCAGTGTAATGGAATGAGGCTAAAACAGTCTCCTTCTTCTTTCGTAAAAAGGTGGTTCCTGCTATGTTTTGCCACTGCATGTCCTCGTATACGCTCACCCATCTCCGGGAGCTCGAAGCCGAAAGCATCGAGATTCTGCGGGAAACCGCAGCAGCGTTTCGGAAGCCTGTGCTCATGTACTCGATTGGCAAGGATTCCTCGGTCCTCGCACACCTCACGCGCAAAGCGTTTCACCCGGGGAAGCCGCCTTTCCCCATTCTCCACATCGATACGACCTACAAGTTTAAGGAGATGATCGCCTTCCGCGATTCCTTCATAAAGAAGACGCTCGGGTGGGAGCTCATTGTGCACACGAATGAGGAAGGATTGAAGAAGGGAGTCTCCCCATTCACGCACGGGAGCGCGGTCTACACCGATATCATGAAGACCGAAGCCTTAAAGCAGGCACTCAGGAAGTATGAATTCGATGCAGCAATCGGCGGAGCCAGACGCGATGAGGAGCGATCACGTGCCAAGGAGCGCATGTTCTCCTTCCGGGATCCAAACCACAGGTGGGATCCAAAGAACCAGAGACCAGAACTCTGGCGACTCTGGAACACGCGCATTCATAAGGGCGAGAGTATGCGCATATTCCCCTTAAGTAACTGGACAGAGTTTGATGTGTGGCACTACATCCTCCTCGAACAAATTCCAGTGGTCCCGCTCTACTTTGCGGCACCAAGGCCCGTTGTGAAGCGCGGTAACACACTCATCATGGTGGATGACGATCGGTTCCCGCTCGAAAAAAACGAAAAACCAGAGGAGCGGATGGTGCGCTTCCGCACACTTGGTTGCTACCCACTCTCCGGTGCTGTGGAATCGAATGCCACCACGCTCAACGATATTCTCATCGAGCTCCTCAATGCCGAAACTTCCGAGCGTCGTGATCGCTTGATTGATTCCGATCAAGTGGCTTCGATGGAACAGAAGAAGCGCGAAGGATATTTTTAATTTCTATGTCACTCGCCAACCTCTCCTCACCGGCAGATATTCAAGACTTCCTCACCGCTCACGAAGAGAAGGAGCTCGTGCGACTCCTCACGTGCGGCAATGTGGATGATGGCAAGAGCACACTCATTGGGAGACTTCTGCTTGATGCCGGACTCCTCGCCTCCGATGTTCTTGCCTCTTTGGAAGCCGATTCCAAGACCTACGGTACGACGGGTGGTGGCATAGATCCTGCTCTTCTCCTCGATGGGTTGCAGGCGGAACGAGAGCAGGGGATCACGATTGATGTCGCGCATCGATACTTCTTCACGAAGAAGCGAAAATTCATCCTTGCGGATGTCCCGGGGCATACCCAGTACACGCGCAACATGGCAACAGCCGCATCATCCGCGGATATGGCGCTCGTACTCGTGGATGCAACCAAAGGCATCACGGAGCAGACGCGCCGCCATAGCACCATCATCTCGCTCTGCGGTGTGCGCCACGTCATTGTGGCGGTGAATAAGATGGATGTGGTTTCCTATGATGAGCGTGTCTTCGAAAGGATACGGAGCGAGTTCACTGAGTTTGCAACGCGACTCGATTGCACGGATCTCCACTTCATCCCGCTCTCGGCACTCACCGGTGCAAATGTGGTGCATGCGAGTGAGGCGTGCCTCTGGTATCAGGGAGCGACACTCCTCTACCTCCTCGAGAACGTACACATCGCTTCGGATAGAAACCTGATCGATTTCCGTTTTCCCGTGCAGCTCGTTTCGCGCCCCGATGCCTCGTACCGAGGGTATGCCGGAACGGTGAGCTCTGGCACCGTGCGACCGGGGGACGAGGTCATCATCTTCCCCTCACGGAAGCACTCACGCATCCGTCGCATCGATACCTACGAGGGGGCTCTCCCCGAAGCGTTCGCAGGTCAGGCGATCACACTCACACTCACTGATGAGCTTGATATTTCGCGCGGAGATGTGCTCGCGCACCCGAACAATGTTCCAACGTTCGAGGATCACTTGGAGGCTATCATCATTTCCTTTGGAGAGGAGCCACTGGAGCCAAAGACCGAGTACGTCGTACGCCTTGGACGTATGGAGACAAAAGGAGTGATCGAATTCATCCGGTACGAGCTCGATGTGAACACGCACCATAGGAGGCAGGCGCAATCTCTCCCACTCAATGCGATAGGGAGAGTGGGTCTTCACCTCCATCAGAAAGTTCCCTGCGATAGTTACAAGCGAAACCGTACGATGGGATCATTCATCTTGATCGATCGCGTGACGAATCACACGGTCGGCGCCGGCATGATCCTCGATCGAAAGTTAGAAGATGGAACGCACTGGGAGAAGGAGCCAACGAGCAGGACCCTTCAGAAAGAGAAAGGTGAGATTACTGTAGAGGAGCGGGTCGAGAATTGGCACCAGAAACCAGTCACTCTCCTCTTCTCGGGGTTCTCTGGCTCTGGAAAATCAACAATTGCACATGCCCTGGAGCAGCGACTCTTCTCCGGAGGGAATATTGCGATGGTGCTCGATGGGGAGAATATGCGGATGGGTCTCAATAGAGATCTTGGGTTCACCTCTCTTGATCGTTCGGAGAATGTGCGGCGCACGATGGAAGTAGCGAAGCTCCTCAATGATAGCGGCATCATCGCGCTCTCAGCTCTCATTGCTCCCACGGAGGAAATCCGCGCGAATGCCCGTGCACTCATTGGATCCGATCGATTCCTCCTTATTCACTGTGATGCACCACTCGAAGAGTGCAAGAAGCGTCATGCCAAAGGTCTCTACGAGGCTGAGTCGCAGAAGGTCGGCATGGATGTGCCCGGGGTTTCGAGCGCTTACGAGAAGCCAATGGATGCTGATCTCACTCTCGATACCGCAGGGGAGAGTGTGGAGGAAAACGTGGAGAAACTGGTCCAGCTCCTTAAAGAACATGGCATTATACTATTCAGTTGAATAGTATAATACTTTAATCGAGCGCAAATTCCTTCAAATACTTCTCCCGCGTGGGGATAAGCTCCTTTGGAACCTCTGATTTTTTGAGGAGATAGTTTCCAAGAACGAGGTAATCCATATCTGTGCCAAGGAAGCAACGGATCGCGTCTTCCGGTGATTCCACAATCGGCTCGCCGCGGATATTGAAGGAAGTATTGATGATCACAGGGCAACCGGTCTTTGCTTCGAATGCCTTGAGGAGATCGTAGTAGCGCGGATTTTGATCTCTACGAATGGTCTGGATGCGTGCAGAACCATCCACATGGGTGACTGCGGGGATTTCTTTTCGCTTCTCTGGTTTGGTATCTGCTACGAGGAGCATGTAAGGACTCTCTCGATCGAGCTCAAAATACTCCGAGACACGTTCCTCAAGCACCGTGGGTGCGAACGGTCGGAAGGATTCGCGGAATTTGATCTTGAGGTTTACCTTCTGCCAGTTCTCCTTGTTCCTTGCATCTGCGATGATCGAGCGATTCCCAAGGGATCGTGGTCCAAATTCCATACGCCCTTGGAACCAGCCGATCACGTTTGTTCCTTCGAGGAGAGCTGCGACATTTTGAATGAGATCAGTGTCATTCAATCTTTCGTAGGGTAGGGGCGTTGCATGCAGAGCCTGTCCTGAGCTCTGTCGAAGGGCCCCTACGTGTTCGATTGCATGTTTGATCTCATCATCAGTGTATTCATTGCCGAGGAAGGCATGTGACATCTTTGTTGGTCCTTTTTGAGACGCCCTAGCCTGTCCTGAGCCTGTCGAAGGAGGCGTCTCTACGACGTTACCAAATTTTCTATACCAAATCGCAAGCGCCACGCCAAGCGCTCCTCCTGCATCGCCTGCTGCGGGCTGGATGAAGATATCTTTGAAGAGCCCTGAGCGGAGAATCTTTCCATTCGCGACACAATTCAAGGCTACTCCTCCTGCTAAACAAAGATTTTCACTTTGGGTGAGCTTTTTTGTATGTTGCACGATCTTCATCATCACTTCCTCCGTGAGATCCTGGAGCGATCGCGCGATATCCTTGTGGAATTCTGTGAGAGGGGATTCCGGTTTCCTGCGTGGTTCTCCGAGTAACTTCTCAAGCGTGTGCCCGGTCATCCGCATACCACGCTCGAAGGTGAAATACTTCATATGCAATCCAAAACTTCCATCCTGCTTCACATCGATCAGTTTCCGCATCACTTCGAGGTATTTTGGTTTCCCGTATGGCGCAAGGCCCATCACCTTGTACTCCGCACTATTTACCTTAAAGCCAAGGTAGTAGGTGATTGCAGAGTAGAGGAGACCGAGCGAATGGGGGTAGTGGATTTCTTTGAGTAACTGAAAATCATTCCCTTTGCCCTTGCCAATCGTGGTTGTTGCCCATTCGCCAACACCATCCACGGTAACAATTGCGGCATCCTTAAATCCCGAGCAGAAGTAGCTCGATGCCGCATGGGATTCATGATGCTGTACGTAGAAGAGCGGACCCTTGTAGCGAAGTTCTTTGCGGAGGAGATGCGGGATCCAGAGCTTCTCCTTCATCCAGCTCTGCATCGCCTTAAGGTACTGCACGTACCCAAAGGGCCATGTCTTAAAGAACGTTGTGAGTATGCGATCGAAGAATTTGAGGAAGGGTTTCTCGTAGAAACCAACAGCTGCGATATCCTCCATTGCAATTTTCTCTCTCTTCAGCGCGTGTTCAATTGCATTATGTGGAAACGATTCATCGTGCTTCTTCCTCGTGAAACGTTCTTCCTGCGCTGCGAACACGATCTCGCCATTCTTCAAGAGCACGGCGGCGCTATCGTGGTAGAAGCAGGAAATGCCGAGGATATAGACGGGGTGTGGGCTGGGGCTGGGGCTTGGCATGCTCTAAAATGGGTATCGCATATTTTCGATTGGGTCTTGCTTCACCATAATCCAAAAGGAATCCGGCTCTTTCCAAAATCGGGATGGAAGCAAGATGATCTTAAGAATGATGGCATAGATCCCAAACCCCACGATCCAAAGAGCAGTGAGGATGATCGTACTCATCACCATGCCAAGAATATGGCTGAATCCCATCCAGCCTTTCCACAGGAATCGCAGTGGTAGGGGAACCTCCATCAAAACACAGTATAGATGAATGGTGCGAGTGGTGATCCCTGTGCGAAGATGAGGATAATGCCAAGCAGCACAATCAAGAACGCGAGCGGGAGGAGCCACCACTTCTTTCGGATGCGGAGGAAAGCAATGAGATCGGAAAAAATGGAGAGCTTCGACATAGAGCAGAGTATAGCAATGATCACTCCCTCGAGAGGAGATCCAGGTATTGCTGTACCTGCTTTGTGAGGGAGAAGTTTTTTTGTACGCGCTCTCTTCCTGCATTTCCCATACGCTGACGGAGATCAGGATCATCCAGAAGTTTTGTAATGGCTTTGGCGAACTCCCCGGCATTCCTCGGATCAATGATGAAGCCGGTTTTGCCGTTCTCCACGATTTCGTGTGTTCCTCCAAAGCGCGTTCCGATGACGGGTTTCCCCGCGGACATTGCCTCCACATTCACGAGGACGAAGGGATCCAGGTACACCGACGGTGTGAGGCAAATATCGGAGAGCCAAAGCGCTGCACGAACATCGGACTGAGGAATCCAATCGGTAATGATGATGTAACTCTGGATGACATCCGCGTGAGGATAATTCCTAAGGAGCACTTCTGCATCACTTCTTGCACCAACGAGGAGGAGAACGGTATTGGGATGTGTTTCTCTCACCATGCGCAGAGCCTCGAATGCATGGAGCACTCCCTTCTCCTTCCTCAGTCTCCCACCAAGGAAGAGCACAGATTTTCCTTCTACATTCCACATACGCCTCAGCTCCTGCGTACGTTTTTCCAGGGCATCCCCATCCAAAGCGGTAATTCCATTATGAATCACTGCATCCACTACAACACCGTTCTTTTCGAGTGCCTCTCTGAGTGCTCTGCTTACCGAGATTTTAGTCGTTGCAGAGCGGAGCATCCTGCGAATGATGGAATTACGGAGCGGATTGTACGATCGCCCTGCGAGGCGCACATGATCGAGGATAGTGAGATGGGGATCATTTTTCTCAAGGTACTGTGGAGTACCGATTCTTCCATAGGCAACGCTCATCGCATCGTGGAATGTGATGATCACATTCCGGGAGTACTGTCGAACGAGAGGAATCGCATTGTAGGTGAGGAAGGAATGAACATTGTGAACATGGACTGCATCGAATGGTCCATTTGCTTTAAGGAATGCAGAGATCAATCGCGAAGCTTTGGGATTCCAGAGGGTGAGGTAATGGCGCAGGCGCTTTGGATAGCGGATCGGAAGACTTGTCACACAGACGTGAGATGTTCTCTCTTCGACGATGCTCTGCGGATCACTCTGATGGGTAGTGAGTACTTCTACGGTGTGCCCGGCGCGAGCGTATTCTTCGGCGAGAGAAGCAACGACGATGGCTGCGCCACCGCGTCCGCGCGGTTCACCGTCAAACGCAGTATCCTTCAGCCCTGTGAAATCATCATTGAGGAGGAGGATTTTCATACGAGCGCGGGCTTTTCCGCGACGATATGGATGTTCGCGTACATGAGGGATTTCTCATTTGGATGATTGCTGATTGTGCAGAGAAGTTTGTGTACCACCCGGTAGATGTTGCGGCGAAAGAATCCCGGATGCGTGTAGTCGTGCGGGCTGCAGAATGCAAATTTCCACATCTCCGCGAGCACGACTCCGACGCCTCCATACTTTTCTAATTTTATGATGTTCATTCCCACATTCTTAAAAAGGCTCTCGCCGCCCTCAGTTGTGTAGCGGAAGTAATCGTGGGGAACGGCATGGTACGACTCGAGGAATGGGGTGGTGAGGATACAGCGCCCCCCGGGAGCAAGGACGCGTGCGATTTCCGCAACGACTTCCCACGGGCGTTCTACATGTTCCAGTACCTGCGTGCAGACGACCGTATCGAAGGAGTCGTCTTCGAACGGGAGATCGTGGACATCGGTCACAACGTCAATATTCTCACCCGGGAACATGTCGCATCCGACGTAACTGTGAACATGCGGCACGATGTATTTTTTGTACTTCCCTGTTCCCGCCCCAAGATCGAGCGCCCTCCCACGCATGTGGGGGGTGTCGAGGATCAGTACTTCCCGAGTCGTATGGGGGAGGTGGTAGGTCATTTTCTCCAGGAACAAACGTTTCTGAGACGGGGACATAGTATAGTATAGAAGAGCTTTGTTTACGTTTTCTTGCGAAATCCTATGAGGTCGGGAGGTATTGGAACACTGCGCAAAACTTTCAAACTTTTTCGGCATATCAACGCTCATCCGGCGATCTTCGTGATTCCGATTTTCCTTTCGCTCCTTGCAGCCGTATTCGAAGGCGTGGGGATGGGGCTCCTGATCCCGCTTCTCCAGGGATTCTTTACGATGGATTTCAGCTTCATCAAAGCAGTGCCTGTCCTTGGATCGGTGGTTGCATTCCTGCCGCAGAGCATTCTCTCTTCGGATCGATGGCTATTCGTTGCGCTCATTTCGTTCTTCATTGTTGCGATGTTTGTGAAGCAGGTACTGAGGTATGTCTCGTACCTGAGTGTTTCCTCTTTCGGGCTCAAACTCACTCATCGCCTTCACATCCTGCTTTTTGCCCGGTATCTCTCCTTTGGGAAACTCTACTTCGATCAGTCGCACGTGGGGCACCATGCGGTCGTGATCTGGCAATTTGCGCAGCAGTCGCTTACGCCGCTCTTGAATATGGGCGGTTACATCAATGCGCTTTTTTCGCTCATAGCCTACCTCGTTCTCCTCACGACGATTTCCTGGAAGGTAACGCTTTTTGCCGTGCCGCTCCTCATTGCACTCCATGTGGTGGTGCAACACATCATCGAGCGCATTCGACATCTCTCACGATCCATTGCGCAGAGCGTGAGTGCCCTCAATCAAAAAGCAATCGAAATTTTCTCTACCATACCGCTCGTTCAATCCTCGAATATGCAGGAGGAGGAACGCCGCCGCTATGAGGCGATCAGTGAACGCAAAGTAGCGATTGATTACCGGCGGACCGCGCTCCAGCACCTCATTGCGCCTCTTCAGGAAATTCTCACGCTCTGCGCGATCCTCCTCCTCTTTTCAGTAATGCTGTACCTGATGGTGCGCGATGGTCAGAGTACCGCCCCCTCCTTCATTCTGTACTTCTACCTCATTGTGAATGCCGCGACGAAATTCGGCGCACTCACGACGCTCAGGAGCTCGCTTGCGACCTCAGAAGCGCCACTTGAGGAAGTATTGAGCGTATTCGAAGATGAAGGTAAATACTTTGTCCCGTCCGGTACCAAGGAATTCGTGGAACTGAAAGAAGGGATTGAATTTCGCAATCTCACCTTTACGTTCCCGGGAGGGAAGACAGCACTCCAGAATCTTTCATTCAAAATCCCAAGAGGTTCGATGACGGCGATCGTGGGGCCCACGGGCGCCGGAAAAACAACACTGATCAATCTACTGCTCCGATTCTACGATTGTCCCCCCGGTTCGCTCTTTTTTGATTCTACGGACATTCGCGATTATGATATCGCATCACTCAGGGATCATATGGCGCTCGTCAGCCAGGAGACTCTGTTGCTGCACGATACGGTACGTGCCAATATTGAGTACGGGATGGAAGCGATTAATGATAAGCAATTCGCGGAAGTGATTGAACGGGCACGGCTTGCGGACTATGTGAAATCGCTCCCTGGGGGTGCAGAGACGCTGATCGGCGATCGTGGAGTGAAGCTTTCAGGCGGCGAGAAGCAGCGCATGGCAATCGCGCGCGCGCTCCTCAAAGATGCAGATATCCTCCTCCTCGACGAAGCCACAAGCGCACTCGACAGCCGCACAGAGCGCCTCATTCAGGAGGCAATCGATGCTGCCATCACCGGTCGCACCAGCATCGTCATCGCACACCGGCTTTCGACGATAAAGCATGCGGATCAAATCGTGGTGCTCGACAGAGGAATGGTCGCAGAGAAGGGGACGCTCGATCAACTTCTTGAGAGGAAAGGGCTTTTTTCCGCTATGTGGGAAGAGCAGAAGTTCGTATGATCTCTCTATGCGTTTACTTGTGACAGGCGGCGCTGGCTTCATTGGATCGCATTTCGTTCTGCGTCATGTGGAACGATTCCCCTTGGATCATGTGGTCGTTTTGGATGCTCTCACTCATCCTGGAGATCTCGCGTATCTTGCATCGGTGAAGAATAATTTCACGTTCGTCCATGGGGATATTACAGATCTGCCGCTCCTACGTCGCATCCTCTCCGAGGAGGTTATTGATACTGTTGTTGATTTTGCGGCGGAGTCGCACGTTGGGAGCAGCATCGAAGATGCCATGCCGCATGTGCATACGAATGTTCGTGGAGTGTATACGCTCATCGAAGCGTGTCGAAGCATCCACGATCTCCTCTTTCTCCATATATCCACAGATGAAGTGTACGGAACGAGGCATCCCACGGAACCGCCGTGCACCCCGGATTGTCCTCTCCATCCTGGCAATCCTTATGCGGCAACCAAGGCTGCCGGAGATTTGGCGCTCCTCTCCGCAATGAACACCTACGGCATGCGGGTGCGGATTACCCGTTGTACCAATAACTATGGACCGCATCAGGCCGATGAAAAATTTTTCCCCATCGTCATTCAGAACGCACTGAAGAATAAGCCTATTCCTCTTCATGGTGATGGCACTCATACCCGGGATTGGATCTACGTGACGGATCACACCGATGCTCTTGAGTGCGTTCTCGCGCATGGCAGGGACGGGGCGATCTACCATATTTCCTCCAATGATGAGAAGAGGAATATCGATGTTGCACGCACAATACTCAAAATACTTGGAAAATCCGAGAGCTTCCTCACGTTCATTGAGGATCGTCCTGGCAATGATCATCGCTACGATCTTGATTCCTCCTCCACGCGTGCTCTTGGCTGGCAGCCAGCCGTCCCGTTTATGGATGGCATTCGGAGAACCATAGGGTGGTATACCTCGGAATCTCCGTCTCCACTGGAGAATGAGCGTCTACAGTACGTCCATGCGTAGACGATGAGCAGGCGATGCGGTAGCGTAGGGCTTGTGTCTGATGCACTGAGAGAAATTGGCATGAGGAAGGCGTTCAAGTTCGCCGTGGGACAACTCCAAAACAGTCTCCTGCGGTGTGGACTCACCCCTCCTCCGCTCCGCCGATTACTGCTCTGCGTGTTTGGAGCCAAAATTGGTCGCGAGACTATTATCCACGCCTGCACGTTTTTTAATCTGTATCGGCGCGGCTTGAAGGGGTTTGCCCTTGGTCACCACTGCTTCGTTGCGGAGGAATGCTTGTTTGATTGTGCGGATGAAATTCACTGTGGCGATCATGTGACACTTGCTGAGCGCGTCACCATACTCACTCATACGAATGTGGGATTTCACTCCCATCCCCTACAGAAGGATTTCCCCTCCATGCATGCACCGGTGCACATTGGATCAGGGTGTTTCATTGGGACGAATGCGACGATCCTGCCAGGAGTGACTCTCGGTGAACGGGTGATGGTGGGGGCGTGCTCCCTCGTCCTCGAAGATGTTCCTGCGGGGGATGTTGTTGCGGGAGTACCTGCTCGCAGTGTCCGCAGAGAACGCGATTCCCACTAACCCCCTCCTGCCTCACTTGATTTCTTGTACACATGTTGAGATTGCCCATCCCCAATTCCGCACCTTCAATTACTGATCGAGAGGTGGAAGCACTCACTCGATGCCTCCGGGAGGGACGCCTTGCCGGCATTCCGGAGAATTTACGGGGAGCAATTGAAATGCTCAAGAGCTACACGCATGGGAATGAGGTGCTCCTCACCACCTCCTGCACAACGGCAATGGAGCTTGCACTCTCTGCATTTGATCTCACCGCTGCAGACGAAGTCATCGTTCCAAGTTACACCTTTGTCTCCACAGCAAACGCCGTGGTGCAATGCGGCGGAACGCCTGTATTTGTGGATATCGAAGAGGAATCGCTCAACATGGATCTTCATCAGGTGACTTCCATGATTGGAAGTCACACGCGAGGGATCATGCCAGTGCACTACGCAGGCATCTCGTGCGATATGCGTCTCCTCTTAGGTCTTGCGGAGAAACACCACCTCTTCGTCGTTGAGGATGCGGCACACGCACTGGGTGCCAAGTACAATGGAAAATTTCTTGGCACGCTTGGAGACTTTGGCTGTTTCAGTTTCCACGATACAAAAAATGCTGTTTGCGGAGAAGGTGGTGCCATTGTAATAAACAATACTATGCTCAGAGATCGGATTTTTTGCCACTATGAGAAGGGAACAGATCGTTCGAAGTTTCTCCTCGGGGAAATCGATAAGTACACATGGGTGAGTGCCGGGAGCAGCTACGTTCTCTCTGGCGTTCTCGCCGCTCTCCTCGAGATTCAACTGAAGCGCTACGGGGAAATGCAACGCGCGAGGGAGGAGCATTGTCGGAGCTACAGGGAGGGGCTCGCCTCACTCAAAGAGGAGGGGATCATCCGTCTTCCATTGATCCCCACTTTCTCCACCTCAAGCCACCACATTGCCTTTTTCCTCCTCCGAGATTCTTCCCACCGCGATCCACTCCTTTCCTTTTTAAAGGGGAAAGGGATCAGTGCTGTTTCCCATTACATTCCGCTTCACCTCTCCCCCTATGCACGAGAGCATTTTGGCACAAAGCAGGGGCAGTTCCCTGTGACAGAACGCATTGCTGAGAGCATGGTCCGCTTGCCGCTCTTCCCACACCTTGATGCAGAGGAACGTGATTACGTGATAGAGCAAGTCCTCCGGTTCTTCCATCCGAAGAGCACCCACTCGAAGCGCGCGCACGAACGTACGGAGTTGGTAAAAGAAAAGAAAGGAGATGCACCGGATCTTAGTTTGATTCTTTCCTGCTACAACGAGGAAGGCATCATCCAGAAAGGAGTTTCGGAGATTCTCTCGGTCCTCGATCACAGTGCACTCCGCTACGAAATCATTCTCATTGATGATGGGAGCAAGGATCGTACGCCGGAATGCATGCGTGAAATTGCAACACGGTATCCGCACCACGCTTTCCGCATGGAGTTCCATGAGAAAAATCAGGGAAGGGGGGCTACCATTACCGAAGGGATACGCATTGCCTGGGGAAGATATGTGGGATTCATCGACATTGATCTTGAGGTGCATGCTCGCTACATCTCTGCTCTCCTCCTCCCCTTACAACAGGGAGAGGCGGATGTGGTCATCGCGCATCGGAATTACAAACTCTACTTCTTTGCACTCAAGCGCCACTTCATGAGCCTTGGGTACCGATGGCTTGTGCGCTTTCTCCTCCATACGCCCCCGATGGATACCGAAGCCGGATATAAATTTTTCCGGCGGGAGACAATTCTGCCAATCCTCATGCGCGTGAAAGATCCGCGATGGTTCTGGGATACGGAAATTTGTGTACGCGCATACGATGCAGGACTTGCGATTTGCCACATACCGGTGCTCTTCGTTCGTGACCGGAAGAAGGTGTCCACATTTAAGGATGTGCGTGACAGTGTGCGATCCATTGTTGCGCTGTGGAAGTTTCGCCAAGGACGATGAATGCCTTCTCCACACTATGTTCTTGCAATGCGTGCCTTGTTTAAAAGTGACTCATCAGGAAAGATATGCTTCACTATGAAGAATGCTTCTTGGAGGCATCGTTTCCCTACATTGGACTGGTGTGTGTTTGGGCAGGATGTGTGGCATTGGTTGGTTGCTGTATTCATTTTTGCATCTTTCACTGCATTGGCTGCGTTTCTCTTTTTTCATCAGGCGTTTGCTACACCGGAACAACAATTCTCAACGTATGGGTCCGATCTCCTTGCCCATATTCGATATGCGAGGAATCCTGATCAACAATTCCATTTTCCCCACCGCGGCTTTCACTATGCAGTTTTCTTTGCGTCTCAATGGGGGCATGTAAGCATGGAAGCCGCCGCGGCTCTTGTCCTTACGGCATCCGCGGCACTCATGTTTACTGTCCTATTTTATGTACTGTATAGGGAGTGGATGGGACAGTATGGAGTGGTGTTTATTGGCATTTTGGTAAGTCTTCTGATGACGGTAACACCCATATACGCTCCATTTTTTAACAAGAATCTCTACCTTGGTCAGGGGAGTCCTTCCATTTGGCACAACCCGACCACCATTGTTGTTGAGCCATTTGCAGTGATTGGCTTCGCATTGACGGTGTATCTTCTTAGTCAGAGTTGGACGATACGAAAAACATCACTTATCTCCCTCGCAGCATGCACATTGCTCATAAGCACATTCATTAAACCAAATTTTGTTCTCGTGTTTATTCCTTCTCTTGCGATATTCAGTGTCGCAAGATCTCTGTGGCACCGACGATGGAATGATGTGTTCACTGCATTCGTCATTGCGATACCTTCCGTCGTATTGCTGATATTTCAGTGCATTCGCTTGACTGCATCCGGTGGTTTTGCGATAGATTTTTTGACCGTATGGCGCCTCTTTACGCCAAATGTTTTTGTCTCGCTGTTGCTTGCTCTTGCATTTCCTCTTGCTTACGCCGCGTTTCATTGGCGGGATATTCTGCGGTCAGATGCCCTGTTTCTGTCGTGGATGTGCGTCTTAGTCGGCATCATGCAATTTGGGCTCCTCAGAGAGGTTGGAGAACGATGGAGCCAAGCAAACTGGGGCTGGGGGTACTGCATTGCGTTACAACTGCTTTTTTTGTACACCGTTGCTGATTTTTTTGGGGGGATATCCAAGGGGGAATCTTCTGGAAAGTCATGGCGCTTGAAGTGGAAGGAAGGGATTACGATGCTCTTTCTGGCTTTGCATGGAATGGGTGGTGTATTCTATTTTGCACGGTTCCTCGCAGGAGGAACATATCAATAACATGTCTCATGTACTTACCCTTATCATGGCTGAAAGGAAGAGGATGACAGTGGCGTTTATCCTTGCGATTGCAGTTTTTTCCATTCCCATTGCATTTACGTATGTTGCGCCTCGGCCGTATGGCGTTCAGGTAACGGATGTTGAAACTGATTACTACTACAATGGGTTGCTCCTTGTTCATGGGTATCCACTGAATGGAGAGAATCATTTTCATCATCCGGGAACCCCCATTCAGATCCTTACAGCGTTTCTGATACGAGTAATTGGAGACGGGCCGGAACACACGCAAACCATTCTCAATGCAGGAAGAATATTCATGGGAATAGTGATTGCCCTGTCATTTACTCTCTTTGTTTTTCTTCTTCCGAAGGGAACTCCAGCATCGGTTACTCTGTTCATGGGTACGATCATCATCATTGCGCCTCCGCTCATTAGTCAACTTGATTACTTTGGTGTTGATCCATTTCTCATAGCTCCAACACTCATTGCCCTTACTCTTCTCTGGAAGGAGATTAGTGAGCAGAAGACTCCGCGGGAGGAAATACTGGTACTCTCCGGTTTTTTGTTTGGACTTGCGTCCGCAGTGAAGCTCACCGCTATGCCTGTCGCAGTCAGCATGTTTTTAGCTATCAGCATTATTCTCTATCCCTCCATCCGTAGCAAACATTGTTCATGGGGGGTAGTTCTCGTTTTTCCTGCTACTGCTTTTCTCTCGTTTGTGTTCTTCACCTTGCCCATTTTTTATTTCTATCCGGAATTCATTCGCTATGTTTTTTCTCAGGCAAGCGCAACACCATTTTTTTCTCCCACTATTACAGAGGATCTGTTGTTCATTGGGTTTATGTTTCCCATTTTTTCTATTATTGGATTAATGTCCATCGTCATTGCAGCAATTCTTGCCATACAAAGTCGCCCCTTTTCTCCTCGTGTCATTTTTCTGTTTTTTCTCCTCCTCTCCTTCTTTTATTTTGTTAGCAAGGTTCATGCGGGATCCGATATGACTGAAACTGCACTGGAGATGCGCTACATATTGCCGAGCTACCTCCTCATTCCATTTTGTGTGCACTACATTTCTCAGGAACGACAGTACAGGGCGCGCTTTATTCATAGTGGTTTAATCATGTACTCCTTCCTCATTTTTCTCTTGGCAGTGGGGGGGTATGTTGCAGTGCGCACAGAGGTCATGGGAGAAAAAATGGCGGTTGCTTCTTCCCTCGATACGATTCTTGGACGGTACGATACAGATGAGACGGATAACGAAAGAGTGGCACTCGAATTTCGCGGCGGAAGTGATGCCGGGGTGGTGAAGCCAAGTGCGGTGTTTCATTTTTGGGGCAATCGAAAATATGGAGATGAAAAATTTACGAAAAAACTCCTCGCATCCTTCCCCAACGAAACCTACTTCGATTACGGCACAGCTCGAGGGTACGCGGGGAATAACCCGGTAGTACAAGGGAGAGAGATTGTCTGGGGAGAAACGAAGGGCATTCGCCCCTCTGCATTTTTGTTTCCGATCGATATGGTGACCATGTCCCATTTTGGATGGCCGCCCGAGGAATTGAGTGAATTCCTTGCAAGGAATTATCAGGATGTTTCTATGCCTGCGGAGACTCTCCAGTTTTTGATCCAGCATTATCAGAGAGGGGTAGATGTTCTCGGGCTCCTCTCGGAGAGGTATGAGAAGTCACTTTCGGTATTTCCGATGTCTGTTGCCGGATACACATGGATTTTTGTGGCGGAAACCCCGCCTCCATCCGGGGAGGCTGTCTCTGAAGAATAACGAGAAACATGTTACGAGGATGAGCTTTCCAGAACTCAACCCCATGCAGGGATCGACCGTGATCCGTACAAAGAGTGATTTCTCATGTTTGTACCCTGCATTGCTCCTCACAGAAGCTCTGATGTACCCTTTTTGCCGTATGAATCGAATGTTGCCATCACTCTCCACATCTTTTGTGTGTGCAGCCTTTGCCATTGCGCTCCTCTTTTCATTCGCTTCCGTTCTCCCCCATATTCTGCAGAGGTTTGATCGCGAATACCCTTTTCAGGGAGTGGAGATCACGGTGCACGACGCAGAGGATCATTACTCCGCACGCGTGCGGGAAATCTATGATGGAAATTTCCTCACGTCGAATGTTGCTGCTGCATCTCCCAAAGATCAGGCGTTCCTCCTCCCCCCACTTCCGGAACTTGTGATTGCGGGGATTGGGAAGCTCTTTTTTCTCGATGCACCGAGGGCTCTCCTCTTTTCCAAGTTCTATCTGGCGTTTGCGCTTGTTCTTGCCATGACTGGATTCCTCGTCCTCCTCACGAGGCGACCCTGGGAATCACTCCTTGCCGTAACGGCGCTCCTATTTGTTGGGGCGCTGCTTGGCTCACCGTGGGATGTGAAAAAATGGCTGTTTCTGGAATTCCCCGGTTTTCCTCCGCTGCGTTTTACAAGGCCCACGAGTCCCCTCTGGCACAGCACGATTTTCTTTGGAGTGCTTTCTCTTCTCTCCTCATGGGTATCGGATCGCCGCCGTATGACCATGGTTCTCGCGAGCCTCCTTACGAGCATTCTCCTCTACTCATCTGTCTTTGCGTGGACATACGTCGGGGCAACCATGGGCGTGCTTTTCCTATGGTACCTGTGGAAAGGGGAGAAGGTGCGTATTGCAGACATGATGATATTTCTCGGTGTGTTTCTTCTCCTGTCGCTCCCGTACGTCTTCAATTATTGGGAGACGGTGCACCATCCTGGATACCTCGATACGCTCCATCGACTCGGGTTCATCCCACGTCGGGCGCCGATGTGGAGTGCATGGCTTACTTTATTTGTGATCGTCTCCTTCTTTACCAAAAGAGTTCTGCCTGAGGCATTCCCCTTCGTCATCGCGCTCTCCGTGGGCGGAGTCATTGCACTCAATGAGCACGTTCTGACGGGTATCTTTATCATGAACCACCATTACCATTGGTACTTCACGGGGCCTGTGGCACAGCTCTTCTGTGTGCTTTTTGCCCTCGTTCTCCTGGAGCGGTTTGTTCCTTTCTCTGCTTTCTCGAAAAAATGCGGAGTAGTCGCACTTCTCCTCCTCGGAGTTTCGTTTGGTATCCATCAGCAGGCTCGGGCGTACCTTACGCACAGAGAGGCAAATGGGAGGGAACAACAGTTTGCTCCTCTCCTTCAATTCCTGGATGAACGGACGAAGAAAGGAAAGGTGATCCTCATTGCGGGCACTGATGACCCTCACTGGCTGATTCTCAATTACACATCGCTCGAACTCACCGGAACAAAGGCCGCATCGTACCTCCAAACAACAGAGCAGCTGCGCGATGCGCTCTTCCTCGATTTATGGACGGGTGGATTGACCGCTGCCGATGCGGAGACGCGGTTCTTTTCCGATCTTCGTACCCTTTTTGGCAGGGGGCTCCATGGAATCTATTACCGGGAACTCCGGGGAGAAGACGACTACATCCCGGAGGAGGAACTCCAGGCACTCGTGAGTGCTTATCGGCAGTACTATGAATTATCTCTCGAGGAGAAAATTCGCAAGCACGCTCTCCGCTACGTCCTCATTCTCCCCGATGCGGAAGAAACCGCCGCGTTGCGATCGCTGCGGCAGGTGGGTTCGGTGATCTACGAAGAAGGTGGATACGCCGTCATAGAGCTTTTTTCGATGTAGGAGCTGCTGAATAACGTGTCATCCTGAGTAGCCCCGGCTCACTGCGCTTCGTTATGCCCTCGCTGCGGCTCGGGCTACTCAGCGTGACACAGCCGGGGCGTATCGAAGGACGTTCCATAGTATGATGTGACGCATTGGATATTCCTGCGTTCCCCTTCGGCAAAAACTGGCGGCATTTCAATGCGTCGTATTTGAATGATCACAGGGTAGAGCTTGCCATGAAATCCATTCGCGAGTTTTTGAAAGTGGAATCCTTGCAGGGGAAGAGTTTTGCCGATGTCGGAGCAGGGAGCGGCATCGATTCTCTTGCCGCATTCAAACTCGGCGCAAGCGAGATTACAAGCTTTGATTACGATGGGAATTGTGTTTCGTGCTGCCAGTCTCTCTGGGAGAAAGCGGGAAAACCTCCTCACTGGAAAATCATGGAAGGATCCGCATTGGATGAACCATTCATGCGATCCCTTGGGCAGTTCGATGTCGTCTATTCGTGGGGTGTTCTGCATCACACGGGGAATATGTGGAAAGCAATCGAGAATACATTGAAGCTCGTAAAGCCAGGCGGTGTTTTTTTCCTCGCGATCTACAATAAGGCGGATGGATTTGCGCTCTATCCTGATGGGCGATTCGGTCCATCCTCTTTTTGGCTCCTCGAAAAAAAGATCTACACATCGCTCCCGTGGTTTTTACAAAACATCATCGATTACATCGTCATGGGGATTCTCTTTCTCTTCTACATTCTCACGCTCCATAACCCCTTTAAAGTCATCCGCGATCACCAGCTGTACTTTAATAAGGGCATGCCTTGGCGCATCAATATCAAAGATTGGCTCGGGGGGTACCCCTACGAGTACGCAACGGTGCAGGAGATCTTCACTTTTGCAAAGCAGAGAGGATTCTCACTCGAAAATCTCACATGCAATAACGGTCTCCTCAATAACGAATTTCTCCTCAAGAGACAGGTATAGTAGTTCTATGTGCGGAATTGCCGGTATCGTTCACCTTCGCGGCGACCCCGTTGACCCGGCTCTCCTCGATCGCATGACGGATGCCCTTGCGCATCGCGGTCCCGAAGGCAGGGGAATCTTTCTTGATCGAAACGTGGGCCTCGGGCACCGAAGACTCAAGATTATCGATCTCTCCGAGAATGCTGCCCAACCAATGTATTCCGATGATAGGAACATCGTTCTGACGTTCAATGGTGAGATTTATAACTATCGCGAAAAGCGCCGCATGCTCGAGCAGCGGGGATACGTGTTTCGTTCGCAATCAGATACCGAAGTGCTCCTGAAGCTCTACGAGGAATTTGGAGTGGAATGTCTCACACATCTTCGTGGGATGTTTGCATTCGCGATCTACGACAGAAAGCGTCGGCAGATTTTCTGTGCACGCGATCGCATCGGCATGAAGCCGTTCAAGTACTTCTTCAATGGGCGGATCTTCCTCTTTGCATCAGAACTCAAGTCTCTCCTCGAACACCCGCACTGTGATCGTGCGGTGGATGAGACCGCCCTCCATCATTTTTTGACGATGACGTATGTGCCCGCTCCACATACGGGGTTTCAGAAGATCCGCAAACTTTCTGCTGCTCATGCGATGCTCCTCGATCTTAAAAAAGAAGAGCTGAAGGAGTGGTGTTACTGGTCACTGAACTTCAAAGAGAAGGAGGATCACTCCAAAGAGGAGTGGTCGAAGCGCATCAGAGAAAAAATTGATGAGAGCGTACGCATGCAGATGGTTGCGGATGTCCCTGTGGGAGCATTCCTCTCCGGGGGCATCGATTCCTCCGCTGTGTGTACATTCATGGCGAAGGCTGCAGGAGCTCCGATCCACACGTTTTCGATTGGGAGAGGGGATGCAAAAGATGAGCTTGAGGATGCGCTCCTTGTTTCTAAGAAGATAGGAAGTAACCACCATCCAACGGTCGTCGTGCCCGATATCAAGGCGCTGCTCCCAAAGTTGATCCATGCGTACGAAGAACCATTTGCGGATCCATCGATGATTCCGACATACCTCGTTTCCCAGTTTGCAAAACAGAAGGTCACGGTGTGTCTCAATGGTGATGGAGGTGATGAAAATTTTGCTGGGTACCTGCGCGATGCCATTCTCAAATTCTCGCTCTCGTGGGAGAAGGCTCCGGGAGCTCTCCATACTCTCACGCGTTTTGGCACACGATCACTCAGTTCCCTCTTCCGTACAGATTTTCTGTACCTGTGTGATGAATTCGAGCGCTCGATCAAAGCACCGTGGCCGGAGCGCTTCCTCCGGTATAACTCTGCTTTTCCAGATCATGAAAAGAAGATTCTCTACACGAGCAAATTCTCATCGGACTATGCGGATTTTCCTACATCGCAGTGGTACGGAGAGAAAGGGAAAATGTATCGGGGATATGCGGATGATACGATCGATCAAGCGCTCAGTATGGATCTCTTCCTCCACTTGGCTGATTGCCTGATGCCAAAAGTGGATAATGCCGCAATGGCGCATGCGCTCGAGTGCCGGTCACCACTCCTCGATCACGAGCTCCTGGAGATGACTGCGCGCATCCCGGCAGATCTCAAACTCCATGGATACAAACTCAAATGGATTATGAAGCAGGCGCTCCAGGGAACACTTCCTAGAGAAATCCTAAACAAGAAAAAGCAGGGATTTCGACTTCCTCTCCAATCTCTTTTTCAGGGAGAGCTTGCGCCGTATATACGTGAAAAACTCCTCTCCGGTTCCCCAAAAAAATGGGAGATCTTTGAGCGATCTCAACTTGAGAAGTTTCTTCGCCATGCGCTCAAAAGCCGCAGAGATTACTCCCAGCATATCTTTACGCTTTTGTGTCTCGATGAGTGGTTTCTGCAGTACACTTAACCGCACATACTCATGCTCTCCATTATTCTCCCGATTAAGGATGAACGCGGCAATGTGGAGCCGCTCCTCAAGGAGCTCGCAGAGGTACTTTCCTCCTACCCAGACGCGGAGGTCGTAGCAGTGGATGATGGAAGCAAGGATGGAACAATCGAAGAATTGAGAAATCTCACAAAGCGGTACACGTTCCTGCGTGTCATCGTGCTCTCGCGGAACTATGGGCAGACTGCGGCGATTGCTGCGGGCATGGAGAAAGCAAAAGGAGATATTTTGATGCCGATGGATGCGGACGGCCAGAATGATCCACACGATATTCCCCGCTTCTTGAAGAAGCTCGACGAAGGGTACGACATTGTCTCTGGCTGGCGCAGGAACCGGCATGATGCATGGCTTCGTTCGTGGCTTTCGCGCCGTGCGAATTCGCTCATCCGCAGAGCCTCCGGACAGGAGATTCATGATTACGGGTGCAGTATGAAAGCCTACCGGCGCTCCGCCATCGAGCATCTCTCGCTCTACGGAGATATGCATCGGTTCCTCGCAGCCTATGCGGCCGTGCATGGCGCAAGAGTCGCGGAGATCGAAACGAATCACAGAGCGCGAACGCGCGGAACATCCAAGTATGGTTTTGGAAGAGTGTGGAAAGTGCTCCTCGATCTCTTCTTCCTGAATTTCTTCCTCCATTCCCTCACCCGCCCGATGCACTTCTTCGGGGGGATTGGCCTCTGGTCTGTGCTTCTTGGATTCATGACGATCGTCGGTGCGGTCCTCTGGAGATTGAGCGGCGGCCCCACCCTCATCCAAACGCCCCTCCCCGTGCTTTCCGCTCTCTTCGTGATCATCGGCGTGCAGTGCGTGCTCATGGGAGTGCTCGGCGAAGTCGTCGTGCGCACGTACTTTAAAGTGAACCCG
>DATDWC010000093.1:0-25230 GCA_035289805.1 Candidatus Peribacterales bacterium | reverse complement strand
CTCATGTTCAGGCATCGGTGGGACTTCCTCCGGAACTACCGGAACCGATCGGTGATCCACATAAAGGACTCCTCAAAAAACCCCGTGTTCGCGAGGAGAAAGAATCGCAGTGATCTTCTCTTTGGAATACGATGAGTATCCATTTCTTCGTATAATATACTCATCATATGATATTCGATTCTCTCCCTACGATCATAAACACGCTTCTCGGAATCGTCATTCTTGTAGGATTAGGTTTAATAATTGTAGGCCTCGTCCGTGGCATTACTGCTTTGCTACGGAAAAGACCATCGGCACGAGAGTGGAGAATTCTTCTGATTGGGTTCGTGATCTTGATCCCCTTGTTTTTCTTGCGGACTTTGCTGTTCGTCTTTTCTTTCTAAGAAATATTCGGCCCGTAATATAGACGAAGCCCCTTCAAAATATTCTCCTGATCGGCTATGATCCAAGGGAACTCACTATTTTTTCCTTACGACTATGACTGCGGATACTGCACGGCTCAAAAACATGATTCAGAAAATTTTGGTCCAGGGAAAAGGCATCCTCGCCGCAGATGAATCGACGAGTACGATCAAGAAGCGCCTCGAATCAATCAAGATCGAGAATAATGAGGAGAACCGTCGCGCGTACCGTAATCTTCTCTTCACCACACCGGGGTACGAAAAGTACATATCGGGCGTGATTCTCTACGACGAAACCGTGGATCAAAAAGGCAGCGATGGGAAAATCTTCTCGGAGCTCATCGCAAGCCGTGGAGTCATCCCCGGCATCAAATCCGATGGCGGAAAGGAGGAGCACCCGAATTGGGACCCACAGACGATGACGAGAGGTCTCAAAGGATTGGGAAAACAGTTGGATGAATGGACAGAGAGGAGCAAAGGAACGCTCGGATTCACCAAGTGGCGGCAGGTGATACTGGTAGAGCCGGATCCCTCCAAGGCATTCATCGATTACGCAATGCACGTGATGGCAGAGCAGGCGGCATGGTCTATTGCTAAGGGCTACGTACCAATCTGTGAGCCAGAAGTATTGATGGATGGAACGCACTCACTCGAACAGTGCTCGCAGGTGACGCTTCGGACTCTCGCTACGCTTTACCAGAAAATGTCGGAGCACGGGGTAGATCCTGCACTCACAATCCTCAAGACCAACATGGTACTCTCGGGAAAGGAGAAGGTGAAAGATGCAGCCGATATCGTGGGGAAATCCACCGTGGCACTCTTCCATACCTCTGTCCCCGCAAAGATGCAGGGCATTGTGTTCTTAAGCGGCGGGCAGAGCTCGGTGCAGGCAACGGAGAATTTGAATGCCTGTGCCAAAGAGGCCTTGGCAACGCACGCACCATGGGTGCTCACGTATAGCTATGGCCGGGCGCTCCAGGATGATGCCCTTAAAGCGTGGGGAGGAAGTAATGCGAATGTTGCAAAGGGACAGGTCGCTTTCCTGCATAGAGCCAAGATGAATAGCCTGGCTCAGCAGGGGAAGTGGAGTACGGCATTGGAGAAAGAAGAGACAATGATTGCGTAGTGGCACGCCGCTCCGCGGCGTGCTGCACGTAACGGAGTCACGTGCCACTCACTGCTAGACTGTTTTTGATGCACTACCCCTTCCTCCAACGCTGTCTCGAGCTTGGCGAAAGCGGGCGCGGCAAAGTCTCGCCGAATCCGCTCGTTGGCTGCGTGATCGTTGTAGGCGGGAGTGTCATCACTGAGGGCTGGCATGAGGCATTTGGGGGATCGCACGCGGAGCCCATGGCGCTCCGCAAAGCAGGAGATCTTGCTCGGGGGGCAACGCTCTATGTGAATTTGGAGCCCTGTTGTAAGAAAGGGAAACAACCCCCTTGTACCGACGCCATCATTCGCGCAGGCATCAGTACCGTTGTCTTTGGAGCACGCGACCCGAGTAATAGAGGTGCAAAGATTCTCGCAAAGCATGGCATAGAAGTCATAGGTCCCATCATGGAACCAGAATGCCGAAGACAGAACCGGGGATTTTTTTCGCTTCTCGAACAAGGGAGACCCTGGATCACTGTAAAGAAAGCGATGCGGAAAGATGGAACCATCATCGGAAAAATCACGAGTGAGGAGCAGAATCTCTGGGCCCATACGCACCTCCGTGCAATGCATGATGCGATTCTCGTTGGAGCGGGGACGGTCATTGCGGATGATCCTCAATTGAATGTGCGCTATACCAATAATTCCGTTCCCCCCCTCTCCCTACCCCGAGAGAAGAATCGGAGAAAAGAGATACACGGTGAAGCAGATAATGGAGTAGGGAGAGGGGGGGGCAGTGGGGGTGAGGGCCCTCGTCGCATTATCCTCGATCCACAAAACAAGATTCCAAAGAACGCAAAGATTTTATCCGACGAAGATTCCGCCCGAACACTTATCATCCACGAAAAATTGCCCATTCCAGATCTCCTCCAAAAACTTAAAGAGGAAGGTATTTCTTCGGTTCTTGTAGAAGGAGGCCCCACTGTATGGAAGAGCTTCGAAGAAAGTGGTTGCATCGATGAAATGATCATCCTTACGTCATCTTCTTAAGCACATTCTCCCCCCATTTCATCACCTTTGCCTTTGTCCGATGGTAGAGCGGCGCTTTCCCCTTTTGGTTGTACTCCAGAACGACTTTGCCAAAATCATGGCCTTTGCGTTCCACAGCACTGAGCGATGCTGGTCGCTCATGGACAACGAGTCCAAACACTCCCCTCCCCTTCATGCACTTTGGCTCGTAATGCTCTCCGATGTAGCTTGCGCCAAAGTACTGGAGTGATTCCTGGAGGTGCGATGTGGTTTTGCGCATAAGTGCATGCCATCCGGAAACGGGAGTACCGCCTGTAAGAATGATGTAGAAAGGCTTCCCCTTGAGCATCCCTCTGGATCTCGTTTCCACATCCAGCCCAAATGATCCTATGCGATCAATGAGGTTTTTAAGGTGCGCGGGGACGCTAAAGTTCCAGACAGGGCTCGCAATCACAAAGCCATCTGCCTGCTCCATCAGGCGCTGGACTTTCGTAAAATCTTCCCCCTGATCCATGCGTGGGTCGTAGAATTCGAGCGTAAAGGGCGCGATGGAGAGATCTTTGATATGAACTTTGGTGATGTGAGTATTCCTATGCTTCTGAAGCCCCTTCATAAATGCATCTGCAAGCGTTGCGCTGTTACTCGGCTCATTGGTGCCGGCGACGAGGATGAGAATGTTCATGGAAAAATCAATGCCCTTCGTTCTCCGCCGGACGGAACGCAGGTGGCGGAATAGAAGATTGCGGCATAGCTTCTCGCATACCGGAGTTCTGATTCATCCGTTCCATCATCATCCGCTTGCAATCCTCCATCGATTTTCCATTCCCGGTGCAATGCTCCATCTCCTCCCGGAACATATCGGGCATGTTGCCACGATCCTGATGGAACTCTCCTCCTCCCCGCTCTCCCATTTCATCAAATCCCATTTCTCTTCCCACTTTGTCCATGACCTCCCGCGGTACGGTTGCCTCCACTGCCTTTTCGAGTTCATGCATTTTCTTTTCCATCACCTCCCTCATCGCCTCAAAACAATCGCGGAATTCCTCCGGTTCCGTCGCGTCCATTGCGTCCCGACAAAGAACTTCGACCTCGCTCAATCCCGCCTGGATCGCGCTGTAGCGCTCCTCCCACTCCGGAATTTCGTATCCCATCTCTTCCATCATCTCCATCGCCTTTGGAATTTTTTCGAGCATCATCTTCACCATCGAGAGCATGCGTTCGATCTCACCGCGCATCATCGCGGGATCCGGCATGCCCATCCCACCATTCCCCATCCCTCCCATCATTCCCCCGACGGTCTGCATCAGATGTTCCAGCTTTTCCCTGGCCTCATTCGCAAGCAGTCCGATGTCCTCGCCTGCGCCGATCTTGTTGAGCGCATCGCTGAACCAACTCAAGGTCTCACGCACGAGTACTTTGTGCTCATCACTCAGGTGTTCATCCTGCGAGAGCTGAACGAGCATGCCGACCGCTCTCCCGAAGATTTCGCCGATATTGCCTCCCCCCGGCCCCTGCATGCCGCCCGGATGATCCATCATCCCCGGCATTCCCATCGAAGGACCATGTCCCATTCCTCCTGCCTGATCCGGGCACACGCCCATCGCATCGTAGTGCATGAGAAACTCCCCGGGATCGCCGCCATGTTCCGTCGCTGCCTTCGCCATCCAATGCTTGCGATTCTCGTATTCCTTGAGAATCTCCTCCGGAGATCGTCCCTGCATCTCCTCCTGCAGACCCTGGAGTGTGTGTGAGAAAGGAATGCATCCACCTCCCACGCCACGATCCTCCCCGAACGATCCTTCACTGAAATCATGCCCCCCCGAACTTGGCTCCTCAAACTCGACATGCTGGAAGATTTCCCCGCCGCATTTTGCCTCTGATACGAGCGTCTTGAATGCAGTTTTTGCTGCGCACCCTTCGACTGCGGAAACTTCGCATCGAACCTCTTTGGCATGGATGGTCTCGAGAATGCATTTCTGCGTCTCCTCGTCCAGATCTCCGATATTCCCCTGAAGATCCTCAAGCCACTGTTCCTTCCCGCTGCCATCACCTTCCTCTATCCGCTCTTCTCCATTGTCCTCCCCCTCCCATTCTTCTGCTTCATCATGTCCCCACTCCCATTGCTCCATGGGCATAGATTGTTCTACTCCCCCCTGCGCTTTCCACTGGGCCGCGCAGGCGGCATCAATGGATGCCATTTCCTCCTCGAGACATTCCTCCCATCGGGGAGATCCCTCCTCGAAGACTGTTCTGCAGAATTGGAAAGCCTGTCCGCACTCATCAGGGATCCATTCCTGCATCGGTTCGGGGTTCTGAATAGGTGCCGGTTGCTCCTGCGTTGGCTCAGGGTTCTGAATGGGTTCTGATTGCTCCTGCGCCCGTACAGAGATAGACGCGGCGAAGAGAAAGACACATGAGAACAAGAGAATCATATTCCGCCAAGGATGATTGAAAGGTGGGGTCATGGCCACCATGATGATCGCATGCTATGCTCTTTGGCAATATCCCTCCTTGCCGTATGAATACCATCCGTTCCATTCTCCTCTTCAGCACACTCCTGATCTTGGGATTCACGAATACCGGTTTTGCATTCCTCGATACGAGCGACATGGAAGAAAGCCTGAAGGGCATGGAGGAAGATCTCGGAGGAACAAATGAGTTTGATGATCTCCTGGAAGAACTCGATCAGGCAGCGGGAGAGAATGCCGATGCGTATCTCACGATCACGATCAATGGACAAACGACGACGCTCTTCGATGTGCCAAAAGGGGCGTGGTTCTATTCTTCCGTACAAGCACTCTCGAGTCTTGGAATTGTTTCCGGATATAAGAATGCACAGGGAAAACTCACAGGCGAGTACAAGCCGGCAAATAACGTCACCCACGCCGAAGCCGCAAAAATCGCCACTCTCCTCGCAGGAATTGATCAGGCATCCTGCACAGGGGAACTGAAGCATCGCGGCATTGATGGCCACTGGGCCGCCCCCTACATCCGATGTGCGGAGAAGTACAACTTTGGCATTCCTGTAGCGATGGACATTAATGCAGAAGCTTCCCGCGCCGAAGTCCTCCATTACTTCCTCATGGCGTTTGAGGTGGAGATTCCCGAAGGCGCTCCCCCGTTCGCGGATTCCAGGGACCACCGCTACAAGAACGATATCGCCTATGCCTACGCGCTCGAAATCATTTCCGGCGATACGAACGCTGACGGATCGGAAAAGGGAACATTCCGGCCAGATGCAAAGATCAACCGTGCAGAAACCGCGAAGATGGCGAGGCTGGCGATGGAACTGTTGTAGGAGCGCACAGTACGCCCTCCCCCTAACCCCCTCCGCATTGAATCTATTTGAGCTTCCCGCTTATTTCTGAATGCAATATTCAGGAAGGATGCGGAGGGGGAATGTATGTGTTTATTTTTGTGAACGAAGCAAACAAAAAAACAAACACCCCCTCCCCGCACCCGCACGTATCTCATGATAAAACATACTCGTTACTTTATGAATATTTCAGTGCGGGGAGGGGCTGGGGGAGGGGGCGTACATGCGTGAGGAGAAAGGGGCTACGCTACAATATCCACAATGAACAAAGCTGCAGCAGCAGATCGCATCAAAATGCTCCGAGAGGAGATTTGGCAACGGAACCACGAGTATTTCATTTTGAATGAATCCAAGGTAAGCGAAGCCGTGCGCGATGCACTCAAGAAGGAGCTCCGTGCACTTGAGGAAGCCTATCCAGAGCTCATCACAGCAGATTCCCCCACACAGCGCGTAGGCGCACCACTCGATTCCAGGCTCCCCAAGGTGCATCACCTCACGAAGAAGGAGTCGCTCCAGGATGCGTTTTCGCATGAGGATCTCCTGGAATGGGAAGATCAGATGCGCCGCGCACTCGACTCACCCAAAAAAACTTTTGAGCTCGTCGCAGAATTAAAAATTGATGGCCTCAATATCACCCTAATCTACGAGTGGAAGAGCGAACAGTACGTCTTCGTCCGCGCCCTTACACGAGGGAACGGCGTAGAAGGTGAAGATGTCACGCATACGATGCGCACGATAGAAGCAATTCCCTTCACCCTTCGTCCAAATCGCAAGCTCGAGAAATCAAACATCCGCTTCATCGAGATTGGCGGAGAAGTCTACATGACCAAAAAATCTCTGGAACGCTTGAATAAGGATCTCCCGGAAGAAGAACAATTCGCAAATCCGAGGAATGCAGCCGCAGGCTCTGTTCGCCAACTTGATCCTAAAATGGCTGCAGAACGGGATCTTAGGATCTTCTGCTACTCGCTCAACACTAATGCAGTCGACGCATGCGGCATCAAAACTCAGAGCGGGATTCTGGAGGGCATCGCAGAGCTTGGGCTCCCGGTGAACAGGGAGTATCGACTCCTCAAGGGAGTGGAGAAGGCGGAAGTACTCCTCAAGGAATGGCAGAAGAAGCGGGAAAGTCTCCCGTTCGAAATCGATGGGCTCGTTCTTAAAGTAGATGATCTCCCACTCCAGCGTGATCTTGGCTCTACCGCAAAAGCCCCCCGCTGGGCGCGCGCCTATAAGTTCGAAGCGGAACAGGGAACCGCAATCATCGAGGATATTGAGCTCCAGGTGGGGCGCACAGGGGCAATCACCCCAGTCGCGTTCCTCTCCCCTGTGCAACTCGCTGGAACTACGGTGACAAGGGCGACGCTCCACAATGAAGATGAGATTAAGAGGCTTGATGTGAGAATTGGCGATACCGTGATCGTGCAGAAAGCGGGCGATATCATCCCGGAAGTTGTGGAAGTCTTGCCAAAGCTCCGGAAGAAAAACGCAAAACCCTTTCACTTCCCCAAAAATTGCCCAAGCTGCGGTAAGCCACTCTATCGCCCCGAAGGGGAGGCAGTGTACCGCTGTACGAACCCAAAGTGCGCTGGCGTGCGGCAGGAGAGGATTGAACATCTGACCTCTCGCTACGCATTCAATATCGAAGGCTTAGGGAAAGAGACCATCGAAGAGCTCATCAAACTTGGTCTTGTGACTGATCCCGCTGATATCTTCTACCTCACGGAAATGGAGCTTTCGCAGGTGCCACTCTTTAAGGAGAAGAAGATCGAGAATGCACTTACAGCGATCGAAAAGGCGCGCAGAATCCCACTCGATCGGTTCATCTTTGCCCTTGGCGTCCGCCACATCGGGCGCGAAACCGCAGAAATCCTGGCAAGGAGGCTCCCGTGGAAGACATCAAAATTGAGTGTGGAAGAAAAGAAAGCAATGAAAACACAGCAATCACTGTTTGATGATCCTCAAAACCTCAAAACCCCTGCCGGCCGAAGCTCCCTGAGGAGCGAAGGCTGGTCAAAACCTCAAAACTCCATCGACGCCATCCGCCTCTCCGATCTCCTCAAAACCCTCGCATCTCAATCGAGAGAAGATTTAGAGGCAATCGAAGGTATTGGCACGGTCGTCGCTGATGCAATCAGGGAATGGGTGGAGGATGAGGATCACCAGGCACTCATCCATAAATTTGAGCATGGCGGTGTGGTGTGCCTGCTCCCCAAAGGCTCTACCGTAAAACAGATCTTCGTAGGGAAAACATTCGTCCTCACAGGCACTCTCCCCACACTCCATAGGGAGCAAGCCAAAGCCATGATTAAGGAACGGGGGGGCAAAGTGAGCTCCTCTGTGAGTAAGAAGACGGATTACCTACTCCTCGGAGCGGATCCCGGGAGTAAAGAGGATGAAGCGACGAAACTTGGAATAAAAATGATTGAGGAGGAGGAGTTTAAGCGAATGCTGCAGTAATAAATCTATTATACTATTCAATTGAATAGTATAATAAATCGAACACTCATTCTTTCTGATACGATTTATTGGATGGGTTATTATGTCGCCCATTATTTCTTGGTTCTATTGCTGCTGTGAGACCATTCATATCCACTCTGTCATTTGGATGCCAGAGCGGTAAACCCCGTGCTACTCGTTGACGCAGCATTTCAATTTTTTCAGGAGAACCTGCAGGAGCATCTGTTGGCGCGAAATTTGTCGCGTCTTCAATCTCAAACCCTTCTTCTCGTCCACTCTTGAGGAGATATTGATGAATACTCATTCCCATGGGGGGAGAAGAGTATCACTTCTGATCCAGGAGTGACTATAAATATCACGAGATTTTTGCGTGGTCTTTTCGCCCCATAACAAGGGAAGATGGGCAATCTCGTTGAAACACGCATTTTTCACATTGGCGATTCCGTGCCGTACACACAGCTCTCCCGTGACTAATGAAGAGCGTCGTGAGCTCTCCCCATTTCTCCTTTGGCAATCCCTCCATCAAATCGAGCTCGATCTTCTTTGGATCCCTATGCTTTGTGAGCCCTAGGCGCTCTGCAAGGCGCATGACGTGGGTATCCACAGCAATACCTTCGTTCTTCTGGAATGCCGCATAGAGGATAATCGCGGCAGTCTTTCGTCCCACACCCGGAAGTTTGATGAGTTCCTCCATTGTTTGCGGAACTTTGCCACCGTACTCCTGGAGAAGAATGTGCGAGAGTGCGAGAACATTTCTTGATTTTATGCGGAAGAAGCCGGTGGACTTGATGAGCTTCTGGAGCTCCGCCTGTGTGAGCTTTACGAAATCCTTCGACGTTTTATACTTTGCAAAAAGTATTTTCGTCACCTTGTTCACCATTGCATCCGTACACTGCGCAGAGAGGATTGTTGCAACAAGGAGCTGGAAAGGAGTTTTGTAATTGAGGAACGTGCGTGGAGGATCGTAGTGCTTTTTGAGTGTTGAGAAGACAGTACGAAGTGAGAGATAAGAGGGCACAAAGGCATTGTACCTTCCTCTCAAAATAGCCAAAAAGAGGATTGCGATAAGGAAAAGCTATGAAAGAAACATGCTTCCTTTTCGTCATCATATACACTTCCCCTTTCTACTATTATGCCTATTGCTAAAGATCTTGCCGAGCAGAAGCGTCTCGCCATAAGGAATCAACAAAAAACCCAGGAGCTGATGGTGAGGGAAAAGCAGATCCTCAGAGATCAGCTAGCGCAAATTGATAAACAAATCTCCGATCTTCAGCAGCAGAAAACACGGCTGCAGAGTGATCTATCGCAGTTGGGAGGAGTATAAAATGATCCTCTATCTCCCACAACATAGGTGAGAAAACTCTTTATGGTGCCGTGGAGAGGACTCGAACCTCCACAGGATTGCTCCCACACGCCCCTCAAGCGTGCGCGTCTACCAATTTCGCCACCACGGCACGGTGGTCATCGAAAAGAACCAAACAGTATTGTAACCTTTTCCCCGTGTAGTGGTACACACAAACGTGTGAAAAAATAACCCCTGAGAGGGTCGCTACTCTGCACGCGCCACCCAGAGCGGCATATCACTCACAGCATCCGGGAGTGCGTTCCCTTTGAGTTTTTCGAGGATTGCATTCGTCTCTTCTTCTTCCTCAAGGTGCGCACGCAGCGCATAGACCGAGAGCTCGGTACTCAGCTTTGCGACTTCCGGCAGCATCTTCTCTGCAGCAACCCCGCGCAGCATGGCTTCGGTGATCTGCAGGGTATCGCGGATTTGGAGCACATCCTGTGCGAGGAGCGCTCCAGCAACATCAGCATCGTGCCGTGCATGGTGGAGCGAGACGGGGGAAATGAGGAACATCAAAGCCATGAGTGATGCCGGAATGAGGAGTGGTGCGGTGAAGACAATCGTAACCTTGGGGAGCCTGGCATCACGGTGCTCAAGCACGCCGAGGATACTCACCCGGAGCTTTGCACGAGTGACATCAGGTAAGACGTTCATTTGGATTGTGGTGCAGAGTTCCTGCAGATTTACTCCCCCAAGCTCATGATCTGTTTCGCACCAGGCAACAACTTTGGTGTAGAGCGCCATGCACTCTGCAACGATATCCTCCTCTGATTTGCGGAGCGCTTTGGCAATATCCGCAGGCTTCCATGTGCAGAAGTACCGGAGGATCCAGAGCTCACGATCGCGCTGGGGGAGCTCCGCAATGAGCCGGTGGAGCGCACGAACCTTGCGCTCAGAATCCGGCAGATTCACATGGGTCGCGACCTCCCCAAGATACGCAGATCCCGCGGCCGCTCGCCGCCACGTTGCAACGGATTGTGCGGCAGAGAGTGCTGCACACAGCACATCCACGGATGTTGCCTCCCCCCTCCACCAGGAGGAGAGCCACTGACGCTGGAGCGAGATATACACTTCGATCGTTAAATCCACTGCGAGTTGAGGGCTGCTTGTGACATGGAGCAGATACGCGTACACATCCTTCACCGTCTCATCGAAGAGTGAGAGAAGGTGCGCTGCAGGCATGCGCTTTGCTGGAGTGGCAGGGGGGTTCATGCGATGCTGAAGAGATCCTGGAAGAAGTAGATGAATCGGAAGAATGCACTGCGGCGCTTGCGCACTGTGCGCTCGATGTCATCCGCAATACTGCGGAAGATCTCCAGGGATTGCTCCAGGCTCTCCACATTGTCTGACGAGCGCAGTGCCTGCTCCCACTCCTGAATCCGTCCCTGAAATGCCACCTGATCCTCCTCTGGGAGCTCCATGAGGAGCGTTGTTACCTCCTCCGCTCGTGGCTGCAGGATCGTGAGGATGGCTTCGCGCTTCTCCTCGAGACTCGACGAGGAACCAACGGTCGTAAATTCCGGGTTCATTGCTTCCTCCTCCGTGAGGAATTTGGCTTCTGCTTCTTCATCCTGGAACCAGCGGGTGATGAATGCAAATGGGGAGAGCAGACGTTCCTTTGCAGTAATCAGGGTTCCTTCGAAGTGTTGGAAGTTCTCACTCTGCGAAATAAAACGGAGTGCCCCCGCAGCATTGAGCGTGCCCTCGCGGGAACGCGATTCCCCCTCTCCTTTGGAAGCACCATCAAGTGTCTCCGTGTATTTTTCTTCTGGCATATCGATGACGCCGGCAATCAGATTGCCTCGATTCTGGAGATAAGCGATGTTCTCTTCAATCGAAGGACCTACCGAATTTTGATCCTGTGCCATGTGACGCATTTCCTGGAGGAGGCGAACAGATTCCGCGAATGATTCCTGGCTAGTCTTCTCGACGGGAACCTCCTGCGCCAGGACCTTGGGGAGCAGCATGCCCCCCTCTGCACGGTGCTCCATGGGCGGAGCGAATGCTTCCTGGAGCTCTACGAGTTCGCTCCGGAGAATCGGGAATGAGCGCCTGGGGGTGGGGAGCGTGTTGGCCACGGTGCTCACCTCTCCTCTCTCTGCTGCTGCGGCGAGTTGCTGAACGCGTTCAGGGGCATCCAAATACGCCTGCACCGTGGGATCCATGAGGAGGAGGGTGGTGAGTGTAGAGAGCTCCTTGCGTTCGTTCGCCACTGCACCACGCATCGCCTGCGAGACACGGATCGAAGGTACTCCGTTGAGGAGTGCTATCTTCCCCTCCCCTTCCCCCACCATGTGTATGAGCCTGCGATCAATGGTGGAGACATGACGATTGAGTCGGTCGTGTTCTTCCAGGAATGTGAGGAGCTCCTGTGCGGCATCGGATCGTTGTAGTGCATTCGCCTCCATGGTCTTCTGGTGCTCTTCGATGAATGTGACCGCGTCCTCGAGTGAGGCATACTCGCCGACAAATTTGATGCCATGGGCAAGATAGTACCGTACGAGGCGCATGGCACGCCGCAGCTCCTCCTGCATCACCCCGATCCATCCTGCAGGGCACTCCCCACAATCTCCCGCACAGGTTGTGCAGGATTCCGATTCGCTACACACATCATCACCACACTGCACATCGGGGATCACCACTTCTTCTTCCATAGGGCATCCGCCACAATCGATGGCACAGGTTTTGCAGTTTTCGTTGAGCTCACACATGCTATTACCACACCATCCCCGGAACCTGCGACAATCCGAGGTACAGCTCCCCTCCCTCTTCTCCACCACACCGCAGACGTTATCGCCACAGCGCTCTGCGGCAGAGGCGGGAGTCGGCATCAGCGTGACTGCGAGCAGGCACGCAAGTGCGAATCTGATGAAGAGGGGGAGGATCCCCATGGGGGGAAGTGTAGCACCGTCTGCTACTGCTGAATCATGACTTCTGCATCCTTGGGCGATCCGAGAGCTGCTCCATTCGTCGGTGCACTCAGAGAGAGTGTAAAGAGCTCATCTGGATCATCTTTATCATCCGAGAGAATGGTGATCGCGAAGATCTTCTCCGCCTCTCCGGCGCGGAAGGTAATCGTGGTATCCACCTTCTCAAAATCCTCGGTTGCCTTCGCGGTACCATTGGCGGACTTGATCGTCACAGAGACATTGCCCTTGGTGCCTCCCGATCGCATGACAGTCACCATGAGCACATCATTATCTTCACCTACTGTGTACTCCGCCTCTCCAAAGCGGAGCGATCCCGTTCCGGAGGTGATCACCTCATCATCCACAATCGTGAGATCCGCAGTGAGGCGCTCTTGATCGAGTACGGCACCGGCCGGGTTTGTGAGCTTGAGTTGCAGCTTCTCGTTCCCTTCGGTGCTGCTGTCATCTTTGAGTGGAACGGAGAAGCTCTTCTCAGTTTCACCTGCAGCAAACTGCAGTGTGCCGGTAGTCGTCGTGTAATCAATAGTAGAACGGGCGGTACCCTCCACTGTTGCATAGGAAACCGATGCGGTTCCAGCGCTGCCGCCAACGCGCTCAACAATAATCGTCACACTCCCCTCTTTTTCGGACATCGCGTAATTGAGTGCCGCAAATCGGAGCGTCGGCTGATTCACTCCTGATTGCGAGCCTCCTCCTCCCTCATCATCATCGATTGTAATCGTGGCGGATGTGGGGGAACCAATCGCGGCTCCGCCTTCTGGCTCTGCAAGGATAACCGTGAGGGTTTCATCAGACTCACTATCGTCATCATCGATGATATCGATGCTCAGGCTGCGGCTCGTTTCGCCCGCTGCAAAAGTGAGCGTGCCATCGCTCTTCACGTAATCCTCCGCCGCTTTTGCTGTTCCATCAGTGAGCGTGTACTCAACGGAAACCGAGCCCTCTGCTCCACCTGTCCGGATGAAAGTGATCACCGCCGTGCCAGCATCTTCCTCTACAGTAAACCGCCCAGTGGTGAAGCGAATAGTCCCGGCAGTGTTCCTGCTCGAAGAGGAGGAACTGCTGGAGGAGGAGCTCGAAGAGGAGGAACTGCGACTACGCGAAGAGGAAGAGCGCGACGTGCTGGAGGAGCTACTTGAATCCGGGATACCGAGGATATTGTGGCGGAGTCGCTGCATCATCACTGCAATCTCAGCACGGGTTGCATAGGCACTTGGATCAAACCGGCCATCGGGCCTCCCGCGGATCACTCCGATATCTGCCATCTCACCCACCGCATCATCAAAGTATGCGCCCTCCGGAACATCACCAAAGCGATCTGAGCCACGGATACCAGCTCCGACAGTGAGTGTGGTAATACCAAGGACGAGACCGGCAACGAAGGAACTAAAGGCAATGAAGAACCGGGAGGGTGTGCGCATAGGAAAAGGGAGAGAAAAGTGAAGATAGTATGCAAATGACACTTTGTTGACGCAAGAGAACGGCAAAAGTGACAACGAACCCTCTCCGAAGGGGCGTATACTGTAGTTCTCCCCGTATGGCCTCCATTGCGATGATCACCGGCGCGACGTCGGGTATAGGAAAAGCAACTGCACGGATTCTGGCAGCGCACGGCTACAACGTCATCATCACGGGACGTAGAGGTGATCGGCTTAAGGAACTCAAGCAGGAACTCGAGGTGGAATACAGCATCGAAGTGCTCCCCCTCTCCTTTGATGTACGCGAGAGAGAAGAAGTGACAAAACATGTGGGGAAACTAAAACCGGAATGGCAATCGATTGATGTTCTCGTGAATAATGCGGGGCTCGCTCTTGGAAAATCCCCTCTCCATGAAGCGGATCCCAAGGATTGGGATCAGGTCATCGATACGAATATCAAAGGAGTCCTTTCCGTCACTCACGCCGTTATTCCATTCATGATCAAACGAAAGAGTGGGCACATCGTGAATATCGGTTCCATTGCAGGAAAGGAAGTCTACAAAGGAGGGGCGATCTACAATGCGACAAAATTTGCCGTTGATGCCCTCAGCAAAGCCATGCGCATCGATTTTCTGGAATATGGCATCCGCGTGACACAAATCTGCCCCGGGATGACGCAGACAGAATTTGCAGAGGTACGATTTAAAGGAGATACGAAAAAAGCGGGGGCAGTCTACGAAGGGTATGAGCCGCTCAAAGCGGAAGATATTGCTGAAGCCATTTGGTTTGCTGTTTCGCGCCCAGCGCATGTGAATATCAACGATCTCATCATCATGCCAACTGCACAGGCAAATACGGTCTTTCTTCACAAGAGAGAAAGATGAAAGACAACACACCATCTTCTCCATTGCCCGCTCTTCCTTCCCATACAAAAATTGTCATTGTGCGTTCGCTGTGGAATGAGGAGCTCACCCAATCGATGGAGGAGGGTGCGAGGCGCGTTCTCAAAGAAGCGGGCGTGAAGGATATCGTCACGATCGCAGTGCCCGGTGCGTTCGAAATTCCACTCGCATGTCAGAGAGTCATCGAGGAAGAGAAGGTGCACGGAGTGATCGCACTCGGCGTCATCATTCAGGGTGAAACACATCACGGGGAAGAGATTGCACGCGCATGCACGGATGGTCTCATGCAGGTGATGCTCGAGACCAGTGTGCCGATTGTCCACGGTGTGCTCTTCACAGATTCCCTCAAACTCGCAGAGGAAAGAGCTCTAGGAACTGTGAATAAAGGATCGGAGGTTGCAACGGCACTCCTCCACATGATCGCAAAGAGCTGACAGTGATGTTTACAAAGGTGCGCTCCTGTGTGCTCATAGTACGAGGGAGATTGCGTCCGTACGGATTACTGCCGTAAGCTACCTTGTAACCTCTTTCGTATGCGTTTTCGCACCCTCGCGACGCTCATCGGTATAGCAATCCCACTCGCAGCATTTGCCGTTGCTTTTCCTGATGTCACTTCCAATCATCCGTACGCCGATGCGATCTACGATCTGCAGCGCCGGGGAATTGTACGTGGGGGAGATGATGGGAACTTTCACCCGGACCAGGAACTGAATCGCGCGGAGGGTCTTACCCTTCTCCTCCGTGCTGCAGATGTTGAGCCACGAGACATCTACAATGGATGCTTCCCCGATGCAAAAGGGAAGTGGTACGAAACGACGGTCTGCCACGCAGCACACGACAATATCCTGAGTGGGTATCCGGATGGAATGTTCCATGGGGAAAAAATCATTAACCTCGTTGAGTTTTTGAAGCTACTCTTGAACTCCCTCCACTTTACGACCCCCGAGCTCACGCTGGAGAACCAGGTGGGGATCGATTTTAAGAATGTGAACGTGAAGTCCTGGTACGCAAAGTACTTGTTCCGGGCGATGGAGTTTAGCCTGGTGCCGGGGGACCTCATGAAGAATAACGACCTCCGACCCGATGGCGCAGTCACGCGGGCGCAGGCTGCAGAAATGATCGCGCGGGCGCTTAAGATAGCGCTGGAAGAGCGCTCCGCGGCTAAACACTCGCAAAGTTCTTCGAGTGCGAGAGTGACTCCCACGGGCGCTTCCCTCGTTTCGTTTCCGATTCACCTCACGGGGAAGACCGGAGAACGCGGCTCCTCGGCGTACGCCTTCGATCTCACGAGCCCCTCGACAATTTTGGTTCAGGCCACAAACCTCACCTCTGCAAGTACGGGATTAACCTGCCTCCTCTATCTCCTCGGGGAATCGGGATTTTCGAATGAGTTCTTCGTCGGGTACGAGGAAGGAGGTTCCTGCTTCATCCGCGCAGCACTCCGCGCTGGGAGCTACCAGGTGGAAGTACGGACGAAGAGTGAAGGGGCAGACTTCAGCCTCAATGCAGATGCAGCCGAGGGGGATGGCAACGATGGATTCACCGAAGCAATTGCCCTCCTCCCTGCTACTCCAAAGACGAGCAAGCTCGCAGCCCAGGATTATGAGGACTGGTATAGGTTCCGTATCAGTGAAAAAGGAATGCGTCGTGTAATGCTCACCTCCGGGCAACCGCTCTCCTGCAACATCTACCCTGATGCAGATGTTGATCTCTTTGGGTTCGAAGGCCCCATCTGCGGCGAAAGTTACGATTACCCATCGGGGACGTACTACATCTCCGTAAAGAAAAAATCCGAAGCCTCGGGAACGCAGTCGTACACAGTTGAGCTGCGGGAATAATGATGAGGGGACAAGAGGGCTACCTCTCATCACCTCTTGTCCCCTCCTTCTGCTATACTTCAGTTTCCAATGATTTCCCCATTCTCTCCTATTCCGCAGGCTCTCGATGATCTCCGTACGGGGAAATTTTTGATCGTCGTGGATGATGAGGATCGGGAGAACGAGGGTGATCTCGTACTTGCGGCAGAACTCATGACAACAGAAAAGATGGCGTTCATGATCCATCACACCGGAGGGGTGGTGTGCCTTTCCCTTTCCAATGCAATCGCGGATCAGCTCGAACTGCCGCCGATGGTAAAGAGAAATATGTCAAAGTACGGAACACCGTTCACGGTCTCGATTGAGGCAGCGAGCGGAATAGCAACCGGCATCTCCGCACAAGATCGCACCAAAACAGTGCTCACGGCGATCAATCCCGTAGCAAAACCGGAGGATCTTGTGCACCCGGGTCATGTTTTTCCTCTGCGTGCAGATGATGGCGGAGTGCTGAAGCGCGCAGGACAGACCGAGGGCAGCGTTGATCTCTGCAGATTGGCAGGCTTACGGGAGGGCGCGGTGATTTCCGAGCTTATGCACGAAGATGGCACCATGATGCGCCTCCCGGCACTCCAGGAATTTGCGAAAAAATATGATCTTAAGATCATTTCGATTGCGGATTTGATCGCCTACCGTCGCCGTCACGAAACATTCGTGCGTCTGGAAGCGGAGACCGAGCTCCAAACAAAGACGGGGAATTGGATGGTTCGGATTTACCGCGATTCCCTCCACAATGCCGATCACGTCGCACTCATCAAGGGAACTCCCACTCCGCTCAAGCCGATCCTCGTCCGTGCGCACTCCGAGTGCCTCACAGGAGATGTCTTTGGCTCACTCCACTGCGATTGCGGCGATCAACTCTTGCAGGCAATGGAGATGATTGAAGAGGAAGAGGAGGGAGTGATCCTCTACATGCGTCAGGAGGGGCGCGGCATCGGGCTCGCAAACAAGATGAAAGCGTACGAGCTCCAGCGCAAACACGGCCTCGATACCGCGGAGGCAAACGAGAGGCTGGGATTCCCCGCAGATCTACGGGATTACGGCACCGGTGCACAGATCCTCAAAGAGATTGGCGTTGGGAAGATCCGCCTCCTCACGAATAACCCAAAGAAGATCGTGGGGCTGGAGGGTTTTGGGCTCGAAGTAGTTGAGCGCATACCAATTGAATTACCAGTGAAGAATGAAAGACAAAAGAAGTACCTTCAAACGAAGAAGGAGAAGCTGGGGCACCTCTTCTCGTAAGAGAATTTACTTCTCATCGGAGAGTATGACCCACTGCTCCCGATGGAGCGTGTGATGCAGCTGATTGATTTGGAGTTGATTGAGCGCCGTCTCTATCACCCTTCGCACAGCACCACGATGTTTTTTCAATGCATCTAAAAATGGCAGAAGGGTTTTCCAAACTGCTTCTCGTGCGTGGTCAGAAGCATTGCGAACTCGATCTCGTAATTCATTCGCATCCAGAAATGACATTTCGTCCACAACAATGATCTCTTCTACGACAGATTCGAGTGTCATTGCCGGAGGAGGATTCGGAATTGCCTCACTCATACCAAAGAAAATCATACCCTTCACCACCACCGCCGCAACGAAATGCCGCTCTTTCCTCATCCTCAAAAACCTAACGAGAAATGCCTGATTCTTTACAGATCGCTAAAAACACCTGGATGGGGAACCCCACAATCGTCTCCCATTCTCCCTCGTATGATTCAATGAGTTTCTGGCCCTCCCCTTCAATCTGAAACGCCCCCGAGCGATCCTGCCAGAGGTTTGTTTTGATCCACCATTCAACCTCTGCATCGGAGAGATTTTTGAATGTGACGGAAGCGGTGGAGAGTCCGACTTTCCTCTCCTCTCCCCTCTGAAGCGCGAGGGCGGAGTGCACAACGGATGTTCTGCCGGAATGGAGCCGAAGCATCCGGCGGGCATCATCCGCATCCACCGGCTTTTCGAGAAGTTCGTGATCTGCAGAGACAACGAGCGTATCCGCGCCGATCACCCATCGATCGGGATACTTCTCCGAAATACTTGCAGCTTTTGCAGAAGCGAGCACAAGGGCGCGCTTCAGGGGATCGCGTTCTGTGATCGAGGATTCATCGAAAGTACTCGGTAGCACCTCGAAAGACACACAGAGTCTTTCGAGAATTGCTTTTCGCTGCGGACTTTGGGATGCGAGTATGAACATGTGCGAATTACCGACCCATCTTCGCCTTGAGGAGACGAATCGCCTCCAGAAGCATTTCGTCACGTGCTCCAACCGTACTCTCGGGGAAAGGAATCGTTGGCTCGATACCCTTGCCATCGATCTCACTGCCATTTGGCGTGAGCCACTTTGCAACAGTGACCTTCACCGCTGCTGGGGATTTCCCGGATTCTACCGAAAACTCATCGACCTCCTGCACTGTCCCCTTCCCGAAGGTTGTCTGCCCCATGATCTCTGCGCGCTTGTGATCCTTGAGCGCTCCGGCAACAATTTCGGAGGCGCTCGCAGAACCTTTATTCACAAGGACAATCACGGGGAGAGTCATAGGGATGGGCCGCTGCCCACCCACCGCTTTGTACACTTCGACGTCATTGCGCCGCTTCACGGAGACTACGGGATCGCCCTCTTTGAGGAAGTGCGAGGCAACGAGGATAGCGGCATCCAGGAGTCCGCCGGGATCATTCCGGAGATCCAGAATCACCCCCTTTGGAGCGGGAACTTTCGCCATCATGTCCTTCATCGCACCATTGAACTGTGCTTGGGCCTCGCGGCTGAAGTTATTGAGTTGAACGATCGCAATGCCCTCCTGCTCTGAGACAATCAGATCCCGAATCACAATCTGTGCACGAACGATCGGGATGATCATCTGCGAACCCATATCCTTGCGGATGATCGTGAGCTTCACCGTGGTTCCATCCTGACCGCGGATTCGCTCTATAGCATCATTGAGTTCCATCTTCTCTACGTTCACGCCATCGATCGCAACGATGCGGTCTCCGGGGAGGACTCCTGCCTTCATCGCAGGAGAAGCCTGGAGGGGAGTTACAATTTCCACCCCTCCTTCGGCATGCGCTCGAACGTGCGCACCAATGCCAAAGAACGTGTTGCCACCTTCGATCTGTTCCTGGAACCTCTCATTCGACTTGGGACGGAGAAAGGTGGTGTAAGGATCACCCAGTTTCTGGAGGATGGTCTCTGCAATCGAGTAGGCAATCTCATCCTGATCAATACGATCCTGGTAGAGGAACTTTTCCTGGACGATGCCCCAGACGGTCTTGAGGAGATCGTTCCGCGGGAGATCGGTTCTGCTGATTGATCTCCCAGAATTCATACCCGGCCGTTCGATCGTAATTTTGCCAGGAGAGGTGCCCGTGGTGCCCTGAGATCTTGCTGGTCGCTCACGCGGGATGAGCTTCGAGCGATCAGGGACGGGACGCGCTGCCAGCTCCGGGAGCGAGAGTGGTAGTTTGAGTCTTGCTCCAAAATGCTCAATCGCTGTCTGAAGTTCTGCGGAAGGGACTGCACGGCTCCAACCAAATGTGCGGCTCGTGAGCGGCGTGAGGAGGTTCCAAGACTCCGCCTGCGCTGCAAGGCGCTCTGCTCTTGTGCCACGCACATCGCTCCAGCGTCCCGCCTGCCCCCCGGCTTGCGGCTCCATGCGCGCAAGCTTGAAGAGGGTATCGAGCATCTCGCCACGTGTGACCGCTTGATCCCACTGCCCAGCACTCCCCCACTCCTGCACAGCGCCGAGCGATCGCGCGAGGCCAATCGCGTTCCTCGCATCCTCCGGAATATTGGCATAGGGCGCGGAGAATTCCCGATCCGTTGCACCGTAGAACGCATCAACGGCGAGGCGCAGGAACTCACCGCGAGAGACTCTGCGAGTATTCTCCTGTAAAGCCACAGTGGCGGATTGCTCCACCACAACGGTCACAGGGGAAAGCGTTCGTGCTGCGGCATCTGCTACCGGAGCATGGAGAAGGAGGAGCAGGATCCATCCTGCGGTGAAGAGTTTTTGACGCATGCGGCCAGTATCTCATGCCGGCTTTCCCCTGACAAACACTTCCTGGCGAAGTCTGTATCCAAACTCTTTGAGGTCACTCTTGCGATGGAAGAGGAATGTGAGCAGTGAAAATCCACCGAATACGTACACAAGTGCAGGGAGGAGGACGAGGTTCACCCCCGCGAGCGGTCCTCCGATGTGGAAGAGATCGCCAATTGTCTGCGGATGCGATGGTAAAGTCTCCGGCAAGCTCACAGCGATATCGAATGCGCTGTGGAGGAGAATCGCAAAGAGGAGCCCCTGCATCATCATGGCTTCGCGGTAGAGCTCTATGCGGGAGATCCCGGTGAGCGTGTGGATAAAGACGATCAGTCGATGCCGCCTGCCATGCGCGCGATCCTCCTCGAGTGCGGGTTTGGCAAAGAACGCGAGCCCGTAGAAGTACCCAAGCACCCCGGAGCACGTGATGTGCACCATATTCGTAATAATGGAGCGCCCGAAGATGCTCGCGAGGAAGAGTCCCCACTGCGGAGAGGGAGGGTTCACGAGGTAGTTTGTCACGAACGAAATGAAGTAGTTTGGATTTACGATGTTCTCTGCAAAGGCAAAGCCGATCCCCGCAATGATGCTGAGCTGCATCACATCGTTCACACTTGTGAAGTATGCGGGATCACTCTTCCGCGTCACCCAGTGCTTGCTCCACTCCTCAATCACTCCAACGAGTGCAAAGCTGACGAGGGTTGTGACGACGCTTGCCGTGATCACTCCCGGCTCGCCTGTGAGCGCCCCTGCCACGAATGTGCGTGAGCTCTGGAGAAAATTTGCCGGAGTGATTCTAAAGAGGAAGAAGTGGAGCTCTGCCCCTTGCCGTACGACGTAATCGTAGAAGAGGATGGGAGCAGTGGAGAGCATCCCGGAGAAGAATGTGAGGAGCAGAATCGAAATGCGCCGAGAGTGGTACCGGAGGAAGAGAAGGCACCAGATGCCCGCAGGGATGAGCGCAATGAGGATCGCGAGGAATGTCGCCATGTTCTCCCGCAGCGTGTTCTTCTCCATAATGTGTGCGGCAATCCAGAAGAGGAACACGCCAAGCACCTCGGCTTTGACTCTGGAATCCCAGGGGCCAAACAGAAACTTCCAGAGGAAGATAATGAGGACAACGGCAAACGCAATGAAGAATGGATTCTGCCCCCCGCTCCCCTGCGAGATCATCGCGGCAAAGTGGAGCATGATGAATGCGACAGCGCTCCCCGTGATGAACGAGAATAGCACCCCCCGTCCGCGGCGATGCCCTAGGAGCGTTGCAACGGCAATCAGAATGGTGACTGCGAGGAATAGAATTCCCTTAAAGCCTGTAAGCGCGAAAATGTAGTTCAAATCAGGGTATTATACCAAATTTCCCGCTCGGTGTCTTGTTTATTTGGAGACGAAATTCATGAACAAACATCACCGATCCCTCCGCGCTGCGATCGCATACACCATGAAGTAGCGATCCAGATTCTCCGGTGTAGAACCGTATTCGTTATCGCCAAAGAAGTAGTCACACACAACCTCTCGCGCGCGGCAGAGCTCCCGACAGTGTCCATGATGCTTCGGATCCGCGATTGTGAGATCGAAGAGCTCCAACGCGCGATCGAGTGCGGCCAATTCCCGTTTGTGATTGTGCTGTTTTTTTGCAGTGAGCGCCCTCCCCACTTCGCTGCCGATGTTGCCGAGCTGCTCGCAGAGCGTGAGCGCATGCCAGTGTTCCAGAGTAAGCCCGGGGTGGAACGTCTGGAGATTCATGGGACAAGGAAGGAGACAATGGCACGAATCTCTTTCTGAATGAACGGATCCTCCACGCCACGGCTGCGGTTATTCTGCCGTGGGCGAATATTGATCATGGAATCAAATTCAATGAATCCCTCAGAGAAATCATCCGGATACAAGTTGATTCCCCAGAGGTGCTCCTGCTCTGACCCTTTATTGAGCAGTTCCTGCTCCTCATCCGCATGCATCGTGCCGCCGATGGCCATCATGCGCTCCTCAATATCGACGACCGCCTTCACAAGCACATCATTGAGGAGGTGCTTTTTGAGTTCCTCACGGCTAATGGGGCCCGTGATGATAACGACCGGAGGCATAGGCAAATGGTAAAAAGAAAGACGGATGGGGCGACCGATGGGTCTTGAACCCATGACCTTCTGGGCCACAGCCAGACGCTCTAACCAACTGAGCTACGATCGCCATAATAAAACGAAAGAACAATTCCCTTAAGAAGGATTGTACAGACTCACCCACTCCCAAGTTAAGCATTCTTCGGATGATCTCCACCCCCTGGCTCATCCTTTGGAATTGGCTTTTCTCCCTGCGATTCTTCTCCCTTATTTTCTTCCTTTGGTAGCTCCGCCCGGAGAGTCGCAACCTGTGCATCATCGGGGAGGATCTCTCCTTCTTTTGGAGCCACTTGCGGAGGTGCTGGTGGAGTTCCTGAGGGGAGTGCTACCTTCGGAGCGGGGGGTGGCGGAAGATTCTTCACGGGTTCCACTTTTCCCTTCTCTATTCCAGTCGCAAGCCATGCTGGCATAGGTACATTTGCGGCTGGAGCACTTGGAGGAGGGGGAGGAGCGGAGGATGGAGGCGGTGGGGTCGCGGGTTTCAGTGGTGGCGGAGAAGAGTGTGCTTTAGGTGCACGCGACGCCTCCCCTTTAGGCGAGCTCTGCGGAGTGACGGATGGGGTTTGATCTCCCTGCACGAGCCACGCTGGGAGCTTGGTTGCTTCTGCGGGAGATGCGCTTTGTGCTGGCTCCTGCTTCTTTGAAACTTCTATCTTTGGAACGTTCGGAGGAGGAACGGGGGTAGGTTTTGGAGGAGGAGGAGGAGGAGGGGGTTTGGATACTGCCGGAGCACTTGGGGGAGGAGGCACGGATTTTGGTACCTCTGCTTTTTTCGTCACCTCCTCTGGAACAAGCTTCATTGGTGGCGGTTCGGTGCCGGCGCGCCGTGGCAGAGAGGCCGCTTCCAGAATTTCTGGCACGCGCGCAGATTCCTCGCGGCCATCAAATCCTCGGTGCAATCCTTCCCTGTACGCTATAAGTTTTGCGCGGAGCGTGATCCCTTCCCGCCGCGCGGCAATAGCAAAGAAGATGAGTCCCCCTGTAGAAAGAAGAATGAGCAAAATGAGAACAAAGAGCATCACCCTGAACATGAACCGGAATGTGCGGAAGAGTCCCGCAAATACCCCGCTCGTACGCACTTCCGGAGTATCGGTAATCCCCTTGGCGGTGACGTTCGATTTTGCAGTAGCGATGACGCGGCCCGTTGCAATATCGGTGAGTGTGAGAGTGACCTCATACTCTCCGGCTTCGCCGTAAGTATGGGTGGGAGTGCGGAGGTAACTCTTGGTTCTATCGCCAAATTCCCATGTTGCATAGAGTGATGCGAGGGGGAGATTATTCTCTCCCACAGGACGGAACGTGATGCTGTCATTTTCCTCTGTGATATCGATGCGAACAGAGGAATCTGTGGGAAGTTCTTCTCCGGTTTCTCCAGTGCCCTCTGTCCCTGGAGTGTTTACGGTGAACGTTGCCTGTGCTGTGCCAAGTACCCCTCCTGCTGCATCACGGAATGTGACGTTCACAGGGAGCATTCCCGGTGCATCCGGTCGAAGGAGGAGTGTCGGAGTGGTGGTTTCGGTATCCGGCGTGCCATCACCCTGCAAATCCCAGACAAAGACGGAGGTGAGCACAGGCGCATGTTCTACGATGAGCGAAAACTCGGTCCCGACACGAAGCACGGGGGTATCTGAGGTGATCGTAGGGAGAGATCCCTCTGAGGAAGGAGGGATCGATGGCACGGCATTCTCCCCAAAGAGGAGGGTGACAGTCGTCTGCTTTCGATTGCCACTCCGATCCTCCACGGTGAGCCCCACTCTTCGTTCGTTCGTGCCGTTCGCAGGGAAGAAGAGTATGAGCTCCTCTCCCGATCGCTCGAACGCTGTTCCAGACGTATCATCATCATTCGTAGGATCGGAATCGCCACTCGTATCGCGCGTGAGATCAAGATCCAAGGAGTACCGCGAAGCACCACCACTTGTCCCGGAAGCATCAAGCTGCACCATGCCGCCAGACTCCGGGAGGATGACTGCATGACGCAGCACATCGATGGGAGGAAGTGTGGCGAGAGCGGGAGTAAGCGTGAGCGAGGGATCAAAGTGAATAGTGATTCTGGCATCGCTCACTTCTCCCTGCGATCCAAAGACCCTAAGTTGTACAGTGCGATCCATCTCTCCGGGAGAGGGAACAAGGCTCATCAGAAATGCGCTCCCATCTATGAACGAAGGATGGATGCGGTTATCGGCATCGTTATCCGGGACTTTGTCACCATCACTATCCATCCTCGTATCCACATCGATGCGGTACTCGCGGATACTGCCCGTGGATTCATCAGCATAGAGGAGGAGTGTCCCTCCGGCTTGTGGCAAGGAAACTCTGCGATC
>DATDWC010000092.1:0-10581 GCA_035289805.1 Candidatus Peribacterales bacterium | reverse complement strand
CTCGGCTCTCGATTGCTGCCATGGAGCAAAGAAGGAAGGGTTTAAGACGCTGTGTGTGGCAAGAAAAGGGAGAGAAAAAACATATGAGAAGTACTACAAAACTCATGATGGAAGAGGATGCATAGATGAAACCATCGTCGTTGATGCGTTCGAAGATGTTTTGAAGAGTGCCATTGTGAAGAAGCTCCGATCATCGAACACAATTTTTATACAGAATCGCTACTTTTGGGTATACATAAGCGATTATTCAAAGGTTGAAAACGAGTTCAACGTCCCAATCTTTGGGAACAGGACGTATGTGAAGATCGAGGAGCGAGATCAGAAATATAACCAGTATCACCTGCTCCATGATGCAGGAATACGCACGCCCAAGATTTTTAAGAATGCGAAGGAGATTGATCGGCCGGTGATTGTGAAGGCACAGGAAGTACAGAGAGGATATGAGCGCGCGTTTTTCTTTGTACCAACTGCAGCACAGTACGAATCCATCGGAACAAAGTTAGAGAAGGAAGGAAAAGTCGCCAAGAATTGGCGAGAAGCACCGATCGAAGAGTACATTCTCGGTGCACAGGTCAACCTTAACTTCTTCTACTCCCCTCTTTCCGGAGAGCTAGAGCTCATGGGAACAGATATGAGGCGTCAAACCAATCTGGATGGATTTCTCCATCTCACTGGAGATGAACAGAAAATGGTCCGTGAAACATTTGATGTAAAAAGGATCGAAACCGGTCACATCGCAGTCACGGTAAAGGAATCACTCCTGGAAAAAGCATTTGAGCTTGGGGAGAAGTTTGTCGCAGCGACAAAAAAAACGGATGTGAGAGGAATCATCGGTCCCTTTGCGCTCCAAGGAGCAGTCGTCGCGGAAGAGGGAAAGGAAGACATTGTCATCTTTGATGTGAGCTTAAGGATTCCAGGCTCTCCTGGAACCAAATTCACACCGTATTCGATGTATCTCTATGGAGAACCGATGAGCTATGGAGAGAGGATTGCGAAGGAGATACGGAGAGCAGTGAAAGAAGGGAGGTTGGAGGAAATCATCACATGAGTTCTCTTCGAGCGAGCGACACTGAGCCCAGAGGCGAAAGTGGAGAGAGTCGAGAAGCGCTTCTCGACTCGTCCGCTGCGGCGGACTCGCTCGAAGAAAACAGATACAATATCCCCCATGACCAACGCCGAAATCGCAGCGGTCTTTGCACGGATTGCACTCATCCTCGATCTCCAGGGAGAAAATCCTTTCCGGGTGCGCGCGTACGAGCGCGCGGCGGTCATGATCCAGAACCTCTCGATGGATCTGCGACGAATCTACGAGAAGGAAGGGGTAAAAGGCCTTCAGGAGCTACCGGGTATTGGGAAAGATCTCTCGGAGAAGATCGAAGAGATGATCAAAACGGGGAAGCTCACGTTCCTCACAAAGCTGGAGAAGAAGGTACCAATCGGACTCTTGCAGCTTATGGAGATCGAAGGCATCGGCCCGAAGAGAACAAAACAGCTCTACGAAAAGTTCAAAATTAAGGACCTCACGGATTTGGAGAAGTTGATTGCCTCAGGAAAAATTGAAAAGCTCCCCGGTTGGGGGAAAAAATCTGTGGAGAATTTACTCCGCGGTATCGATCAGCGGAGCCGTGTGAAGGGCCGCCTCCCGATCGGGGAAGTTTGGAGTCTGGCGCAAGTCATCGCAGAAGCGCTCCGTAAAACAAAGCTCTGCACTCAGGTGGAAATCGCAGGGAGCTTAAGGCGCGGCAGGGATACGATCGGTGATCTCGATTTCCTCGTTGCAAGTACCAAGCCAGACAAAGTGATGGAAGCGTTCTGCAACCTTCCCGAAGTTGAAAGCATCACGGCAAAGGGAGAGACGAAATCCACAGTCTTTTTGAAGGCGGGGCTGGATGCGGATCTACGAGTTGTGGATGCGGAAGTCTTCGGTGCGGCGCTCCACTACTTTACGGGGAGCAAGGATCATAACGTCCACATTCGTAAAATTGGCATCGAAAAGGGACTCACGATCTCCGAATACGGTGTCTACAAAGGAACGGCAAAGAATAAAGGGAAGCTGATCGCTTCGCGCACGGAAGAAGACGTCTACAAAGCAGTGGGGCTCCCTTTTATTCCGCCGGAACTCAGGGAAGATCGCGGGGAAATCGAAGCAGCGCAGGAAGAGAGTCTCCCACATTTGATCGAGGAGCGGGATCTTCGCAGCGATCTCCACATGCATAGCACCGTGAGCGATGGCACGGCATCGATCGAAGAGATGGCAAAGGCGGCAAAGGAGCGTGGCTTTGAGTACATTGCGATGACGGATCACGCTTCGCCGATGGGTATGGTAAAAGGCATAAAGAACACTCCTCAGTCACTCAGAGAATATTTGAAAAAAATCGCGCAGGCGCGGAAAAAAGTTTCCGGCATTCATATTCTCACGGGATCGGAAGTGGATATCCTCAAAGACGGCAGCCTGTACTTACCCGATGAGCTCCTCAAAGAACTCGATTTCGTCATCGCCGCAATCCACCAGAACTTCCACGATTCACCGGAGGCAAATACCAAACGCCTCATCCGCGCATGCGAGAATCCATACGTCCATGCACTCGGGCACCCGACCACGCGGCTCCTTGGAAAACGCATGGGCATTGAATTCGATGTGGAGGCGGTGCTAAAAGCGGCGAAAGAGAATGATGTCTGGATTGAGCTCAACGCCTCCCACGAGCGCCTCGATCTCCCCGATGTGCATCTCAAACGGGCGAAGGAACTCGGCGTGAAGGTGATGATCGGCTCCGATGCGCATTCAACCAAAGGACTCGATTACGGCTTCGGGATAATGCAGGCGAGAAGGGGGTGGCTGGAGAAGAGTGATGTGGTGAATTGTGGCTTAATGGGAAATTTGAAAAATTATTGCAGAAATAAAGGCAGTGGCTTGCCATGAGCGAACGGCAGCTTTCGGGTCCTTCGATTCGTCCCGCAAAGGCAGAACTCACTCAGGGTCATTCGGCTTACTGCCGCGAATCGAATGGTTCCGAACGATTTACAGGTTACTCAATCCTCATTTCATATTTCGATTGAGTTTTAAGTATCTAAAGAATATAATGCAAGCATGGGATTTGGATCTTTCGTTAGGCCAAAAATAAGCGATATGGGATCAGCGAAACGTGTGAGTCGTTGGGGCCTGGCGGCGATTGCCATTTCTTTACTAGGACAAATTGGAGGGATCGTGGCAGGAGGAAATGCTTCTGCTTTTATCTCCATTATTTTTGTGTTTTTTTTACTAGGTATAGGCATTTTCTTCCATTCGAGAATTGCGATAGTCGTTCTTCTTATATTTTATGCATTTTCGTTGATGTTCCTTCTTCCTTTTTTAGCAGGAATTCTGGGGGGTGAGGCCGGGACTCTTCTTTTTCCCATTTTAGTGAGTACCTGTTTTACTTTGCTTTCATTGCATCTGGCAATACAGGCATGTAACGCGATTTTTGCTTACCATCGTCTTTCTAAATAGAAAATCGTTTGTGGCGCCGAGAGAGGGAACCCGCCTTCGTCCCGCTCCTGCGGAGCTACGGACGGGCAGGTCGAACCCTCACACCTTGTGGGTACACGATTTTGAGTCGCCTGTCCGTCGTAGCTGCCGAAGCAGCGAAGACGGATGCGCGTCTACCTGATCGACAACATATGGTGACGTAGGGATCTCAAGTTACTACATTCTCAGTTTGACCTCGTAATCCTGCAATCATTAAGAAATTCTCGAATAAACATCTCCCTGCCTCCATCGACGTATTTTTGATCATTTGCCATTCTCTTTCCAATGTCTCAGGAGACATCGCCTTCAGATCAGGATCGTTTTCTTTCAATACTCTTAATGTTTCATCATTCATGTCCCAGTGACCTTGGATACCGTACGCAGTTTTTGTAACACGCACGATTTGATTCTTACACCACAGACCTACCGCAAGAAGAGTCATGGTCGGTATGAGGTCAACTGTTTCACCATGCAAGTGGAAAATGGGAATCGAAAATGGCAATCCGTTGAGTAAAGGATCAATTTTCCCATCTGCCGTGAGTTCCACAGTGAACGGTTTGTTGTCAGCATCAATACAACCGATTTCACGAACGTTATTTCTACGGACTGATCCGCCCATTGCTTTCACAAGTGTTTGTAATCCAAGACAAACACCGAGATAGGGAATATTTGCATTTACCGCCTCACGAATTTTCTGAAGTTCAGTTTGCATCTTCTCAGTTTCATCGTTCGCACTGTCAGGCCCTCCCATCACAAGCAAACCGCTTATATTTTTTTGATCAGGCCAACGATCACCAGCATTAAGATCTATAACTTCATAGGGGATGTTATGTTTTTGCATCACTTGCCCAAAAAGACCGGGGCCTTCATGCGCGAAGTTTTTGATTACAACAACAGGGCGAATCATACAACTAGTGTACCAAATTATGGTGCCGAGAGAGGGAATCGAACCCTCACACCTTGTGGGTACACGATTTTGAGTCGTGCGCGTCTACCAATTCCGCCATCTCGGCTGCAGAGCAATTTTATCATGAAAATGTGCCCATTGTGCGTAGGGGCGCCCCTACAGACAAAAACAATCAACCTTTCGTCATCTCACGGAGGAGAACATGTTACGATCCCCTCATGTTCCTCGATGAAGCCACAATCACCGTGCACGGAGGGAAGGGTGGCGATGGAATCGTTGATTGGCGACGGGAGAAGTACATCCCACGCGGTGGCCCCGCAGGGGGCGATGGCGGCGATGGCGGCGATATCATCTTCCTTGCAGATCATGAGGCCGATACGCTTTCGAGCTTTACAGGGGTGAAGGATTTCCATGCAGAGGATGGAGAGAATGGAGGTGTGGATCGCTGTGGAGGAAAAAATGGGAAAGATCGTGTGCTCCGCGTGCCTCCGGGCACCGTGATCACAGAAGCGGAGACAGGAAAACTGGTCGTGGATCTCTTTGAAGATGGTTTGAGTAAAGTGATTGCAAAGGGTGGGCGCGGCGGCTACGGCAACGCACACTTTGCAACGAGCATTCGTCAGGCACCGGATTTTGCGGAGAAGGGGGAAACCGGGAAAGTGAGGAATTTACACCTCGAGCTGAAACTCGTCGCAGAGGTGGGTATCATCGGGTACCCAAGCGTGGGGAAATCCACCCTGATCTCCGTGATCAGCGCGGCAAAGCCAAAAATTGCGGATTATCCTTTTACGACACTCGTCCCAAACTTGGGAGTCGTCACAGTCTACGATCGTACATTCATCGTCTGCGATATTCCGGGGCTCATCGAAGGCGCAAGCGATGGCAAAGGCCTTGGCACCGAGTTCCTGCGCCACATCGAGCGCTGCGGCACGCTGGTACATCTCCTGGATGTGAACCGGGAAGATCTCGTACAGGATTACCGAATTATTCGAAAGGAACTTGAGCGCTACTCCCCCACCCTCGCAAAGAAGCGCGAGCTCGTTGTTCTCAATAAAATTGATCTCGTCCAAAATGATCCAGCACTCTTTGTGGAAGAGCTCCGAAAAAATGGTATCAACGTTACTGCCTCGATCGCCGCAGCCACACACTTTGGCATCAAAGAATTCCTGAATAAACTTCTACCTATTGTGTTAGAGGAAAAGGAGAAGCGCCTCGCTCAGAAGAAAGAACAAAAAGAAGAGGTACCCACACTCTCCCCGCACCTCACCTCGGATCGCACCGATGCATTCAAAATTGAGGAGGAAACAATCGGGAAGCAAACACTCTTCAGAGTGCGCGGGAAGAGAATCGAGCAGATCGCACAAATGACTGACTGGGGGAATAACAGCGCCATTCAGCGCTTCCGCGATATCGAAGAGCGCATCGGCTTACAGAAGGCACTGAAAAACTTGGGTGCCAACGAATCCTCAACTGTATTCATCGGTGAGACAGATGTTAGTGGCGTATGGTGAAAAAGCTCTTACTCCCCTGCTGCTTCCGTGCGCGTCAGGCCCTTCGTGATGTACTCCACAGGCTCACGGAGATCCTTGGGACCAGAAATCTCGATGTGGCGATTATCACTGAAGCTCCGGTAGCCGATCGCACGCTCGCCAACCACGCGTACATCGCTATCCCCAACACCAAGCCCTACAACGTCTCCGGATTTAAGCTCCACCACAATCGGTCCATCGCCCGTACTCTGCACATCCACGGCGCCAATCTCCACATGCCAGAGCACCGTGGACATTGCTCCAAAGGATTTGTAGTACCAGTTCTTGTGCACAGGCACACAGAACCCAACGTGCGCAGAGCAATACTCCTGAGTCCAGCGACCTGCTGAGAAATCTTCTTTGAGCATGAGCTCCACCGATTGGCTGTAGCTGCCGCTCACAGCACTACTCGTGCTGCTTGCGGAGGAGCTCGTCGAGGAAGAGGGAGATGAGGAGGTTGCAGAGGAAGATGACGAGGAAGAGCTGGAAGAAGAAATCGAACTATTGGAGCCTTCGCTCGAAGACGTGGAAGAACTACTCGTAGAGGAGTCTGATGAGGAAGAAGAATCCGAACTCTCCACTACTCCCTCCTCACACATTCCAGGGCCATCTTCCGAGAGCACACAGGAGAATCCGGTAGGACATCCGGCCCCATTCTCTCCACCGCAGAGCACGCGCATTACTTCCTTCTCGTTCCCTTGCGAATCGGTCTCACGACGGATCCAGGCGATATCCTTCACCTCCATAATCGTTCCCCCCGCTTCCACGGTTGGCATCACATCCCCCTGCACACGCACCAGCTTCTCTGCATACAAAGAAAGCGCGATGCTCGATTCTTCACTCGCTTTCAGGAGCACCATTTTGCCATCCGTGAGCATCAACCTGTGACTCCCCTCCTGGTAAATCGTCACACCACCTTCCTCCAAAATCCCCGTGTAGGTCACATTCTTTGTCACGAGATCATCCTCATTGAGTGGCGGTGGCGGAGGTGTGGAAGATTCCTGCTGTGTTGGCTCCGTAGGCACATCTTCCGGAGTTGTACTGCAGGAAACTGCGACCACGGACACAGCGAAAACGGAGAGGAGGAGGATTGTTCGCTTCATAGTGCATGGAGTATACCGGCTTCTCATTTTCGATGAAAATCGTGAATACATTTATTATTCGAATAAACGAGAATGTGGGCTGTGGAGCCAATGCTCTCGCTAATTCTTCTCTCCTGCACCAACGAGTCCCGGATTCTTCTCTGCTGCCTTAATGACCTTCTTTAAGGTGACGAGATTCAAGTCACTCAATTTTTTAAAGCGTATACAGCTCCTGCCCACGCTCACTTTTCCCAAATCTTTTTTGTAGATCTCCGCAATGTACTTGCCATCGAGAACAGCGCACACATACAAACTCATGTATTGCTTTTGGCTTGCGAGCGCAACGATGGGCCATTCGATCTTCTCCTTCTTGTAGTTTTTGTAGGGGAAAGAACCGTAGCCGAGCATGTTACTTGCGAAGTGAGGCTTTAACTTGGGGGATACCTTCTGAATCATCGCATGCAGAAATTCCATCGGTTCTCGCCGCTCAGGGGGGAGAGATTGCAAATATTCTTTCACGGATTTCGCCTTCGTTGGCTTGAACATATTCACAGGAATCTCAGTGTATCACGAGAATAATTTGGTGGAGCTGAGGGGAACGATTGGGAACTTTTCCCTCTCAAATCTCCCGAATAAGTGGCGATAACGAGGGTCATTCTTTCGAAGAAGGCTGAGAACAGCTCTGATGATGACTAAGGCATTAAGGACATTGCACAAAAGAATTGCAAGCATTACCATCTCCCTCCTATGGGATTTGAATCAGAACCATATATCGAACCTCAGCCGCGACAGAGATGCAGGGGATCTGAAACTTTTGAGCCAACACCTCGCGCCTCAAGAATTCAAACAATGAGTAGAGATAGAGGTTCTGAAACAGTGAAGGTGTATGCCTCTCGTTCTAGTGCTCGGAGGAAAAGTGTAGTACCTGATGAACCTCGTCTCGTAGAAGAGGCACACGCTTCTTACATGCAAATACAGAGATTAATTACAGAGTTATCGGGGAAATACGGGATCGCCGTTCGGAGTGCACCGCAAGTTGCATCGGGAAGACAATCCAGTCCGCGTCCAAGTTTCTTTGAGTAGGAGGCATTTCTTCGGGAACATGTTGAGGGCATTCAATTCCCCGAGACGGTGAAATACCAAGATTATAATGGGGATCCTTCAAACGATGCCATCGTCATGAAGAACGAAACCGTATGCAAAGGGCAACAGAAGTATCTGCTGAATAGTGCCAAGCAGCTGGAACGGTTCCAAGCGTGGATGAAACTTCATGGTAAGAAGAGTGATTGGATAGCTCAGGAATTCATTGAAACACCCGGCTCAGCACCATGTTCGTTCAGGGTGCTCGTTGATTGCACGGGTCATATAGTTGCATCACAAATTTCTTATGGTCCGCCGAATCGCATGGGAGTGAAGAAAAACAAAGCCAATGACAGGGATGCAAGCGAAGATGCCGCGAAACTTCTTGAATATCCTGATAGCGATTTCTTCCTCGACGCAAGATCCATCGCATCGAATCATATGCTTGTGAGAGAGGACGACACGACAATTGGTGGCCGTATCACCCTTAACCCTCTCCCAATTTCACATCCCTATAGTCGAGTGGAGAAAGATATTCTCCGCGCACATGAGCTCGATACTGATTTGCCGATGCTGCCAGCAAAAGTTGCAGGAATTGCTTCAGGAGTCGGACGGGCACTGGGCCTGAAGGGGAAGAAAGTCCACGAACTAGTGCTTGGTGTAGATGTTATTCAGAGACGTGGCACAAATCAATTCTATGTGATCGAGGCTAACAGGCGTCCTTCGATGGTTCCGATTAGGGACTTACTTGGCAGCGCTGATTCTATAAAAGAAGTTGAGGCTTGGCGCTGGTTGATCAACGGAACCTTGCAACGTGTCACACAAATGCATAATCAGTAATTTTCTGAACACTAATACAGCCGCGTCCCGTCCTCATCGATCTTGATCACATCAGGATCATCGAGTGGTTCCTGTTCCTGAATCTGGTGAGTATCCCGTAGGCTATAGTGGTGATCTATGACGATGAAGCGGATGGACAACGACGTCGTTGCCCGCCTACGCAAACACGGTGCAAAACTCGTCGGCGAAATCGCGCAGTACGAGGATATCTACCGGCTCTGCTTCCTGCGTGGCCCTGAGGGCATCATCATCGGACTAGCCGAGGAGCTTTAGCGAAAATATACGACACACTCACGACCCTACACCAAAGGAACTCGTTCAGAATATCCTATATCTGTAACATTCTTAATTGAAACGCCGTTTTTGAAATTTCAATTCCCGAATGGTGGAGCTGAGGGGACTTAAACCCCTGGCCTCCGCAATGCGAATGCGGCGCTCTATCAGCTGAGCTACAGCCCCACAAAAGAGAAAAGGATCGATGGCTCTATCATCCGCCTTTGGCGGATACAGCCCACGCCATTTATGGTAACATAATTCATCCAAATTCCTGTGATTAACGCTCCATCACCTTCGGGGGAGGAAAGGGACTTGTCTTACAGACATGAGGAAACTGTTCCGCAAACAGAAAGCGAGGTGTCCATGCAACAAAAAATTGAAAGCTTCGAGCGAGCTATAGCAGATGGTGGTTCGCGATTTTTTCTTCCCCTTGTAGAAGGACTTCCGGATACTTCTCCCGAGCAAAGTCAGTTGAAGAAGGCACTGCGATTTCCCTTCGAATTAATCCAAGCGAATGCAGCCTATCCGCTCAAAAATTCCGTGGTAGCCGAACGCATTGCAAAGAGGCTGGGCGTTCCTGTGATTGCGCTGTATCTCTTGGAACAGGATCCACAGCGTTTCGGCTATGCCGAACTAGGGGCGGAATGGCAGCAGAAGGGCATTCCGATTGCCTTTTCGCAATTGAACAGAACAATGATGCTGCGTAGTGATATCAATTTTCAAAACAAAATCGATCTGCTATTCATGATCCACGAAGCATTTCATGTGCCACAAATTGAAGAAATGAGAAAGGCACTACGCTTTTGGATACAGTTCTACTCTGAGGGCTTGAAGGGCAATCCACCCAAACCGCGGGCAGTCATCAACCAGGAATTTCCTCCCTATGGAATGGAAATGGAGGCAGCAAACCTTATGATGGGTAATGCATTGCAACAAGCAGCGTTGCAGAAAAGATCTGTGGATCCAATGACTATTCTGCAAAGCCTTGACGCCCCTGCGAAAGATGTAGGCTGGGCTGAAATGATAGGACAATTCGCAGCGGCATATTATCCTGAAGGTTCCGTGGTGAAAGGAGTCTATCCGGAGCTCTTCAAAGAACTTATCAGAACGAGGAACCTTAAAGATGGTTTCGATGTTTTTGAACAGCAGGGCGATCAACTTATTCCCGTCAAGCGTAACCCTGTGAGCTGACGGATTTTTACAACATTCTGAGCACCGTTTTCACCGGCTCCTCCTGTTTGAGAAGGAGACGATACGAAACAAACATGCCCCGTTTGATGAATGTCACGATTCCTGCCTCGTAGAGGAGATTGAGATGCTGCGAGGCAGAGGGAACACGGTTGTATGAGAATCGCTAAATGG
>DATDWC010000091.1:0-9003 GCA_035289805.1 Candidatus Peribacterales bacterium | reverse complement strand
TTTGCCTTCTCCCAATCCGTGTAGTAGATATCGATGAGATCGAAGAGCTGCCTGCCACGCTTGGGGTATGTTCCATTGAGTGTTGGCCGGGGACAGCCGGGGAGTGCGGGGTTTGCTCCGCACTCATCGTTCGTGGGTGGGAAGAGGCGGACTTTCCAGACAAAATTACAGAGTTGTTTTATGTCGTCACCGCTCAGCATCGGGACATTCGTCAGCTCATTAATTTGGCCGTTAATTATTCCATCGGGACCCGGGAGTACCTGTGCGATGCACTTGGCATTTGGGTGCACGATATTCGGGAGTTGATACACCACAGCCTGCATGACGTTCGACATATCCAAAATGACCCGTGGGAAGAACCACGAGAAGTTGACGAGGATCACCGCGAGTACAAACTTGGGAGCCTTCTCCTTGAACATGGCTCCGGCACCCTTCTCTGCTCCCATGAGGATCATGGAGGCACCAAAGATCAGGAGCATGAATGCAAAGATGCCATTCACGATATCCCGCGATACTCTCCACAGAGAGAGGAGGATAGTTTCCATCCCCCGAACGCCCCCCGCATCCTTCGCACCAAAAATAAAATCAGGATTAAGTAGTGCCTGGACCATTCCGAGGGCCAGCCAATTGACCACAGCAAAGATTTCGATCAACCCTCCAAAGAATCGGGAGGCGGTATTTCCGAGAGTGTTACTCTGGGCATGCGCTGTTGGCACAGAGAAGAGTTCTATAGCAGAGCTTCCCCAATTGGTTTCGTTCCCATGGAGGAGGGGTTCTACCTGTGGAGCAAGGAGTGCTCCAAGGAGCAGAATCGCGATGAGGGATTTTCGGAAGATCACTTTTTTGGTATGGGTATGGAAATCTATAGATTATACCGCATTTTTCGACTTCACGGTACCTTGCGCTATCGGATGGAACTTCAGGGATCTGCACTTCCCTCCACTATTATGAATAAAAAATTTGTTCATCATTTAGGAGAGTGTTCATAAAGTTTGTGCAAGAAGAAGCCATGAATCTCCCAGGAATTCTTAAGAAGAGCGAGATTGAATACTATTCTTGATCTTTCAAATAAAGATGAATACGATTTGTACTCGTCTCTTCTTCCATTGAAGAGGTTCAGTTTATTTTCTCTCTCGTGCACTTTCTTAAGGTCCCATAAAAATTCTGCACGATAGTTTCCGCTCCTCCCTGTGCACGATTCCCTGAAAGCATTGTTCAGCTCCACGACCAGGGTGAAGCTCCTCTCGACGTTTCTCCTGCACCCCGAGCAAGAATATTTTATCCGCGAGCTCACAAGGCTTTTGGATGAGCAGATTAATTCGATTAGGAGAGAGCTTGAGAACCTTAAAAAGATTGGCCTCGTAAAATCCCGTATGAAGAATCGGAAGAAGTACTTCCACGTGGATCCAGAATTCCCACTCTACGCGGATCTCCGGAGCATGTTTAGCAAGGCGGTGCAGGGGGAATCTGCCATTCTTTCGGAACTGAAGAGACTCTCCGGATTAAAGCTCCTGGTGCTCGCTGGTTCATTCGTAGGGGAGAGCGACCCGGTGGATCTCCTCATCGTCGGGGATGTAAAGAAGGATGCTGTGGAGCGCCTCCTCACCCACGATCCCTCTCTCCGGAGTGTGAAGTACTCCATCTTCTCGGTGCCGGATTTCCTCTACCGCCTTAACCTGAAGGATAAGTTCATCCGCGATACCGTGGATTCTCCCACGCACGTCGTTGCATTCAACACTATTGATCGGGAAATGCAGGAGGCGAGGAAGTAGGAAAAGTACCATTTTCCCCGGTTTCCGCCTTTCCTCGGCCACCTCCTTTTGTTAGAGTCTCCTCCCGTGAGCCATATTCTGCTTCGTACACAGGCAAGGAAGTACCTCCGCCCATTCCCGGAGGTGCGCCCGGGGTACACTGTTAAGGTGCACCAGAAGGTGAAGGAAGGGGAGAAGGAGCGTATTCAGATTTTTGAGGGTCTCGTGATTAGCGTACACAAGGGAAGGGTTCCTACGGATAATAGCTTTACGGTTCGAAAGATTGTGGAGGGGGTAGGGGTAGAGAAGGTGTTTTCCTTCTCCTCACCCATCATCGAGAAAATTGAGGTAGTAAAGATTGCGAGCGTACGTCGCGCCAAGCTCTTCTTCCTCCGGGGGAGAGCAGGCAAATCCGCACGCCTCTCCGAACGGTTCACAACGGCGGATGAATTTAAGGCAGCAGTAGTCCCGGAGAAAGCGGCTCCTCCAGAGGTGGTGGAGAAGGAGTAAAAGGAATATTCTGGGGAAAGTGCGCTACCTTCTCGTTGGAAACTACGGCGTTCGGAATGCCGGTGATGAGGCACTGCGTGAGTACTTCCTTCGCCGCTACCCGGAGGTTTCGTGGCAGGTGCTTTCTGCAAGGCCGCGTGAGGGTGAGCTTCCCCGGTTCCCCGCAGGGATTCGTTCCCTCCTCTCTCTCATGTGGCTCAGGACTGTCTTTGCCCTCTCCCGATCGAATGGAATCGTCTTTGGGGGAGGGAGCCTCTTTACGGATGGAGAGTCCCTTCAGGCATGCATCGTGTGGATTGTCCCAGTGCTTTTCGCGCGTCTCCTCCGAAAACCTTATTTCCTCGCGTTCCAGGGACTCGGTCCATTCAGAACTTCCCTTGGGGAAAAGATTTCGAGGTACGCATTCGCCCATGCTTCCTACGTGAGCCTGCGGGATACCGCCTCCGCCGAGCGGAGCGTGCTGTGGAAAAAGAATACAGAAGTTGTTCAATCTTTCGATCCAACAATATCGCTTATGAAAAACAAAAATCCGACATTCCGATCAAAAAATTTGTTCGTTTTTATTCCCAGGTTTTCCACAGAATGGAACCCAAAAATTCTGAGGAAGTTTGTTGAGGGATTTGAGCGATTACGCAAGGAAGGCTTCGAAATTCGTATTCTCTCCATGCAGTCACACCACAGTGGGGAACGTCGCCTCACAGAGAAGCTCTCGCACCTCCTTTCCACCCCTGTGCGGGAGACTGTGACGATGGATGAGGTCCTGGAAGAGTTTAAAGATGCGACCTGCATCATCACTCAGCGTTACCACGCGATTGTTGCTGCAGCAATTGTCTCTGGCATACCGTTCCTAGCGCTCCGGCAGTTTAAAGGGGATAAGCTGGATGCCCTTGCTGGTATGTGCCACTGCCCGAGCGAGACTCTGGAATCCTTTGATCCTGCCACTCTCCTCGATACAGATTGGGAGGCTCTCCATGAACGGTTAGTGTCCCTTTTAGGGCAGTACGGGATGCTCGTGGAGCAAGGGGAGGTGACGCTCCGAGCGGCGCTCAAAAGCTTTGCGGCTAGATGAGGTTTCCTCGTACACTTGTGGATACATGGATATCCGAAACTTTTGCATTATTGCGCATGTGGATCATGGCAAATCCACGCTTGCGGATCGTCTGATCGAGACAACGGGAACAGTGAGTAAGCGCGAGATGAAGGAGCAGCTCCTCGATACGATGGATCTTGAGCGGGAGCGCGGCATTACGATCAAATTGCAACCGGTACGAATGACCTACAAAGGTGTCGAGCTCAATCTGATCGATACGCCCGGTCACACCGATTTCCGCTACGAAGTGAGTCGATCTCTCGCAGCGGTGGAAGGAGCAATCCTCCTCGTGGACGCGACCCAAGGAGTGCAAGCGCAAACCCTGGCAACGCTCTACAGCGCACTCGAGCATGATCTTGCAATCATCCCCGTCATTAATAAGATCGATCTCCCCGCGGCCGATGTTCCACGGGTCACAAAAGAGGTCACGACGCTGATTGGCTGCAGAGCAGAGGACATTATTTCAATTTCCGCAAAGGAGGGGACCAATATCGATCTTGTACTCGATGCAGTGCTCGAACGTGTCCCGGCACCGAACACTCAACCCTCTGCAGGGACTCGTGCGCTCATCTTCGATGCGATTGCGGATACCTACCGGGGTGTTGTTGCATTCGTGCGCGTTGTGGAGGGCGAATGGAAGAAGGGGATGAAGGCAACGTTCCTTGGAACGAAGAAGGAAATCACGATCACGGATGTCGGGAGTTTTGCCCCCGCGTATGTCTCGGAAGAATCACTCAGTGCTGGCGAAATCGGATACATCGTTACGGGGCTTAAGGATGTGGCTGATGCCAGAGTAGGGGATACGCTCGCATCCTCTCCCGATTTCAGCCCGCTCCCCGGGTACCGAATTTTAGAACCAATGGTGTTTGCGGGGTTGTATCCGACGGAAGCGGATTCCCTGCCAGAGCTGCGTGATGCCTTGGAAAAGCTCTCACTCAATGATGCTTCACTCCGCATTGTCCCGGAGCAGAACTCGGCACTCGGGAATGGGTTTCGGTGTGGGTTCCTCGGTCTTCTCCACCTCGATATTATCCAGGAGCGCCTCGAACGAGAGTACGACTGTGATCTCATCGTGACTGCTCCGAGCGTCCCCTATGAGGTGAAGCTCACCTCAAGTAATCCCGCATCGGTCGTACGCTCCAGTCTCCTCAAAGTTGATGAGCCGCAAGTTGCAGTTCTCAGTAACCCGGCGGATTTCCCGGATCGAAGTCTGATCGCGGAGGTGCGCGAGCCCTGGGTCAAACTCGAGATCATCACCCCGGCAGAGAGTGTGGGCGGGATCATGCAGCTCGTACAGGAACGACGCGGCGTGTACATCGCACTCACGTACTTAGAGGAGAAGACAGCGTTTCTCCACTTCGAAATTCCACTCCAGAGCATCGTGCTCGATTTTTTTGACCGGCTGAAATCCATGACCTCGGGGTATGGATCCATGAACTACGAGCCGATCGGTTACCGCGCGGGGGATTTGCTTCGGCTTGATATCCTGCTCCTTGGGGATGCTGTAGATGCACTTTCCACAATCGTTCATAAGGATGAAGCGCATCACGTCGGCATTAAAATCTGCCAGAAGCTCAAGGAGGTGATCCCGAAGCAACAGTTTCAGGTACCGATTCAAGCTGCGATCGGCGGCAAGATTGTCGCGCGCGAAACGCTCTCCGCGATGCGGAAAGATGTCACGGGGTACCTCTACGGAGGTGATCGCACGCGAAAGGATAAGCTCCTCAAAAAGCAGAAGAAGGGGAAGGAGCGACTCAAGGCGATGGGGAAGGTGGTTCTCCCTCAGGAGGCGTTTCTCTCGGTACTCGAGCGCTAGGATTTTCCTTCGATCATCTTTACGACATCATCCGCACAGCGGATCACGGTGAACCCACTCCCTCCGTGACCGTAGTTATGGACGAGCAATTTTCCATTCGGTTTCGACTCTGCTTCTACCCGGATTGCAGGGCGGCCCGGGCGTAGGCCTACTGTGTGCCCGAGGATTTTTGCTTTTCGTATCGAGGGATAGTGCTCGCTGCAGCGCTCAATAATCTCCTGCGCAACTTTGGGATCGGGAGTGAGGGATTCATTCCCGTGATCTACTGTCCCACCAAGAACCACATCATCATTTTTTCCATCGGGCGTGGGTCTGGTGCAGAGATATGTAATAGCCTTATCCTCATCCATCATAATTCCTTTGATATCTCCGGGATTCTTGATGCATACGAGTTGCCCACGGATTGCCGTCATCGTGTTATCTTGAATACCTTGAATGTCTCTTGAGCCTAATCCCGTGCAGTTCACCACAATATTATGATGTTCGAATGCCTCATCAATATGGTTGATCTTCTTCATTTGCATCTTTACACTGAGGCGGATGTTCTGGTTTAAGAGCCATTTCAAATAGTAGCGTGTATGGATCATTGGTACTGAGAGGAGGTATGCATCTTCGAACCCGGGAGGAAGTTCTCCACTGGTTGCATGGCGAAAGTCGGGAACAATGTCTTTCCAGAATGGATCCTCTCTCTTTCCTTTGCTGAAGAGCTCTCGTGTTTGCATCATGCGTACGCCTGCCTCAGGTGCAGATACTGCAAGTTCCTTAAGATAATGGAATGTACTTTCTGACCACTCACGTACTTTTTCTTGGGGTGCCGAGAGGTAGGGGTACCAAAAAGCAGCAGCTTTACTCGAAGTTGTTTCATTCGTCGGTCGATCAAACCAGTTTGTGACCCGATGTCCACGCCGTGCAAGAACGTTGGAAACCCCAAGGCCAGAAACACCTCTACCAACAACGAGTACATCCTCTTTTCCGCTTGCCGATAGATTCTTGGGCATATGAGTATAATACAACACTAAAAAATAGTGTCAATTTGCCGTTTAAGGAGATATAGTACCCTTCAATTCTATTAAGTTTGATATTTGCTGAATTTATTTGGAAAAAAATATGTAACACGCAACAGAACGATCATTCAAAATAAGCGGGTGTCGTATAATGGTTATTACCCCAGGTTTCCAACCTGGTGACGACGGTTCGATTCCGTTCACCCGCTCCATGACAAAAAATCAAAAAAATGCCCGTATGTTTGAATTAAGCTCTTTGTAAATTTCTTTTGGATTATTCGCCAAGAATTTTTTTCAACTTCTTCACGAATACATCCTCAAATTTTGCTTCTCTGCTTGTTCCCGTCTCAATCCACGCATACTCGCCAATATCATCTCGGATGTCTATAGGATCAGCTCCATCATGTGTTTCTCGGAACAGCTCTCTCAAGGCATCTTGACCTCCCATTTTAGAGAGCATTGCCTGCGTTAGATACATACCCCGAGTATTGAAGTCAAAATCATAGTGCTCAAGAACTTTTATTTCGGACATATAAGTATTATAACACTCTCTGCATATTTTTGCAATGTGGTGATGCGGGGGTTACTGTTGATGACTATAAAATCAGTTCCGAATAAGCTCCCATAAGGAGCTCCAGCCTTCGCTCTGCGAGCTACTGTAAGCAGAGTGATGTTTGTGGTAACTATTTTTCCAGGAGGGGCAGAGCTACGGCTGGCAGGCCAGCCTATGTCTACAATTGTTGTGGAAAAATATCTTAATTCGAGATCGGGGAGAAGTTTTAGAGACGGACACATTATTTGCAAATAAACCTACCTACGCAAAGAAAAATTTTCATTAAAACTTCTCGGGGAATTGCTTGATGATACCCGCCGAGAGGCCATCAGCCATGCCCAGAGCTTGTATAAAAATACTGTCGAAGGTGGAAATATCCTCAGTCCAATTTCCCTCGAGACGGGCAACTGCTTCCTGTGTTGTAAGCGCGAGGTGCTCATTGAGCATATGCACCATTTCCTCCTTTGACCAATTGTTCGGATTGGCCGTGCTGAGGAATATTGCGATATCCTCCGCATTTTTATGCCACCGCGCATCTGCATCTTCCATCTTTGTATCATCCCCGGCTTTTGCTCCAGCTACGAGATCGACGGCAATCAGAATGTGCTCCCGCAGAAGTTCGCCTAGTCTCTTCCCTGCATCGCCACCGTAGTAGGGAACAATCGCGTTGCCAATGTCATCCTGGTTTTTTAAGAGACGATTCGCCACCGCTTCTGCATCGGGAGAACCGGCCACCGCTGCCACTATGTATTGCCGAGTCCAAATGACGTGATCAGACCAGAGCTTTCGCATTGCTTGCTTCAATTCAAGCGCTTCGGGCGATAATTCTACTGTCTGCATGGAATCCTTTCCGCTCATCGAATTGTCATTCTGTGAATAGGAACTTGAGCATGCAATAAGAGAAAACGTTGTCGCAACCGCGACAAGGGGAAGAATAGATTTCTTCATATTATTGGTAGTTATAGTTAAGAGAAGAAGGAGAAGTTCATTTTATGATGACGATCTCCGATCTTAATTCTTACATTGAAATTTCGTAGTCAGGATTACATTCATTTGATTGAATCAAAGATCATGATGTGAAATAGATTAATCGAATTTTTTACCCAGGAGTTTAATGAGATTAATAATCATGACGGCATGTATCTGTCGAATTATCCATTGATTTCCATCAAAATTTTCCGAAACAGAAAAAATAGGTTCACTGCTCTCTAGGTTACCAAATGTGTCTTCGATCAATTGAAGAACGTACCGGACATCCGAATGATTGGGAGACATTCCAATTTTTACTCTTGTGCTTTCCAATCTTCGCAGAAGAGAATCTCTTGTGAGCTCATGATCACTCAGTGCATCGTGCGTGAGCAGATCCTGATTCTTGGAGAATTCATCCACATCAAAGTGGTAATTTTTTATGCGGGAGATTGCCCAGCAAAGTTGACGCATTCGTTGGGCTTCACTTGCTTGGGATACTAAATCCACGGGGGCATCAAAAGATTGAAGGTCGAATTGGTTCACATATTTTCCAAATCCTGCATAGGTCTTTGCAAGTTGTTCCATGGTCACACCTCCTGTCCAATCTGGTGCAATAGTTACTACATGTCGAATACGTTGATTAATTGCAGAAATCATACACATGGGACAAGGGCCGAGAGTAGACCAGAGAGTGGATTCCAGTGGATCAAATGGTTTTTTCCCTCGCTCTTTCCTTAATCGATTCCTCTTCCGCATTTTTTGAATGGTCAGTACTTCTGCATGGGCTACATGAGCCCAATCCGAATTGTCATTCGCAAGATCGTTACAACCTTCTGCAACAAATTTCTGTGGGTCCATATTGTGTTGATTTGTAATAACACAACCCACTCCTCTTGCTCCCGTAAGCACTGCCTTGCATGACTGCCGCAGTGCCCGGGAATAAATATAGGGATGAAATTCGATTGGAGAGAGTTGAAGAGAATCTAAGTACTGGTGAATTTGCTCTACATACTTAGCTGTTTCTGTACTTCCTTCGATGGATTCCGGTGCAAAGATGTTTTGGACTGCCATAAAAGGGGCTCATGCTATAGCGATTTAAAGGTGGGATCCAGAATTCTGGCAATAAAAAACCGCAGCGGAGGTATCCGAACTGCGGTTTCTCTTACCATTTATTCACCATCGCCCTGTCCTGCATCATCCCCAAGATCCGTCACTCTGCAGTTACTCTTCACAGTCTCCTTGAAAGTTTTCCATGCAGCCTTCCGCGAAACTTTGTAGGCGCTCCAGGCGCCTTTGAGTGCGCTCTTCCT
>DATDWC010000090.1:0-2694 GCA_035289805.1 Candidatus Peribacterales bacterium | reverse complement strand
CGCGCTCCAGCCTGCCGCAATTTCCGCCGTCATCATCGTGAACCCGAACGAGTACACGGATGAAGAAGGCCGCGCTGTTAAAAAGCGCGCAGCCGTGTTCGTGGAGGAGGCGCAGCGGCCGCTTGCGATCGGCAAGAAAGGTCAGAATATTCACCTTGCTACCAAGCTTTCCGGCTTCGAGCTCGATATGTATAACTACGAAGAGCTGCCCAAGTTCCAGGCGAAGCTTGCAGAGATTCAAGGGCAGATGCCACAGGTGACAGTATTTGTTTCAGAAGAAGAGGGAGGTGAAGCTTCAGCCGAAGCAGCGGGAGAAAATCCTGTCGAAGCTGTTCCCGAAGCAGTATCCGATGGAGCTACTTCAGACGCATCGTCTTCACAATCTTCGTAAGCTCTCCGAGCGGGTCATCGTAGTGTTTTATTCCTTCACAGGACATCGTGAAGTGCCAAGTCGATTCCTTTGCGATGACAATGATCTCGGGAGTGGGACACACGGCTTCCGGAGCGGGAATCACGACGGTATCGACTGAGCCAATCCTCTGAGCTTTGATCTGCTCTGCCATTTCAGGGAATCTCTCTTTGTACTCTGTTACAACTTCCTCTTGCGTTACAGGCATGCCAATGAAGAACTGAAAATCGCGAACGGGAGAACAGGGACTTGTAGACCAACGAGGAGCGTCATTGGGAGAGTAGGTATAGCGCAGTGGTCCAAAGACGAGTCCTGCATTCGTTTTCTCACCATCCATGACTTGTTCCCCCTCCCAATCTTTCCAGTTCGGATTAAAAGGGAAATCAATGGCAAAAGATTCCCAGTCCTCGTGATGGACAGTTTCAATAGCAGGCAGCGGATCTGGACCCTTATCACATTCATCATCGGATGTTTGAATCGATCTTACATCGAGGAATTTCATACTTTCGACAATATCGGAGAGAACATCGAATTCTTCTTCCGATCCTCCGCTGCAGAGTGCGAAAATCCGATAAGAGTATAGGGGACCCGGGACGATGATCGTCGGCGTTGTGCAAAATCCATCTTCAGTAAATCGAACAGCATCATATTCGCCGATTGTTACAGTTTGTGGTTTTGCTTGTTCGGGAACGTCTCCTCCCAAGAACATCTCTCCATTCTGCTTCGTGATTTCCTCAGTGATCTCCCCGATCGATTTTTGGCTATCGATGCTCAACTCATAGAGTCGCATAAGGCCGCATCCTTCCATGACTCCCACGGGTCCAAAGGAAAGAGAGGAATCTTCTCTGGGGTCCTGCAGCAGTACTTCGTAAGGGCGCGGAGCATATGTAGGAGTGCCCCACAGAGGATTCATCGGCAATTCAGCACTAAACGCGAGATCCTGACTTTCAAAATATTCCGTTGTTGTTGGTGGATCAAAATTAAATTTCCCCATGAGCTTCTCCGGTTCGCATCCATTCTCGATCAATTTCTCATGGAGACCATTCCGGACTTCCTGCGTGAGGAGAATTCGTCCATCTGCGGAACGTTCCTCTTTCATTGGAGAGGAGGAAGATGAAGCTCCTTCCCCGCCTTGCTGCAGAGGGACGCAGGAAATGAGAAGAAGACAGAGGAAGAGGGAAGTGCGTTGCATGGAGGAAAGTGTACAGGCTCACGCATCAGTCCGCCTGCCTGCCGTACCATGGCTCCAGTTGTTGCTTTTGATAAGCAAGTTTTGCGAGAAATCCCGGGAGGAATTCGTTGAGTGGGGTGAGTTCTTTTTCAGGAATCATGGTGCAACGGGAGAGGAGTGTTTGATGCTCAGGAATCAATTCCCCAACGTACGGATCCTGCAACTGCACGGCATCTTCCAATCCGAATGTTCCCACGGGTGTGACTGTGCCATCGGTGCCGTATCCTTTTACAAAGATTTGCGTGCGGCGGGTGGAGTGGAGCCAGAGGAAGTTCCTGTTCTCTTCGAGTGAGGAGTCCGCCGTGGCGGACGACGAGTCGAGAAGCCTGTCCTGAGCGCCGTCGAAGTGCTTCTCGACTCGTCGCACTCGCTCTGCTCGCGCTCCTCTCTCGAAGAGAACGCGTTGCGACCACAAATCACTCAAATGAATACCCGTCGAAGGAAGGTCAAGCGCATAACTCAGCATATTGATCGCTGTTACACCGACGCGCAGGCTCGTAAATCCTCCAGGACCGATCACGGAGGCAAGATGCATGAGATCCTTATACGTGAAATCTTTCTCTTTCAAAATATTCTCAATAGCCGGTACAAGATCGGTATCGCCATGCGTTTTAAGGGGAACGCGCAGAAGGAGCTCTGACTCGGTGCAGAGTGCCAGAGAGTGGCTGTTACTCGCGGTATCGAGGAAGAGGGTGAGCACAGGGTGCAGGCAAGAATGGTACGATGGTAGCGGAATTTTCCATTTTCCATCGTGAGTTTCAATCTCTCCATCATCATCCCCACCTGCAACCGCCCGCGGATTCTGCAAAAGACACTCGATTGCATTGCGGTACAGACGATTCTCTCTTCCGCCCCTCAATACGACCGACTCGGCGCTTCGCGCCTCGATCGGTCTACTCGGGGTGACACACTGGAGGTTATCGTCGTATCCGACGGACCCGATGAAAAGACAGCGGAACTCATTACAAGCATGGAATGGCCATTTGCCATTCAATATTTTGCCATCCCCAAAATCCAGCAGGGTGTGTGCCGCAACCGTGCGGTTGAAAAGGCC
>DATDWC010000089.1:0-6189 GCA_035289805.1 Candidatus Peribacterales bacterium | reverse complement strand
GTAATCACTGCTCCACCAATTCTCTGGAGCGTAAGAAGCGATGCCCAAACCTTCACCTCGGGGAGTTCCTCGTTCTTAAACTCCTTCTCCCCTTCTTCGATCTTTTCGCGGAATTCCATGTAGAAACTTCCATCTTTGTTCGCCTGTACCGAAAGACCCTGACCATCGGAGATTTCCTTTTCCCCAATTCCTTTAATGCCGAGTGCTGCTTCTTTTGTGATGGTGAGCGTTTGTGGACGCTTCGGTGTGTTCTCGATCGCATCGTTTAAGTCTTCGATGAGGAGATTGATGTCTTCCTCCGGGAATCCATGACCACGGCACCCTTCTTCGATACTCTCGATCGCACTCACATGACAGCCAAAGCAGTGGAGACCGTACTCGGAGAGAACTTCGGTCGTTTGTGGATACTGCGCAACGATTTCCGCCACGGTCCAATCGCGCGAGACGATCTGTTCCGCTTTTGTGGAACGCAAAGATCCCGAACGCTTGGGGCGCTTGGTGACTTTGATGCCGGGTGCGGAAACTCCTTCATCCTGCATGAGAGAGCAGTATGCCATGCACCGAAGCAAAGATCTGCTTTATTCTTGTGTTTCTTGCGGAACCGCAAAGAGTCGATTGCGAATTTCTTCAAAGATTCTTTTCTGTTCTTGGTAAGAATCCACATCATTGGAGTTAGCTTGATAGGCAAGCTCGCGTAAGAATGTTTGGCCACATCGGGGAATCTCTGGCGCCTTTCCGGAGTTAATCTCGTGATGAACCCGACTTGCGGTAAGTTCTTGCTCAACAAGTGGAGGTTGCTCTCTTTCCGCGCGTAGCTCGTTCACTCGCAAAAGAAGATTCGAGATTTGGATCCGAATAACATCTCCTTGCATCGCGATCAGTGCTTCCACGGATCCATGATTGGAAGTCAGAATAGAGGAAACCGGCATATTGATCGCTTGGTGCACAACGTCCGCAAATTGCGCCGAGTTCACACAGCAGAGTGGTTTTCCTTGGGATCGAAGCCAAGAGGCATTGATGTTTCCGACGATTTCATCTTTGTGCCGCACGCCAGGGAGAACATACGAAGTTTCCGGTTCATCACGAATAATAATCTGGCGATCCTTCAAACTAATGACGACGAAATGCCCATCATTCACTTCGGCAAAGTTTTTCTTTTTCTGAGCATCCTTCTTTTGCCCACCTACATCCCACAAGTAGACCCCTTGGCAGCGATTGCGGAGAATTTGATTACGAACAATACGTAATCGCTTTGTCGGCGTATGGACATAGTCTGCAGCACTTTTTTCCCCTTCTACCGCGACACCTGGCCCTCCTCCTCCGGACGCTGCCAGTTGTCCTCCGGACCCTCCTTCAAAACGACCATTGGCATCTTCTTCCGTTAGAAGGTCCTTTTCCAATTCTTCGATCATAGGAAGAGTAACGCTTGCCCATTGATCCGGTGCTGCATTGGAAAGATAGGGAGCATACAACGCAAAGAGTGCTTGTACGACCGAATCGTCGTTCTTGCTCTTAATAATTTCATGCACGCGCGATTCGAGCTGACGCGGAAAAATAATGTGTAACCCAACTGAATTTCTAATGATCACTGAATCCTTGAGAATCTCTCCTTTAAGGGCAAGGAGCTCTGGACAGGCAACTTCTAGATGTTCTCTCACTTCTTCGTAAAGATACGGCGCATACTGCGTGATCATGTCTCTCCCGAGCTGCGACATCGAACCCTTCGAAGAAGGAGAGCATGGGTACGTTGTATCGCCGATCATTCCATCAATTCTTACGGAGCAAACGGTACCCTCCAGGCTAATCTGATCTCGAACGCATCGTGCTTTCCCTGAGGAAGTACCTATTCCCACATTGAGCGACTCCGGCGAGTCGGCCTGAAAAAATACTAATCCTCTACCCTGATTCTGGGCTCGGATGTAGGAGATAGGTGCCCCTTTTGTAATCATGGCATTGATTGGCGATACGTTCAAATGAGAGTCGACATAGTCTCGACTAAGCTGTGTTCCCATAGTGAGGAGGTTGCTGTGATCATTTTGCCCAGCTGGAATGCAGGTGATGAGTGCATTTTTGGTCGCAACGCTTTCCCGATGCAGCCACGTACCACGTTTCGTCTTGGGTTGTTCGACGTTCTCCATTTCTCTGTGATCGCCGATCATGGCTGCAAGTTGATACAGGTGATCCCGCATTTGAGGTTGTTCTTCGCTCAAGTCACGAATTAATGCATAGAGCCAATTGATGAAAGAAAAACATCGGTTCGTGTAGGGCTGGATCATGAGTGAGGATGCTAGGAAAAGTTCCTGCGCTTCGGGCCGCTTAAGCTTTGCAGTTTCCTTCTGAGGAAACGCTTCGTTACGGATCGCATCGATGACTGTTTGCAAATATGCCCGTATTTCGATCACCGGCGCTCCTACTTGGGGCTGCTTTTCCGAAAGGGAAGCAAGAAGCTCCGCTGCAACGAGAAGCCGTTGCCCGACACTATTCTTTTTCCCAAATTCATTTCCCGCTTTTCTGTGTTCCGCATCAAACGAAGAAAGAGGCTCCCCGCGCCAGTTCGAAAGTTCCATTCGCGCGGTTGCCAGGCAGTCCTGTGCAAGTTTTTGAGGATTGATCTTTTCTGCTTGCTCTGCTTCTATTCTCGTTTTCCGAGAAACAATTGATGCAAGATCTGTAGATTTCTCCATCTCATTTTTTTCTCCATCTATCAGCCTTCTTGCCACCTCTTGGCGCTTTGCGCTCATAGTAGGAGAATGCATAGTGGCAATATCCAGTTTGAAAAACTCTGTCTGCTTTGTCGTATCTGGTTGAAAATGCCTGGAGTAATGAAAAGCTAAACTCGCAAATAAGACCGCCACAAGATTTTCTGCTTCCATGAGCGAGAGTGGCATTGGCATACCAATTTTTGTGCAGAAGGATCGGATCATTTTCTCAAATGCCACTACATCCTTTTCCATAACTGCATAGACCGTATCCCAATCCGGATACATTTGTAGAACATCATTGAAAGCAGAGTGATAGGAATCGCCAAAATAGGAAGAAAGAGTGACATCTATTCCTACATACTGTCGCAATAGATTGTCCTCTTTCGAGAGAGTGGATTGGTGTAAGGAAACAATAGGACTTCGATGCATTTCCGCGGAATGTGGAGCAAGCATTTGAACAAAATTAATTCCAGCACCAATAGGGGTGAAGCGTTGTATGGGGAAACAGAAAATATTTCGATCACCCTCCGCAGATGACAAATGTAAGACCCGAATATCGGGTGGATTCAATCCATCACTTGAACTCTTCAGATTCATGTATGAGGGAGTAGCGACAGCAAATGCTGGATTGGTGGATCTTCCACCCTCAGGCTGTGGCATGACTCCTTGCCCATTTCTTGCATCAATAATTCCGACCCACGAAGATTGATCAACGAGATTCTTCACCTGCATAAGAATGGCCTCTGGATTCGGCTCATCTGTAAACATGATCTTTTGATTTGGTTCTGGAGCATACTTGAGGAGCTCTGCGGCACCTTGCTTGTAAAGTTGCAAAGCCTCCTCAGGGGTTGGGAGATTTTTTGATAAAGGTTCTGTCACCTTTTTCCTTTCCTGATTTTTTTTGTTCCATTGTTTCAGTGCAATACCCTTCAGAGTATCCGTATAACCAAAGGGAATTTTTTCTCCGATGCAATGACGAAAGCATGACAAATAAATATCAAATCGCATATATAGTTCTTCCGGTGTACATGCAGGAGAAGAGTGGGTACAGGCATCAAGCGCATCAATCACCTCTAGGAATTTCTGCTCTCTCTTAAGAATCAAGTTCTGCAAATCGGCAATGGAATGAATCCCTAGAGAATTTTGAAAACCACGCACACTCGGAATAAGTGAACCTTCGGCTAATTTCTCCGCGGCAGCCAACGCTGCATGAGAGGGGTCAGCATTTATCCCCGATGGCAATGACGTCCATTGTCCACGATGACGTTGTTCCAGAAGAGTGGCGTCTCTCACGAACAGAATGCCAGCCCATTCCGGAGTGATGGGAAGCGGTTGAACAATAGAAGCACGTATATCTGGTCTGCTTTTCTCCAGAAGTTGTCCCGAATACATCATATTCTCCTGAAGTTTTTTTCTCCTCTCTGCATCGTACATAACAAGCATCCATACGAGCGGTTGTGTATTGCAGTTTTCGAGGGATGTGACGGTAAATCGATTTTGGTCGATGTTGTAAATGCCCCACCCAATCGATGAGAGCATTGATCGTGCTGCGGCTAAAGCACCTTGAATATCAAACTCACCTTGAGGTACCGGTGAGTCAAAAATTTTTCTTTTTCCTGCCTCCCATAGTTCCATCACTTTTTTCGGCGCAATATCCCGAACATCCGCCTCTAATGCTATTTGGATGTTGTCATTACTTTCAGGGGTGGAAGATTGTATTCCTACTCCCGCATCGATGACCCCAAACAACTTCTGTGCAAAGCCGTGAGGCACCAGCTGTCTTCCTGGTGGCCCAGCGCTTTGTCGTTCCTCGTCAATTTTTCGAAGCTCTTCTGAGGCTTTCTTTGGACCATCCTTATTCTCATCTTCCGGCAAGCCGCTGAAGCCCCTTTCAGACATAAAATTATTTAAACATAAATATAGAAAATAGCAAGTTTCACTCTTTCACAATAACCCTCGAATTCTCACTCTGATAGCGGATTCTCCGCATTTTCCTCCCCCCACTTCCCCGTGATCGGCATCCTTCGACTCGCCCCTCGTGAGCTCAAGGCTCGCTCAGGACAAGCCCTCATCATCCCCAGAGATATACTTTCCGGTTACAGGAACAAACACGTAGGCACCGTGATCCTCCTCCACAATGTTCTTCTCTCCCTTCTTTCTGCAGACAACCATGCGCTGTTCGATCACGCCAACCGGGGCGACGAGAACGCCACCTTTTTTGAGCTGCCAGAAAAGGTGGCGAGGAATCGTGGGAAAGGCTGCGGAAATCAGAATCCGATCATAGGGGGCCTTCTCCTCCCATCCCAATCCTCCATCCGCAGCATGCAGAGTCACACGATTACTGAGACCTACACTCTCGATCGAGTGTGCTGCGCGAACGGCAAGTTGCGGTACGATTTCGATTCCCGTCACATTGCAGTCAAGGGCTGCAAGCAGTGCTGCTGTGTATCCGGATCCGGATCCAATTTCGAGCACATTCATTCCGGATCGAATCTCAAGGAGCGCGAGCATATTGATGACCGTGGTCGGCTGCGAAATCGTCTGCTCATGACCAATGAGGAGCGGCTGATCAACGTATGCCTGTGGACGGATTGGCTCAGGGAGAAACGCTTCCCGTGGAACTTTTTCGAATGCTTTGAGAATATTCAAAGGAATACCCTCCGATCGCCAACGATCCATGAGAGCCTTCTTTGTTTCCGCAAGAGCAGCCATTGATTTGATTTTATAGTGGCGAGCAATAAGCGGATAGCGATTAGTCTGCTAAACGCTCCTCAACTTTTTTGGAGAAGAGCAACAGTCTCGACGTGAGCAGTGTGAGGGAAAAGATCCACTGGCTGCACCATGCGGAGTTCGTATCCTCCTTTGAGGAATTCCCCAAGATCGCGGGCAAATGTGGAGGTGTTACAGGAGACGTAAACGATTTTCTCCGGCTTATGACCGAGTACAGATTCGATGACTTTGGAATGTAGTCCTGCCCTCGGCGGATCCAGAATGATACAATCAAATTTATATTTTCCTCCAGGTTTGAGCTGCTTTGTGAGTACTTGCTCTGCAGCTCCCCGATAGAAGCTGATGTTCCCGATCTTATTTTTCCCCGCGGATTTGAGTGCATCTTCGATTGCGGATTGCTCGGATTCGACACCCACAACTTTCTCCGCAAACCGTGCAAGGTACTGCCCAATGGTTCCGATGCCGCAGTAGCAATCGAGCACGGTCTCGCGACCACCCAAATCTGCAACCTGTGCAATCGCCTGGTAGAGTTTTTCCGTGGCTAAGGTATTCGTTTGGAAGAACGAGAATGGAGAGAGCTCAAACGTAAGATCGAAGAGCCGCTCACGGATGAAGGGCTCCCCTTTGAGGACATGGATCTTTGGATTCTCCACCTTATCGTTCAGCCCAAAGTGCTCAACGACGAGGAGTGATGTGACATTCGGGTTCTGGCCGAAGCGCACAAAGTGCTGGAACAAGGGTTCGAGTTGCTTCTTCC
>DATDWC010000088.1:0-8483 GCA_035289805.1 Candidatus Peribacterales bacterium | reverse complement strand
GTGATTCCATCACCACAAATCTGGAGTTTGCAGAGCGCAGTACACGTATTCCATGTTTGGAGAGTAAAGAGACCTGCTCCCACACCGTCACGTGGCTTGCAGGCGCTCCCATCCTCACATACTTGACCGAGGAAGCACTGCGAACCATCTGCACAGTGCATACCATTGTCACATTCTTCGGGATTACCATTCTCCGTAAGGTAAATCACCCTATCACCGCAGCGTGTTTTGTCTTCGCAGAACTCGTTGCAGGTTGATCGATCGTTCCCCATACCTCCAATCACACGAGGGCGGCAGATGCCTTCTGGCTCCAGCATGCAGTAGCCGGAGATCGGACAATCCTCGTTGCCATTACAGGACTCTCCGTTCTCGTAGCAGGTCCCTTTGATCTCCTCCGATGAACAGGAGTAGCACTGCTCATCACTCTTGCAGGTGCGGTAGGGGTGATTGGTACAGAATCCCTCCGAGGTACAGCTCGAAACTCCGCTGCAATCCGCCTGATCTTTGCAGGGTGTGCCTTCGATGATGCCGCTCCCCGGTTGCCCCACGAAGCACACGCCGCCTGCAACATAGCGGCACGCATCCCGACGCCAGAGATCAATCTGTGCCTGCGGCTTTCCTAAAAGGAAACTTGGCACTGCAGTGCAATCCTGATCAGGATTCTCGGGGTTATTGATGCCGCAGGTTTGCCCAGTGAACCGGCAGGTCTTCTCCCAGAGTTGATTCTGGCATTCTGTGGGGGAGAGACCGCCGCCGCAGATGCTGCCACCAATCGCACAATCCGCATAACTCCCACATGCTGCTCCATCGGGGCATTCCCGCTCTTCTCCGCATTCCTCCCAGTGTTGCGTCACTGTATCACCACAGTAGTTTTGCTCTACCTGGCAGAATTCATCGCAGCCATCACCAGGATATTTATTGTGATCATCGCACTGTTCCATTCCCCCCTGCTTGATCCCATCTCCGCAACTTGGAACGAAAGGGTAGGTACAGGCGCACACCCCATGATCACACTGCTCTCCACCTTGGTTGCCGTTCTGGAAGAGTACATCGAATGCTCCCGCGCCGAGAATATTTCCCGCACCCGCAATATCGAGGAGGAGATCGTACGTGCGAAGCTCCTTTGGTGAAGCTTGCAGATCACCATCGACGATGAATTCTTCACCGTACGCAATGAGCGAGAGATCCTGACGCAGAGCCTCCAGCATCCGTTCGCGCTCTACCGCTTCGCGCACTTCATCAATGAGCAAACTGCACGCTGCCGGAGTCATATCCATCGTACCGGATTCCGGGAGGCGTGTGGGTTTTTCGGGATGCAACCACCATGGAGGTGTTCTAAGACACGCAATATCGGTTGTCTCGTTGATCGCATCACGCACGAACTGCTTCACCTCATTGAATTCGTATGGAACTCCTAAGCCATCTTTACCAAGATCAAAAGCTTCCGTCGGAATTGGCGCGAGATCATTCGTACGCCAAACGACGAGATCGTTCGCGCGCTCTTCCAGGGGCTTCGTACCTTGGGTGTAGTACTGAACAACGAGATCCGCAGCAACAGCAGTGATAATGCGATCTGCAATCAAGCTATCGCTCACGGCATCAGTATCACTGGGGAGGAGGAGTGATGTTTCGAGCACGGCATTCGAGGATTGGTAGAGACGTGCATAGAGGGAAGTGGAGCCAGTGACGGTCCAACCCATTGGCACAGCACCAATGACGGGAGTAATGGGTGGGAGTGTCGTGCTCTGAACCTGCGGCAGAGGAATAGTTGCAGGGGCAGGAGGAGCATCGCTGCTACAGCCGACGAGGAGGAGTGTGAATATCCCGAGCAAGAACGCCGATGAGCGGGGGTACAGAGATCTCATTGACGGAGAGAGGTTTCGGGTTGTCCAAGCCGCGCCGGCAGGCACTGCGCTGCATCAGAAACGAGGGAGAGGGCATTCCGCACATCTGCAGCGCCACGCTGCAAACACCGGAGTGCTGCGTGCACCGGGAGATTTTTCTCGGAGGCACGCAGCACATTCATCAGACGATCGAATGTTGCACGCGCACGGGCACGTTCGCGCTCCAGGACGAATTCCCGCTCTCGTGTGATATTGCTCACGATTGCCTCTTCACTGAGATGAATCCCCTGCGCCTTTGCGTAGGCATTCGCATCAAGGTTGTAGGAAGAGAGATGGCAATCGTACGTTCTCCAAAATTCATGGAGCAGGAGTTCAAAGTTGCGGTACGAAAACGCCGGCCAATCGGGAACATCGGGGAGTGAACGGGCGACCTCCCTCGCGAGTGCGCCCGTTGGAATCACATCATCCATCGATTCTGCATCGCACTGGAGCGGCGTTGATCCTTCGTAGAGTCGCATGCGTTCCTCTGTGAGTTCCTGCATGGTGAAGTGGTAGCGCGCCGTGACATCATGGAACGAAAGATCTTTGAAGATGGGACTCGCGCTACAGGTACGGAACCGCTCCAGCGATCCACCGATGAGGAATCCACGCGTGATGAAAATGAGGAACATCCCCGCAGCCATTACCGCAAGCGCCAGGGTGACGAAACGGTGCCGCCGTGTGAGGAGGTGAGAATGCCGGTGCAGGAGGAGAGGCAATGGCATGACTTAGTTACAGTGCTGCAGGAGACACGGAATCGGATGGATCACCGATCCAAACAGATCCACCATGCCACGTAGCGGCACGAGGAAGCTCTGACGAATATCGAGAAGAATGTTCTGGAACACCGGCACAATGCGTCGCGTCCCCCTCTCTGCAGCATCCTGCATGGTGATGAGGCGGAGCATCGAGCGCTCTTCGGAAAGTATCTCCTCTGCCACAGCATCGCAGTTCTGCTCTGATAAAAACTCCGTGGGGGAGAGGGTGTAACTCGGTGCATCCACAGAGCCAAAAGCACACTCTGCAATCGGGGCCACCCGGAATGTCTGCCCCCGGCGATCAGCACTCCACCATCGACCACGTGCAGCAAAGAGACGCGCGCACCCGAGTGGTCTGTGGGAAAGCACCATGGATGCTGCTTTGCTCTGATTCTGTGATGTTCCAATAGCATCGCAAATCAAATGGAGGCGGCAATCGAGTGCGTGGTAGTTCTGCACGAGGTACGGCACAAGGTCACTCGTGTTAGCCGCAGTGGTTTTTAAGACCGAAGGTTCGGAGGAGCCAAACTGTGCCGCACGGTAGAGCGTAATTTCCTCGTTGAACATCGCATCCATACGCTCCTTACACTGTTCTGGCATGCGCTCTAATATCTGCTCAGGGGTGGAGGGTGCACTCGAGACACTCGCAAAGGAAAAAAAGGTGAGGAAGATACTGCCAAAGAGGATGAGGGAGAAGTTGTGTTTCATGGAGAGGTATCGAGGAATGATTCTGGAACACCGGAGTGTGGGGCTCTATCTCGGTCCTCACGTGTGAGCTCACTCCTTGGAACAATAGAGCGGAACCGCACAATCGCATTCCACGTATCCATCGCCATGAAGAGCGTTTGCTGGAGATTTTCCCATTCCACATCGAGCTCTATATGCTGACGAATCATGCGCTGCGGACGAATCGATGCACAATCGAGGCAGAAGAATGGGGAGACGAGAGAGGTTTCTGCAAAACCCCACGGCGCAAATGCCGATGTACCTCCACGGGCGAATGCGGAGGACCATGCGGTCGTGGGGAGTGGAAAGAGAATGTTCCCCTGGTTCCTTGTTCCAGCAACAAATGTGACAGCGCGAACCGCAGCAGGATCGCGTAGGGATCCATAGAGATCCGGTTCGCTCACGAGGAAGTTCTCGGGTGTTGCTGAGGAATCGCACACAGCATGGAGTGCATCGAGTCTCCCCTCGCGCCACTGTAAGAGTTTGCTCCATTCCGGGAGCATCGTCGGGGGCTCTGGTACAAGGAGGAGAGAGGTCGTGGGATCAGGAAGTGTGAGCTCCGGGAAAGTGAGTGCAAAAAGCGGTGGATGGAGTCTCGCGAGGGGCTGTACGCTTTGTGTGAGCTCCGTGAGATCCTGCTGAAACGACACTGGATCAAGAGCGGGAGGAATGGGGAGTTCTAAGTGATGCGACTCAATCGAGAGCACCGGTACTTGTATCGGACGACCGACCTTGAGCTCCGAAAAATCGAACGTGAGATCCGGGAGTGGAGAACCGAGCGCCATCAAGGGATGCCACTGCACGCGCCGATCGTACTGACCCTTTCCTTCTGGTGGTGCTGGATCCACCCAGAGAGGTGGCCCTTCTGGCAGGTACGCTCGATCCTCTGGATCAAGGATTCCTCCTGTGGGACTGGGAGGAAAAAGTTGCAACGGTTTTGTGCCGCTCTTCACTGGAATCACGTTCATTCTGCAGGCAGGTACTAGGCAATCTGCCGTTACTTCTACTGCTTTGGCATAGAGTGCCTGGACATTATCCCGAATCTTCGGGAGTTCCTGCATGTACGCGGCATGCCATGCTTCGAGGCGCTTTGCATTCTCCTCCACCCACGAATCCCGGAAGAAGGTATTCGTACGTTCGACGTACGAGAGGAGCGCATTGATGTACGAAGGAAAATGCAGACGGTACCGCCGCACCGATTCCTGGAGCGCAATGTATGACTGCATCACTTCTTTATTTTCCGCAATGCGCTGAAGGAGCACTGGATCGATCGTGACATTCTGTGCTGTTGCCATCTGCGTCGCACCCGCGAGCCAGGCATCCCACTCCGCAATTCTCTGAGTGATCTCCACAGAGGAGATGGAGGGAACGAGGACTTCCACTGGTACGTAGGTCACTTCGAGGAGCGGAATCTCCCGCAGGTACCGCGCAGCAAGGAGAAGTGCATCCGGCGTATCACCCAGCAGTTCCTCCACAGGTTCTGGAGCGCGGGAACTTTGGAGAGAGGAGAAGATACGTGAGAAGAGCGTTGAGCGTGCGTGTTGGAGTGAAAGCCCACCAGAGGGGAGAACAAGGCGTACCTCCGGGGGTTGCAGGAGCCTCCCAATCGTCTGGAGGAGCGGCGGATAATCTTCCAGATTGAAGGGTGTTGTAAAAGTGGGATGCATCACAGCTTGGATCGTTGCAGCAGCACCGCGATCGAGCGCGAGCGATTCCATACTGCTATCCCTGGGATATGTCCCAATCGGACCAGAGGGAACAGTCACGTTACTCTCCGGAGCCGGTTCCAATCGATCGATTCCACTCCGTGTGAATGAGGGCAGTTCGTAGCGTGAGAGAAGATCCGGGAACCCAGTGGGATCCTCCTGTAGAACAGGACTTGAACCGTATTCAATGATGCAGTTGTAGGTGAAGGGGAGCAGTGTGAAATCGTATGAAGTATCGAATTCGTAGGAGTAGCACTTCGCCGTTGCATTCTTGCATGTGTACTCGCGATACGTTGCGTTCTCGAGACCGCTACTGCAGCTCGTCCTTGGGCTCTTTGGATTGCAGCTGCCACTCGAACACGTATGCACAATCGTGGTATCCGGTAATCCTTCCCGCCTTACAATTTCGCAACCTTCGCCATCGCATTCCCCAGTTGTGGGATCGTATTTCTCACAGAGAAACGTGGCGTGACAGTCCAATGCCTCCCGTTCCCTGCTGTAGTAGGCAAGCGCACGGATATCGCTTACATGGAGCAATCCGCCACAGGCAGCATCCTCATTGAATGGAGGAACCGTCGCCTCATCCACCGCATCCTCAATATCATTCTCGGAAAGTGCGGCGAAGGTGATCTGCTCCCCCCACAGGGAAAAAATGGAGCAGAGGAGAGCGAAGGCAAAAATTCGCCGTATCATACCCGTAAGGATACGGAAAAAGCCTCTCCAGCGGAACTTGAAAAGGAGAGGGTGAAACGGAAAAGAAGATTTACACCTCCACGAAGATCGGGACCACCATCGGCTCCCGATCGAGTTTGCGACGGAATGTGCGGTGGAGACTCGCGCCGACCGCTTTCTTCAGATTTTTACGATCGCTTTCGCCTGAGGCCTTTGCATCCTCATAGGCTTTGCGGGCAGTTTTGCCGGCTTCCGTCATCACTTCATTGAGTTCTGATCCAAAGACGAACCCCCGTGAGAGGATATCGGGGTCGGAGACGAGGCGACCACTCTTTGCATAGGTGCGGAGCACGACAATCACCACGCCCGCATTCGCAAGGCGTTTGCGATCCTCCATCACACGTGCACCTTCGGCACTCCCTTCGCCGAGGCCATCCACCATGATGTCATTCGCGGTGATCCTGTGCTTGCTTCGTCGGGCATTCCCATTGTGATCAAACTCGAGGATCTCGCCGTTATTGAGGAGGTGGATCGAGTTCTCGTCGTAGCCTGCAAGCTTCGCGAGCTCCCCGTGCGCTGCGCGCATGGAGGGTTCGCCGTGCTCTGGAATCACGTGCTTCGGTTTGGTGAGGCGCATCATGAGGAGGAGATCCTCCTGGAATCCGTGACCCGTGGTATGGAGATCGAGGACATCGTTCGTGAGCACTTTGGCTCCGCGAAGGTAGAGGTTATTGATCATGCTGGCGACCGCGCGCGCGTTGCCGATGATTGGGTTACTGGAGAGCACCACCGTATCGCCTTTCTTGATCTCGACATCGCGGTGAATACCGAGTCCCATCCGTGCGAGGCCTGCGCGCTCTTCGCCCTGGGAACCCGTGGTTAAGATCATCACTTCGCGATCAGGGAGCTTCTCCATTCCAGCGGAGACTTTGCGGATGAGGCCGCGCGGCGCATTGAAGTAACCGAGATTCTGTGCAATCTCGATATTCGTCTCCATACTGCGGCCCGCGAGGAACACTTTGCGTCCCTGAGCCTTCGCGATATCCACAATCTGCTGAATGCGCGTGAGGCGAGAACTAAAGGTACTCACAATGAGTCGTCCGGGAGCTCCCGTGATAATTTTATCGAGCGTCTTTGAGATATCGCGCTCGCTCATTGCGTGGCCAGGTTTCTGCGCATTCGTGCTATCACTGATGAGTGCGAGCACACCACGCTCACCCATACCGGCGATGTGGGCAAAATCAGCAGGCGGTTCGTTCATCGGAGTGAGATCAAACTTGAAATCACCTGTATGGACGATGGTGCCAAGCGGAGTGTGAATCGCAATTCCCGCAGAATCAGGAATGCTGTGCGTCACACGGAACCACTCGACTTCCACTTTACCGAGCTTGATGCGCTTGCCGTACTCCACAGTCTGGAGCTTTGCCTGCGATGTGAGTTTGACCTCGTCGAGGCGCTTCTTCACAAAGCCCATCGTGAGCTTGGTGCCGTAGCAAGTCGGGAAGTGGAGCTTTGGCAATAAGTGCTGCACCGCTCCAATGTGATCCAGGTGGCCGTGCGTAAAGAGCACACCACGGATGTACTTCTCCTTTCCCTTAAGGAAGGAGATATCGGGGATGAGGTAATCAATGCCGAGCATGCCTTCCTCAGGAAACTGGAGCCCAAGATCGATGAGGAATAAATCCTCATTCACCTGGATCACCATGCAGTTTCTTCCGACTTCTTCGAATCCCCCGAGGGGGATGATGCGCACGATGGAATTGCCGCCCTGTTGCGGCACTGGTTCATTTCTGTACTTTCGGAACATTTCGTAAAACGTGAGATGATAGAGAGTCTGACTTCGGTTTCCTGCGGAGTTACCTTTCGCCCGTAAGCACCCTAAGAATCAGATTGGTGCTTCTACTATAGCACCGGGAGTGGTGATAGGCAAGGAATCGCATGTTACAATGACCATTTTTTGGCTTAGGGATAACGAATTATTAGTCTCTTATCCCCCACCTTTTCCATCGAGCAATGAGCATACGACGCTCCGTCATGTTCGGACCCGACAGTGGAGGCCCAGGAGCAGCGACCCACCGTTCATTTCCTTCCTCTCTTTGCGCCATCATCGAACACAACTCGTCGAGAGAATCTGCGAAAGTGATGAGGGAATGATCGTGACCGCTGAGTGCCAGCATCTTGCCGCGAAGAGATTCGTATTGCTCATCGGACATGTCTTCGTAGATATCAACCTGGGGAGGACGCGAATCGATGTATTCTTCGATTTCCGCGCGTTCATCAGGAGGAAAATCGTCGAGGGAACGCGAGGGAATACGATCGCCCGAATCGGATTCCTCTTCTCTTTTCGATTGGTAGGTAGCTACCAAATCACTATCAACGATAGCAAGAAGCGACCGAGCTTGGTCGCGCGTCACATCATTGATAGAAATCACATTTCCTCCGACAAGCCTGAAAACATCCGATCGAGGCTTCCCCTCGCAGAGTTTCCGTATCTCCTCCATCGCTTCGTCACGGATAGCTTCGTCAATCCAATCACAACATATCGTGAGGATACCGGACATAGTTCGATGGTAGCACCACTTGCGATAGAGAATCCATCAGTGATTCCCAAAGAAACTCATAAAAACCGGAGCGATATGGCTTAGACAAGAGGAAAAGCGGCAGGATTTTTTTTCAGACATTTCAATTGGAAAGCGGAAGATCAGACCACACTTCCCGCTTTTTGCATGCATACCGGC
>DATDWC010000087.1:0-4004 GCA_035289805.1 Candidatus Peribacterales bacterium | reverse complement strand
TGATCGACATGCTTGCTCCAGAGACACTTGGGGCAGTGGCTGCGGCAGGTCCCGTGTGGAAGGGGCAGAACTGTATGATTACAATTGCCGCAGATAAACGGCTCTTGACGTGCTATGAACATGCTCTGGAGAGAAGTTTTGATAGGGATTCCCGAAGCGCCATTACCGAAAGAACAGGATCAGCCTTCTGTACAAACTCATCTGCACCAGCATCCAGAAATTTGTCGCGATTCTTTGGATTTGATGAAAATCCAATAACACGCATTGTTCTTTGAAGTTTGTGGAGAAGAGGAACAACATCCGTACCATAGGGGGATCCTCCTGATGAATTCAGCCGATAATCGAGAAGGACAACATCCGGTTTAATCATTGCAATCCTTTCCTGAATGGACGCTATGCGGTGCTGCTGATGGTCAAACAATATCTGGGAGACAGAACCGCGCGTTGCATAGATGAGACCCGGAACATACCTTGCAAGAAGAAAAGCTTCATCATCCACCATGGCCACATGACCGAACTCCTGAAGATCAAAACCCTTATCCCCCCAATTTGCCACCTCCTGCAATTCATTTTCAACTATCTTCGATTTCTGCCGCTCTATTCCGAGCGGACCAAGAGCAGTATCTACCTGTCTCAGGTATTCCTCCGAGGTGTGCCATCCGGATGACATAGGATTGAAGAAAGGGATTCATTATACATTGAACCGAAACAGCATCACATCGCCGTCTTTCACGACATACTCTTTACCCTCAGATCGCATCTTCCCCTTCTCCTTTGCTCCCTGTTCCCCACCAAGCGACACATAATCCTCGTAGCCAATCGTTTCCGCACGGATGAAGCCTTTCTCAAAATCCGTGTGAATCACGCCCGCAGCTTCCGGCCCTTTTGCACCTTTGCGAATGGTCCACGCACGGACTTCCTTGGGACCCGCAGTGAAGTAGGTCTGGAGCGAGAGGAGATCGTATGCAGCACGAATCAGACCCTCGAGCCCGGAGGAACTCACACCAAGATCATTGAGGAATTCCTTCGCATCGTCCTTGGAGAGATCCATGAGATCTTCTTCGATCTTTGCGGAAACGAGAACCACGCCCCGATCAACGCCGAGCGACTTCTTTACCTCTTCGATTTTGAGTGAGCTGAGCTCCGCCTCGGAAACATTCACCGCATAGATGAGAGGTTTACTTGTGAGGAGCTGGAACGTTTTGAGGAGTGGAAGTTTTTCCTCGGGGAACGAAACCGAGGATGCAGGCTTCCCCTGATTCAATGCTTGGTAGATGGGTTCGATGATGGCCATCTGTTCGATCGATTCCTTGTTTCCTGTTTTCGCCGCATTCACGTGCTTGAGTCGACGCTTTTCGAGCGCAGCGAGATCCGCGAGGATGAGCTCCGTCTCGATTACTTCGATATCGCGCCTTGGATCAACATTTCCCGAAACATGGATGATGTTATCGTCACCAAAGTAACGCACAACCTCGCAGATTGCATCGCACTCGCGGATGGTACTCAAAAATTGATTCCCCAATCCCTCTCCTTTATGTGCTCCCGCAACGAGCCCCGCGATATCCACAAATTCAATCGATGCCGGAATCACCTTCTCTGGCTTCACGAGCTCTGTGAGCTTTGTGAGTCTCTCATCCGGAACCTCGACCACCCCGACGTTTGGATCAATCGTGCAGAAGGGGTAGTTTGCCGCATTTGCTGCCCTTGAACGAATGAGAGCATTAAAGAGGGTAGATTTCCCGACGTTTGGGAGGCCGACAATACCGATTTGCAAAGGCATAATTGATTATAAAGAGGGCCCTGCACCGGAGCGAAGCGACTGGTGCATGGGACCGACGTTTGGGAGGCCGACAATACCTATCTGGAGTGGCATTATCTCGATTGTACGCTCTATTGACATTTTTCACTTTTATATCCAAAATATTGAACCAAATGCTTCGACTTGGCTCAGCACAGGTGCGTCTCTCTCGCCTTAGCGCACGCCTTGCGGCATTCGCACTCATCGTGTGCACAAGCTCCGTGCACGCTGCGTTCAGTGATGTACCCGCGAGTTCGCGCTACAGCGATGCGTTTGCCTATCTTCAGCAGAAGAACGTGGTGCTCGGATTTGCAGATGGTTCAGTCCGACCGGAGAAACCTCTCTCCCGTGTAGAGGGATTAGCCTCCGTCTTACGTATGCGCGAACAGTACGCGCCGCAGGTCGTCTGGTTTACAGAGAACCTTCCAGAGATGGCACTCTTCACCGATATGGATCAGAGGGGTTGGTACGCGGCGTACGTGGAAGTTGGGTTTTTGGAAGGAATCGTGAAAGGCATGGGGGATGGCACGTTCCACCCCGGCGATCCACTCACGGTAGAACAGGCACTCGTGATGCTCCGGCGTGCGATGCGCGATGAAAATACAATCGACTTCAAAAATTCTGATCGTGTGGCGAACACTCCCAATCAGTGGTTCACCGATGCCGTGAGCTACAGCATCGATCGAAACCTCATTGGACCTGGTGAATACATCAAGATTGGGAAACCAATCACACGAGGACAGTTCTTCCATATTCTCTACAGGCTCCACTCGATCGAGGCGAAGGGTCTCTACGCCTTCCAGGACTCTCCCTCAGATATTGCTCAAAATATTCCGCTCACACCTCTTCCAATATTTTCAGACCCCAGCCCCAGCCCCAGCCCTACCCCCGTCCCCTTCTCCATCATCCCTCTCCCCTTTGAGCCAAGTGATGCCTTCTCGCTCACTCTGCCACCACCCCAGACGACGTACGGGCCTGTTGCACCACTTCCGATCCAGCATGAGTATGCATCACAGAAGGAATTTGCAATTTCCATCCCCTCACTCGATATTCTGGATGTTGCAGTAGGTCATCCAGCCGATCCCTTCAGTAAGGAAGGAATCCTCGCACCACTCCAAGGCGGCCTCGGGCACCTCTTTGCATACCCAGGGAACCCAGGAAAAACCATGATCTACGGTCATAGTTCGGGCTACCCTTGGGACGTTTCGGAGTACACCAAGGTATTCCGGAAGATTAATGAGCTCACTACAGGCGAACGGGTCTATGTAACCTACGAGGGTAGCTTGCATGTGTATGAGGTGAGTAAAAAGCAGGTCATCGATGCCAAAGATGTGAGTCCCTTTAATGATGATGGAACAAACGAACTCATTCTCTACACTTGCTGGCCCCGCGATGGCATCAAGCAGAGATACTTAGTGCACGCGACGGAAGTCGAAACTGTCGCACTCCGATAATTTATTCCAAAACAGCGATGAAACTAGAAGAACTCAAGGGACATCTTCAAAAGTTTGATGCATTGGAAGATGTAATAAAATTAGAGGTCCTTCAGACTCTCAGTGAACTCATTGATGAAAGCAGAAACGAAGCCATAGAGATATGTTCGGGAACATCTGTAGAGATCCACGCCGTTCCAGACCTCATTCGAGAAGTGCGAAGGCGTTTGCCCGAAACAGATGAACCATCAGAGCCTCTCGATGAGCCGTTTTTCGAAAAGAAGAGTTTGCGAGGAAGAAGAGGAATTGTCAGACGAATGAGGGAAGGTCAGCTCCGAGAGGGGTATTTTGTGGAACTTCTTGAGCTGCGCTCAGGATTGTACGACGAATTGCGCAATCATCTTGGTATCACTCGGCATCTGAATGCTGAAGATCTCCCAGGCCTCCACGGCTTCCATTGCACACGCATCCATCCCACAATGTCAATAACCGGGAAAAATATTTCGGGAGATACGGGTGCTGCGTATTACTATTACACAAAATGCAAGACCCCCGTAGCTGTGTGCTTCTCTATCGAAAAAACGAGAAAGAGAAAAGGGGGCTGCGATGTGTCACTCGCACTCACAAATCTCCACACGAACGAGCGTTTAGAGTTTATGGCAGATCCCTCTGTTGATTATTTAGCGGAGGAAGGCATACCCTTGCTCGAAGGTTCTGATCAAAAATATTGCCTCAGTCCCAACTTGATTGCAACAAAGTTACACGAACTTTCG
>DATDWC010000086.1:0-5951 GCA_035289805.1 Candidatus Peribacterales bacterium | reverse complement strand
TTCTCCCCCACGCACTTCTTCCAGAGCGCAAAGTCTGCAGGGTGCTTTTTCGTCTCTTTCAGCTCAATACGAACTCCTTCCTCTAGTTTGCCAAGGTTTGCCAACGTGTTTCCCGAGAGTTTGCCATACCCTGGGAAACTCTCGATCGCGAAGTAGATGCCGTCCCTCGTCTCGTAGGCATTCCCTTTTTTGAGCAATGTCTGAATGATTGCGATCATTTCCTTAATCGTCTCTGTGGCACGGGGCCTAAATTCCGGTTCCACCATATTCAGCGCCTTCTCATCCGCAAGATATTCCTTCGTGTAGCGCTCCGCGATCAAAAGTGGATCGAGTTTTTCCTCGCGCGCTTTTTTTTCGATCTTATCTTCTCCACCTGCATCGGCTGCACTATCCGCCGTTAAATGGCCAACATCTGTGATATTTTTGACATGCGTCACTTCGTAACCAGAAAATTCGAGAACTCGACGCAGGAGATCCGCCATCAAAAACGATGCGTAGTTCCCAATGTGCGGGCGTCCGTAGACTGTAGGGCCGCAGGTGTAGATCTTCACTTTTCCCTTTTCCAAAGGAACAAATTTTTCCTTCTGCTTCGTGAGAGTGTTGAAGAGAACAAGCGGCATACGGGAATTGTGTCAGGGAGAAGGGGAGAGGAATAGGGCAGAACCTCTGGATGATGAGAGTGGCAAGGCACCAATTCGCTTTGCCAGAGGTTTACCCTATAATAAGGTAGGAGAAAGGGGAGGGGATAGTGCAATTTTATTTCCAAATGACATATTTAAAACAATATAAGATGACTGACAAAGCGGTATAAACCACTGGAAAACCGATGGAATAACCGCGGGATTTACCCCGCGCTCGGGAGGGAACAGGAAACAAAGCGGTATAAACTGATGGCAAACTCCTAAAAAAGCCGAGCGAATGTGTATGCACATCATGTGCTCGGCTTCCTAATGGCGACTTTTCATAAGTCGCCGAAACTCCTTTTAAGCCGGTTTATCCGGCTTTCTTTGAGCAGCCAATAGCTGCTCATTCCGCTTCATGGCTTCGTACACTTCACGCCGGTGTACGGGCACCTCTTTAGGTGCCTCTACTCCGAGGCGGACTTTGTCGCCCCGGATTTCAACAACTACAATTGTTATATTGTTGTTGATGACAATACTCTCGTTCTTCTTACGAGAAAGGACCAACATTGGTCACCGCCTTTCTAAAAAAGAGTAATGAATTGGCCCCAGGGAGGAGCCTTGTAAAGGAGCTTAATTTATTATAGAGGCAAATGAAGATATGTCAATTATCCCATACTTTCATTCCATTTCGACCAGAACCAAAAAAATAATGAAAATGAATCGGTACCAAATCAAGGAATGAGAGCAGAAAGATTGCACCCACCAATACGCAGCTACCAAGCAGGATCGTACTCAAAGCTGAAACTGCAAATGGCAGTACGAAAAAGAGAGACAAACCGAAGACCAAACTAAAGGCAAACCATTGGCAAAGCCTTTTGAATGGGAGAGAAACCTTGATAAACCGTAGGGAAACTATGAGCAAACCGGAAGCTAAGAGGAGATGAATGAGAATGGAGGTCATTGCAGCTCCGATGAATCCAAAGAGGGGAATGAGCTGCATATTGAGAGTGATCGAAAGGAGTGCAGCAATACTTGTGAGGATGAGGAGAGGCTTCCACTTGTGCTCATGCAGGAGAAGGTAGAAGCAGAACGAAATAATCATGCCAAGGAACATGGGGAATGCCATGAGCATGAGTGCAGTATCGGATCCAGGAGAGAAAGCAGTGCTGAGGTAGGAAGGATTCGCAATGAGGAGAACGATCGGTCGCGCGAAGAAGAATGCGAAGAGTGATATGGTGGAGCCAAGAATAAGGAGCGCAAGGAGAATGGATCCAAGGAAGCTGCTCAAATCTCTTTCTCTCTGCTCGCTCATATGGGGGAGGGCGGAATTCAAGATAAATGTGGGGAGGAGGAACCCAATTTCGGTGAGCCGAAGCACCGTTCCATAGTGCGCATTCTGAAGATCGTAATCAGGGCGCAGAAGCGCAATCAGGGTGACATCGGATTGGCGATAGAGCGTTGTTGCGAGGAATGCGAGGCCGTAGGGGAGTGCGAGGCGAAAAAGACGCTTGAATTCTTCCCTAGAAAACTGTGGGTAAACCTTGAGCAAAGGAGTACCTGCCGGCCGTAGCTCGGCTTTGTCCACTTTGCCCATGTGTCCGAGCAAAGGCCGGGCAAACCAGAGGGAAACAATGAAGAGAGTAATCGCACCTAAATCTCCAAATGCATTGAAAATATAAAAAATATGAGGATTATCGCTCCCACGAGTCCCAAGGAGGATTGCAATACCAAGTAGGCAAACCGGGATAATCTTTGCGCAAACCTCGGCAATGAACACTAAGTGCATTTGGTAGTGAACCTGAAAGAGTGTGCGGAACATTCCAGAGAGCAGCGTGAAGAAAGGAACGAAGATCGCAATCGCAATGCCAAGGGGGAGGGGAGTGCCTGTAAATTGAGGAATGAGAAAGGCCAAGAGGAGTGCACTGCTAAGCGAGATCAGAGTAATGAGTGCGCGCAGCACAAAGAGGCTCCCGAGCGTCACGGCACGATTTTCTGCACGACTCAACTCTCTGATCGCGACCGCATAGAGTCCAAAATCCGCGAGAATGCCAAAGATCTGGAGGTAGCTCCAGACGGTTTGGTAGTTTCCAACCAGACTTTGATTCAATCCGATCGTGACAAACTTAATACTGAGGATCCCAAGCACCATCGTGAAGCCCTGGGAGGAGAGCTGCCAGAGCGTGGAGGTTGCAATGTGACGGGTATGCATCGGGCAAGAGTGTAACGTAACTTCGCTTTTTCACTCTTTCCAGCTACCCAGTTTGCCCCTACACTGCCAGAGGTTTACCCCGCTTTGTCCCCCCTATGCCAGCCCCGTACACAATTGAGCAAACGGCAGAAGCATCAGGACTTTCCGTTAAATTCATCCGGAGGCTGAAGTCTGCATTACCTGAGTACTTTGAGCGTCACACAGAGCGTGGCCAGAGTAATGCCCTGCTCTTTGATGAGGACATGATCGAGGTTTTAAAGCGTACGAAGGATTTAAAGAACCGCGGGCGCACGCTTCAGCAGATTCGGGATGAGCTCGCAGAAATTTCGAAGAAACATCAAACAGATGATGCGGGGGAGCAAAGAGATGTGAAGGCCGCTGAAGCAAAATCCGAAATCGCCGCAGGGAGTGGAGCAGGGGAGTACCTCGTGCGGGAGAACGATCTCCTGCGTTCGCAGGTGAATTTTCTGCAGGATCTCCTGAGGAAAGCGGAAGAGCGCTTCGACCGTCTCCTCCCGGAAGGGGGATCCGAGGTGCGGAAGCAAAGCCTCAAGTCTCAGCTCCTCATGTGGCTTGTGGAAGCGGCTGTCGTCACGATTTTCGCCGCAGGATTCATCTTTATGATTTGGCTCTTTGCGCAACGAGCATTCACGTTGTAGCTTCTTTCGTGATCCTCTCACAATGCCGCTGCCCTTCAAGCACCTCACCTCGTCCCTGCAACTCACTCCGCACATCGTGGAGAGCGTGTTTAAGGTCGCACGAAAGATGGAAACCATTCTGATCCGGAAAGGCAGGGTGCACCTCCTCAAAGATAAAGTCGTGGCGCTCCTCTTCTACGAAGCAAGTTCCAGGACGATGCTCAGCTTCCAGGCGGCAGTGCAGCGGCTCGGCGGTGGAATGATTCTGGCACACGGCAAGCACATGAGTTCGCTCGAGAAAGGGGAGAGCCTGGAGGATACGATTCGCATGGTCCATAGCTATGCGGATCTCATCGTGATGCGCCATCCCGAGGCCGGGTCCGCAGCACGCGCAACCGCCGTGAGCGATGTGCCATTCATCAACGGTGGTGATGGTGGGAACGAACACCCCACCCAATCGCTCCTCGATCTCTACACGCTGCAAAAGGCTCTTGGAAGGCTCTCGCATCTCCATCTCGCGTTTGCCTGTGATCCACTCCACTCACGCACCATTCGCTCGCTCGCGCTCATTTTGAGCCAGTACGAGGGAAATAAATTCACGTTCATCGGGCCAGAGAGCGTAAAGCCAGGACCCGCATTCCTGGAGGTTCTCGCTCAGCGCAACATCCCCTGTGTTGTGACCACAGATTTACGTGTAGGGACGGATGCCGATGTGCTCTACATGAATCGTCTGCAGGAGGAGAGATTCGAAGATCGTGCAGAGTTCGAGAAGTTCCGTACACAGTACAAACTTACTGCAGAGATGCTGAAGGGCAAAAATACCCTCGTCATGGATCCGCTCCCGCGCGTGGATGAAATTGCAGTGGATGTGGATCCGCTCCCGAACGCCGCATACTTTCGGCAGGCTCGGAACGGCCTCCCGATTCGCATGGCGCTCCTCGCGATGATGCTTGGGAAGGCGTGAGGAGAAAGTGGCACGTCGCTCTGTGACGCGCTGTGCTACAAGGAAAGAAGGGAGCACAGGTATACTTTGGAGTGCATGGCTTCTCTCCTCATCAAAAACGGAATGCTCGTCACAGAGATGGGGGAGAAATCCTCAGATATCTTCATAGAGGACGGAGTGATTCATTCCATAGCTCCAGAGATTTTGGAAGAGGCTGATGAAATCATCAATGCAGAGAGTTTCCTCATCTTCCCTGGCCTCATCGATTGCCATGTGCACTTCCGCGAGCCAGGCTACGAGTATGCGGAAGATATGGAGAGTGGTGCTGCGGGTGCAAGGAGCGGGGGAGTGACGACCGCCTGCGATATGCCAAATACGAATCCGCCGACATCATCACGAGCCGCACTCGAAGAAAAAAAACGCCGCGCGGGGCGTCTTAAAAACTTTGATCTCCGCTTTTTCTTCAACGTATCGAACATAGAAGACCTCAAGGAGCTGGAGAAGATTGATCCGAAAGAGATCGTCGGCGTGAAGCTCTACTTCGATCATTCCACGGGGAACTTGGGTGCAGAGGCGGAGGCGATCGAAGGTGCGTTCAAGTTCTGCGGCGAGAGAAATATTGCCGTCGTCGTCCATGCGGAGGATGCCGCCGTGAACGAAGCGGCGAGAAAGAAAAACACGCGGACCGATCTTGCGGCACATTCCCTCATGCGCCCTGCGGAATCAGAAATGGCAGCAGTGGACAAAAGCATCACACTCGCAAAAAAGCACGGCACCGCTCTCCACGTTGCCCATGTCTCTACACGCTTCGCGCTCAATTTGATTCGCGACGCAAAGGCGGATCGACTCCCCGTAACATGCGAAGTCGCTCCGCATCACCTCTTCCTCACGGAGGAGGATTACGAAACTCTTGGGACAAAGGGGAAGATGAATCCACCACTCCGGAAACGTGATCATGTGGAAGCTCTCTGGGAAGGAATAGGGGATCACACGGTTGATATCGTTGCGACGGATCACGCTCCACACACACTCGCATCAAAAAATGCACCGAATCCTCTGGAGGCTGCAAGTGGAGTTCCTGGAACGGAAACAATGCTCCCACTTTTGCTCTCCTGCATGGAGGGGGGACCGGAAGATGAGAAGGGAGAGATTCGCCCGATCGGGGGAACACCCGAGAGTGATATTCAACCGAAAGATATTCTTCGGCTTTGCTTCACCATGCCAAACCGGATTTTTCACCTTGGGAAACCGGGCATAGCCGTTGGTAAACCATTAGATTTGATCCTGGTAGACCAGGGGCAAACCTGGAAGATTCACGGAAAAGACCTGAAGAGTAAATGCGGGTGGACGCCGTTCGAGGGGTGGGAGGTGACAGGAAAAGTGGTCAAAGTGATCTAGGGGCGCGGGCAGTTCTAGAAGAGGTGACATAGGGGCGCAGGCATGCCCGAAGCGGAGCGAAGGACTGCCCGCGCAAGAGGGATCAATGCTGATCACAAACATGCGGCGAGTATTGCTTACCCTGCGCGGACAGTCCGCTG
>DATDWC010000085.1:0-3887 GCA_035289805.1 Candidatus Peribacterales bacterium | reverse complement strand
GGCGCCGCCTGTTTTGCGATTCACGGAAGAACGTACAAACAGAAATTCACAGGGGCTGCAAACTGGGAACCTATCTACGAACTGAAGAACAATGTTTCCGTCCCTGTCCTCGGCAACGGCGATGTGGATACGGCGGCGGATGCCCTACGGCTCCTCGGGAACCTCGATGGCGTGATGGTGGGGAGAGGCACGATGGGAAATCCATGGCTTTTAAAAGAGATCCGGAATGCTCTTACGGAGCAATCGGAATCAATGACACCCATCACCCTTCAGGAAAAAATTCCCTTCATCTTACGTCATTGTGAGCTTGCAGTGCGCCATAAGGGCGAAAGGCGCGGCATCGTGGAGATGCGAAGGCACTTTGCGGGATATGTGAAGGGATTTGGTGGGGCAAAAGAGATGCGGGTCAGATTGATGGGTGCTATGAGTTTGAACGATGTGGAGGGGATACTCAAGGTGTCATGCTGAGCGGAACGAGCTCAAGCATCAGCTTGAGCGAGTGAAGACGAAGCACCTCCTTCATATGAAAGCAGAAGGTCCTGCAGCAGTTCGTTAGCCGTGTGGGTCGTCCGATGAAACTGAGAGGAACAGGGGGGAACCAAGAAGTTTACGAGGAAATCCTGAAAGACAACGAAACCTACCAACTCGGTCGTTATATTGAGCCACCCAGCCCGACTGACTAAATGATTAGGGAAGAGCAGCAATGAGAACCCTAGGAGTTATGGATAATTCTTGGGGTTCTCAGTCTTATACTGTACGATATGTATTATGAATCTTGGAAACATTATCTACGAACTAGAGGATTCCATTGCTGATATGCGTGATCTCCTGGAGCTAGCTCGAGCTGGCACGTTGAGCGAAATTGACTATGAAACGCGACTCCGTCACATACTTAAACATATATTCAGAGGATACAACCGTCGTAACTTGTCTCCGGGTAAAAATTGGAATGCGAGCAACGAACAGGAATACCAACAGATTTGTTCACCACCGCAAAATCTTCTAAATGACTTGGCATAATGAGCCGGAAATATTCAAGTGTTTTATTTCAGCCGATATTCGACCACAGATAGCTTTTATAGTCCTAGCTGTTTCCTGATTGCATCCGCCTGTGCCGCATCTTCCTGTTTGACGTTCTGCTGCACCATCATAGACTGGAGATCCTTCCACTCTTCGCTGTGCTTCTGCTCAAGTTTCTGGAGCTGGAGGAGATGCTTGGGAGAGAGTTCCGCGAATTTGCGCTTCTCCTCCTGTAGGATCTTAAAGAGCTCATCAATCTGGAACTGGCTGAGCTTCGGAATCGCCTGGATGATTCTCCACTTCTCATCGCGCATGAGCGAAATGGAACCCGCAAGGAGTTTAAGGAACATCTGATCATCAAAATCAGTTTCGGGGTGCGTGGGGATCGAAACGTGCTCGGTTGTTAAGGAGGAAGAAATCACTCCAAAACGATAATCTCCGACCATCGCAATAATACGGATATCTTCGTCGTCATATCCCATATCCTTCAGCGCTTTCTTCTCCTCTTCCGTTCCTGCGCGCGTACCAACTGGTGGCGGAGCAATGCCGGAATCCGGCGGCGGCGGAGGCAAACCCTGTCCCCCCTGTGCACCACCCTGATCACCGAATCCCGGAGGAGGTGGTGGCGGCGTAGGAGGGGCAGCAAAAACCTGCGTGGGATCGAGTCCTCCCGCAGGTACCGGATCACCGGGGCGTGGGGGTGGGGGCGGCTGTGTCTGGTCTGCCATAGCGTGCAGAGTCTACCATTTTCGATTATCGATACAAGCTTTAAAAAGAGGGGACAAGAGGTGAATAAAGGGCACAAGAGGTGACAAGAGGAAAACCTCTTATGCCTTCTCGTCCCCTCTTATCACCTCTTGTCCCCTCTCAATGCATAGAGCGCTATTCCCGCTGCAACCGCCACGTTGTACGATTCTTTTTTTCCGATCATAGGAATCTCGATGACGGCATCGCTTTCCGCAAGGAGGTCTTCGCGAATCCCCGCGATCTCGTTGCCGAGAATCAGGCACAGGGGAAATTTCGGCGTAAATTCTCCTATCGGAATGCTCAAGCCTGCTTGTTCAAGGCTCACGATGCTCCATCCTTCTTTCTTTAAATCCTCAACAATCTGCATCGGCTCATCGACATGCTCCCATGGGACGAATTCATCCGCACCGAGCGCAACCTTGGTAATTTCTTTCCTCGGCGGTCTGCCGGTGTATCCGGTGAGGTAAAGCTTCTCCACTCCGAAGCCATCGCATGTACGAAAAAGCGACCCCACATTCCAGAGGGAACGGATGTTGTGGGCAATGACTCGTATTTTATACGCCATGGGAAGATATATTATTCAATTGAATAGTATAATATCTCTCTACGAGGCAATTTGCTCAAGAGTGCTTGCATGAGGATTTGCAAAAATTTCCTGCAGTTTCTGCGGAATATCAGATGTCATGCCATGACAGGAATAGCAAATTCCCGTCTCCCCTCCCCCAATGCCAGAAGATCCGACATCCGGCTCATCCCGTCGAATGAAGTTGATTGATCGCAATGGAGTGCGAGTCTGTTCAAAAATCTTTTGATCAGGATTCCATTTGCTCCACTTCCCCTCTCTTCGAGCGTAGGCAATCTCCTTATTCGGGTTAAAGTGAGAGATGCTCGTGAGAATCCGTTCTGCCGTCATCTTTTGGGGCGCCAGATAGCGGAATTGTTTGAGTTTGAGACTTGGAACAATTCTCTTCGCTGCTTGTTCGACCGTGCGCTCCTCGTTATTAACAATGATGGTGTCGATGAAAATCTCCAAGGGGCGGGGATCTCGATTGCAAAGAACTTGAGAAGCGGTAAGCGGCAAGCGATGAGCGATTAGCATCGCTATTGTTCCTGATGTATGAGCTAATCGCTCATCGCTCATCGCTAATCGCTTTTCAATCCACTTCCTCATCGCCACAAAATACGGATCGCCGTTCACCGTCCTCTCAGGATGCGGCATGAGTGCGACCACGTTTCCCGCGGGGTTGCAGACGCCCGCGATTGCATCCGTTGATCCGTTGAGTGTTACCGAAGGATCATCGGAAACTTTTCCGGACTGATCACAGTACCGGAAAGCAATCTGATCATGTGCTTCAAGCTCTTTGATCAAATCCGGATCCTTAGTGATGAATCTCCCCTCCCCGTGCGCCATGGGAATATGCATAGCGCCGGTATATGGTGAGCCTGTCGAATCCATCCAATCGGACGTGGCGCAGCGATCATGTTTGCATGCAGGAGTGATCCATATCCATTCGTTTAAAAACCCCGGCGCCTTCCAATTCTTCTCCTCTTTAATCGCATTTCTCGCCATGCACATCGCAAGTCCTGATCCCAGAGGAATGAGTTCGCTCTCCACGAGTACCTGACACCCGTTACAGTTCCCCACGATCACCTTCCCCTTCGCCGCTTCTTCGTGGAGAAAAGCGAAGAGCGGATCCTGCGCGGCGACCATCCCTGCCCGCCCGCGGTCCTCGTAGGCGAACCCCGCACCGATAAAATATCCATCGACCCCTGCAAGTTTTTCATGGCTGTCATTCCACCGGAAGATGAACGGATCAAAACCGCACCGCTTGAATGTACGAAGATTCTCCGTATCTCCATTTGTGCCCGGAAACGAGATGATGGCAAAGCGCGGTTTCACACGTTTACTGTACCACAGCGTCCTCCTCTTCCCAGAACGGAGTGAGTTCCATGAGCGGAGTGACGCCAAGGAGCGGAAGCACTTCTTCGGGATCCATATAGGATTTCAAATCTTCCTCCTTCTGCACGTAACCGAGAACGCTGAGTTGCGGTCCGCGGTGGATGCCAAGGTGCAGATGCTTTCGGTTCCCATCGGTTTCGGGGCTTCTGTTTTCTCCTAA
>DATDWC010000084.1:0-3809 GCA_035289805.1 Candidatus Peribacterales bacterium | reverse complement strand
TTGCAGAACTCCTCCTCCCCGCGCTCCAGGCTGGCTCCTCCATCATGCCGGGCAAAGTGAACCCGGTGCTCTGCGAGAGCATCGAGCAGGTTGCGCTCAGAGTGATAGGCTCCGATTCGATTGTGACAAATGCATTGATGCAGGGGAGCAGGTTTGAGCTGAATACCTGCTTGCCGCTCATCACGAATGAGCTTCTCTACTCAATCAAACTCCTCACGAATATAAGCACGCTCTTTGCGGAGAAGTGTGTGAGAGGACTGAGGGCGAATACGACGATCATCAATGATCGCCTGGAGCGGAGTGCGATGCTCGCGACTGCTCTTGCACCGGAGATCGGGTACGAAAAGGCAGCAGAGATTGCGAAGGAGGCGCAGGAGAAGAAAGAGACAATTCTGGAGGTTGCATCACGAAGGACAAATATTCCGAAAGCAAAGCTCAAAAAACTTCTCGATCTGGAACAGATGGTATGATGTGTTGATGATTATCGTGTTGCACTGATTACATCTCCCCCCTCCGCATTGAGTGCATTCACGGTGATGCGTCCTCCTTCCAGTGCAACGGCATAGCGAGTGCCATTACCTTCTGTGTCTGCTTTTGGATCAACGGGAATCTCTGCAAGGTACTGATCCACGAGATCTGTGGAGAGATCGAGGAGGCCGCTGCATGATGCTGCGTCTTGTTTGCAGATTTCAGTAGGGGAGCCGCCGATTCCATCGGGCTCCATGCCGTTTTCCACGGAGTACTGGAAGAGTGCATCCAGGAGCGCTGTGACATCCGCTCTCCGCTCCGTATTCCTCGCTTCCATGCCGGGTACGAGAATTGCAGGAGTAGCGGGAGAGGAGCTTCTGTTACTGCCTTCTGGCACAGATTCTTCTCTCGTCGTAGGAGGATTCAGTACAGTGGTGCTCTGCTCCAGAGAAGTTTCAAAGAGCCGGAGGTTCCATGTAACGAAGATCGCGAGAATCGCAACACCGAGGAGAAGGCTCATGAGCCGCATGGCGAAAGCGTAGCAGCATCCTCCCGAAGTCGTCACCTCCTCATTAAATATCCAAATTCTCAAATCCCTCTACCCTCTCCTCTTTGCTCTCCGCAATGATGGGCTGGAGCTCTTCGCCTTCGTCCATGCTGCCCTCCTTCAACTTGAGCACGATCTGCCGATAATCTCCCTCGCCCACACTTTCGGTCGCAATGTCCTGATAGTCTGGGTGATTTGCGATGTGGAGGTGCACGACTCTGCGGAAGTAAGGAGACATGGGGGGGAGCGCCACGCGTGTCTTCTTCCTGCGTACGAGATCGATTTTCTGCTCTGCGATGCGGCACACTTTCTCCTCCTGATCTCTCCTATAGCCATCCACATCCAGGATAATGAACGGAGCTTTCTCCAGCTTCTCCTTTGTCCGCACGATCGATTTCACAAGGTTCTGGAGTGCACCCAGCGTTTCCCCATGCCAGCCGATGATGCGACTTGGATTTGCGGAAATAATATCAACGCGGATCATCGATGGGTCTGCGGCATCGATTTTGATTTCGGAAAATTCGAGCTGAAGCCCCGTGAGGAGATGGCCGAGGGTTTCCTTAATGAGATCCTGCATCGGGGGGAGAGGATAGCGCTACTTTTTCCTGTTCACAATCATCTGCTGCCCAATCCCAAAGAGCGTGGAAGCTCCCCAGTACACGCTAATTGCAGCCGGCATTCCTCCCGCGATAAAGAAGATCATCACGGGCATCATGTAGAGCATCATGGTTTGCGGATCCATGCGATCGGCAAGCGGCCTCTTATCCTGTGTCTTCTTCTTTGCGAATGCGAGTTTCATCTGCCCAAACTGCAGAAGAGCAATCGTAAGCGGAAGCCAACCATTCGTCATCACGATCGCAAGGTTCGTGGGCGTTGGCATCCATCCCACAAGTTCTTTGAACGGAATGTAGTGGAGATCCAGAAGCCCGAGGAACATCGTGTGGAATGACCATGGAAGATCCAGGAACGGCGGGTAGAGGAGGTGACGTGCGAGCTCGATAGAGTTGCTATCGCGAATGATGAAGAAGAGCCCAAGCAGGATGGGAATCTGAATCACAGTGGGAAGGCACGACTGGAGCGGGTTAATTTTCTCTTTCTTCCAGAGAGCCATTGTCTCCTCTGTGATTTTCTTCTGATCACCTGCATGCCTCTTCTTGATCTCGTCGATTTTTGGTTGGAGGGTTTGAATCTTCTTCTGGCTCTCGAGCGCGTGCTGACTGGGGAAGAAGAGGAGGAGCCTTACGAGGAGCGTGAGGAGCACGATGGACCAGCCAAGATCGTGCCATGGCACGATCGAGGCAATCAGAATGAGCGCATTGAAGAGAGGTTTTGAGATGAACGCGCGGAAGAGCGAGATGAAGACTCCCGGTTTTTTGATCGTAAGCTCCGCGCTCACGACGTTCTCCCCGGCAATCGCGCGGGTATTTTCGATTGGGAGCGAAACGCGGTACGTCCCTTCCTCGGTGAATGCAGAGTACTTCCATGGACTTATATCAACGGTGGAGGTTTTTCCTGCAGGGAGCTCTGTGAGAGGTATACAGGCAACCACCGGTTCTCCTACATTGACCTGGTAGTAGCGATCTCCCACCACCCGTTCGATGATGAGTGGGGGTTCCGGGCAGCGATCTGTGAGCGTCACAGCACTCCCCGTTTTATTCTGGATATTCACCAGGATATTCCTGCCGAGCGGGATAGTTTTTGCAGGGAGCACGATGGTGAGTGTCTGTGGCGTCTCACCATTCTTCTTCATACGATCGGGGAAGAAGAACTGAAGCAGTAACGTGCTTGCAAGGTAGACAATCGCAAACGTCACCAGGAACTTGAGGAGCTTCTGAGAGCGCTGGGAGGAAGAGGGGGGCATGGGTTTGAGCTGGAGTTGGGACTTAGACTAAGTCGTTACAGGTTTGCGATGCGAAGGACGAGAGTCTCGAATCGTGCCGAGAAATGCCTGCGCGTCCTTCAGGAGCTCTGTGAAGTCACACTGCAGGCTAGAGGATCGGGGCACGATGATCAATTGGCAGGTGGGGATAGTTTTTTCCTTCTTCACCGCAAGACGCAGGGCTTCCCTGCAACGCCGACGCATCCTATTCCTCTTCACTGCGGATTTATCGAGTTTGGTGGAAGCTGCCGTGCCGACGAATATTCCTTGAGACATTCCGGAACGCGGCGATCCCATCATATACGTCACATTCATATGATTTCCGCGGAAACGCTGGCCCTTATGCCGAACCCGTTCGACGGTTTTCCGTCCACGCAAACCTAAGAGATGCATGGCTTCTATTATAGACCGTCCCCCTCTCCTTGATTTGGATTAGTCGGCAGTTTCCCGGCATTCTCCATGTATCGTATATCTACCAACCTACTTACATTGCAATGGGGGAGCGCTTCCTGAAGAAGTTCCACTCCTTTTTCCGTTGCGTTGCAGCGGGTAATAAAAATGGTTTTCAGGTGCGATGCATCTTTAAGATATTGAAGACCGGTATCTGTAATACCGGGTCCGCCGATTGTGAGGTGAGTGAGTCCCGGATGCGTCGCAAGGTGCCTAAGACCTTCATCAGTGACGCGCGGCATGTCGATCATAAAGAGCGATTGGAGTTGCGGCATTTCCAGAAGACCTTTTACTCCTTCATTGGTAATAGGCGTTTGACCTATCTCAAGCGATTGTAAATTTCTGATGTTTGCGATGGTGGAGATCGAAACATCGGTGATATTTGTGCCGCCCAGTTTCAGAGTCTTCAAGTCTTGTGCATTGTGAAGCTGGAGAGATGCTACATCTTCATCGGTGCACAACAGG
>DATDWC010000083.1:0-2485 GCA_035289805.1 Candidatus Peribacterales bacterium | reverse complement strand
GGTTTGATGCCGCCGACGTGGAGGATGTGTTTAAGGGGAGAGCCAGCCTTCGCTCCTCTTGGAGCTACTGCCGGCAGGGGAATTCCGTTATGGATGACCGTTGCGCGCTCCTCGAACCACTGTGCAAGCTTTGGCTTCTTGAGGCGCAGGAGTTCCTTCCCCACCATTTTTTTGGTGTAGGTACTCACGGTGATGAAACGAGGAATCTGTGCGTACGCAAGCTTCGTCATCCATCGCGATCGTGTAATTCGGAATGGGCGGATGCCGTAGTTGCCATGGATTGTGAGGATGCTTTTCTTTCGCAGATTCTGTGAGAGAAAGAGAATGGCTGTGACGTACGGTTCCACTGCAAAGTGAATGACGTCGAAGTTTTTCTCTTTCATGATTCGAGTGATCTTTCTTGCGAGGAAGAATGATCGCCAAGGACGGGAGAGTAAGGAGAGTGGAGGAGGTGGCACGAGGGTTTGGACCGTGTGACCACGCTTCACGAGTGCATCACGTAGGTTCACGGAGTATCTGCTCCAGCCATCTCTGCCATCCACGCTATTTGTAATAAGGAGAATCTTCATTCTAAGAAAATCGAATTTTCACCATGGTAGCAATGCCCTTCAGAGCATCGCGAAAGCGGATCTTCTTCCCTTCCTGGAGGCCCCGGGGGAAGTAGGAAATGGGCACTTCGATGATGGGGATACCCTTTTGAAGGGTATAGGCACAAAGTTCTGCTTCGATCTCGAACCCCACCGCAGAGAGTGGGAGAGTGCGGAGAATTGCGGTTGGGAACAATTTGTAACAGGTGTAGCTATCGGTGATCTTTCCTCTAAAGAGCAGATTCAGGATGAAGGTCACGACTTTGTTCCCAAGGAGGTAGCGCTTGTAGAGGTTCGGGTTTGCTCTCCTAAACCGTGATCCAAATACTGTGCTCCCGGGGTGCTGCTTCGCCTCTGCGAGGAGCAACGCAATTTCCTTAGGGTCGTACTCAAGATCTGCATCTTGAATCACTGTGAAAAGACCTTTCGCAGAGGGAATGGCGTGGCGAATCGCCGATCCTTTGCCGCCGTTCACTTTGGTGAGCACGCTGTCCTCTGCACGTGCGTTCTTCCGGAGGATCGCGAGAGAGGTATCGCTCGATCCATCATCCACGTAGAGTATTTCTGCTTCTCTGTTTGTTGCGACAATGCGTTCCATGACTTTCGCAATGGTTCGCTCCTCGTTATACACCGGAACGATGATGGTGAGGAGTGGATCCTGCATGGAATGAGTATTATACTATTCAATTGAATAGTATAATAGTAATTTATGGCTTCATAGAGCCATATACGTGAACCCCACTTGCTCCATCTCTGATTTTTCGAACACTGATTTAAGGTCGTAGAAGAGGCAGGGGAATTTTGCCAGTGTCCTAAAATCCTTTGGCTTCATTTCCCTGTACGCGCTGTGTGGGACGAGGAGGATGATTGCATCAAATGGTCCACTCGGGAGAGGACCAGGAGAGAGCTCTGTGTCATGTGTTGCGACGGCGCACCCTGCTTTCTGAAGAAGTGAAACAACATCCTTTGCTTTGGAGTTCCTATCATCTGGCACATCCTCCTTAAAAGTTTGGCCGAGAACGAGGAGGGAACCGCGCGAGGGCAGCGATTGAAGAATGCTCTCCGCGATGTACTGCACCATACCATCGTTCGTCTCGCGCGCTGTCTTTACGACGGGCATTGCATCACCGAGTTCTTTTGCTTTTTCGAGGAGGTAGTAGGGATCAACGCCTATGCAATGGCCACCGACGAGGCCGGGCGAGAAGGGGAGGAAGTTCCATTTCGTCTTTGCTGCATCCAGTACGTCTTTCGTTGCAATCCCGAGCTTGTTACAAAACTTCGCGATTTCGTTCATGTAGGCGATATTGATATCGCGCTGCGCATTTTCGATCGCTTTCGCCATCTCTGCGACTTTGATATTCGGTGCTCTGTGGATTCCTGCTTTCACGATGCTTCCGTAGAGCTTCGCCAGAGTTTCAGTCGTCTCCTCATCTTCTCCCGCAACAATCTTCATGATCTTCTCGACTGTGTGCTTCTTATCTCCGGGATTAATGCGTTCTGGGGAGTACCCGAGCTTGAAGAATTTGCCTCCGGACTCTTTCTTCAATAGTGGTCTACAGAGATCCTCCGTTACTCCCGGATAGACGGTGGACTCATAAACAATGATCGCCCCCCCTTTCAAGAATTTCCCCACAGTCTTTGTTGCATCGAAGAGGAGCGTGAGATCTGGTTTATTCTTCTTATCGACAGGCGTTGGAATAGCGAGGATCACAATATCCGCCTTTGCAATGACTGTGGGATCGGTGCTGAAGTGTATATTCACTTTTTTAAGTTCCTTCTCTGAGAGTTCATTCGTTCGATCCTTATTATTTTTGAGCTCATCGATTCTCGATTGGCTCACATCAAATCCGTAGACCTCATACTTCGTCTTTGCAAAGGCATGCGCGAGCGGCATGCCG
>DATDWC010000082.1:0-6895 GCA_035289805.1 Candidatus Peribacterales bacterium | reverse complement strand
TGAAGTGCGTCTATAGCCTCATCGGCATTGTCGTATGCTTTTATTATTCCCTCCTTGTACAGACGGTGAGTTTCATCCGCCGTGCGTTCCAATTCTTCGATGAAACCGGGAGGGTACGTTGTCTCCTGAATATGAGCTCCCCTGTGCAGCATTTCGTGGAGAGCAATTTTCACCATATCGGTGAACGTCAGCCCCCACTGTTTTGCCAATTTTTCGATCTGCCTTCTCAGTTTGTCCTCGATGCGGATAGTGGTGGCAGTTACCATTGTGTGTCTATTGTATAGCAAAAAGAATACAAATGCAATACATTAGTTGATCATTTCTCTGTGGCTCAGAGAGCCGCGCCATCACTTCCTTACCTCCATACTTCCTTACTTCTTCCCCAGCATCTTCTTTAGATACTGCCCGGTAAAGCTTGCATCAATCTTCGCCACTTTCTCCGGTGTTCCCTCTGCAATCACGAGTCCTCCCCCCTCGCCGCCCTCGGGTCCTAAATCAATCACGTAATCCACAGATTTAATCACATCGAGGTTATGCTCAATAACGAGGACAGTGTTCCCCATTTCGACGAGCCGTTGCAGCACATCGAGGAGCTTCTGAATATCATCAAAGTGGAGACCGGTCGTTGGTTCATCCAGAATGTAGAAGGTTCTGCCCGTGGCGCGTTTGGTGAGCTCGGTTGCGAGCTTAATGCGCTGCGCCTCGCCACCGGAGAGTGTGGTGGCGCTCTGCCCTAGGTGAATATAGCCAAGGCCAACATCATGCAGAGTCTGGAGCTTCTTCTGGATTTGGGGGATTGCGGAAAAGAATTCCAGGGATTCTGCGACAGTCATCTCCAGGGCATCTGCAATGTTCTTCCCCTTGTAGGTGACTTCCAGGGTCTCGCGATTATAGCGGCGGCCGTGGCAGGCCTCGCAGGTCACGTAGACATCGGGCAGGAAGTGCATTTCGATCCGCTTTAATCCATCGCCTTCGCACTCTTCGCAGCGGCCACCCTTCACGTTGAAGCTGAATCTCCCCGGTTTATAGCCGCGGAGCTTTGCCTCGGGAGTGGTGGAGAAGAGATCGCGAACCTCCGTGAAGATGCCGGTGTAGGTTGCGGGGTTACTGCGTGGGGTGCGGCCGATAGGGGATTGATCAATGACGATCGCCTTATCCAGATGCTCCAATCCTTTGATCTCCTTTACACCCTGCGCGCGCGTCTTCGCTTTATTCAGTACCCGCTGGAGCTCCGGTCCCAGGATGCCATGGATGAGGGAGGATTTTCCGGATCCAGAGACCCCGGTAACTCCAATGAAGCATCCAAGTGGGAACTCTACCGAGACATTCTGGAGATTATGGTGCGTGGCACCGATCACTGCAACTTTTTTGCCGTTCCCTTCGCGCCTCTTCTTTGGTGTCGCGATTTCTTTGGTTCCAGAGAGGTACTGTCCGGTGGTCGAGTTCGGGTTCTTCTTAATTTCCTCAATGGTGCCCTCTGCCACAATCTCCCCGCCGTACTTCCCCGCGCCGGGACCAATCTCCAGGATGTAATCCGCCGCTTCCATTGTTTCCTGATCGTGCTCCACAACGAGAACGGTGTTCCCAAGATCACGGAGATTTTCAATTGTATGGATCAGCCGCGCGTTATCCCGCTGGTGGAGTCCGATTGAGGGTTCATCCAGAACATAGAGCACGCCCTGGAGAGCGGATCCGATCTGTGTCGCAAGCCGGATGCGCTGCGCTTCGCCACCACTCAGGGTTGCTGCGGAGCGTGCGAGAGTTAAATATGAGAGGCCGACATTTTCGAGGAAGGAAAGGCGGGCGATGATCTCCGTGAGGATTTTTTTGGCAATGGTGTAGTTGTAAGTTGAGAGCGATTGCATGTTCTCTTCGAGCGAGGCCGCCACAGCGGCCGAGTCGAGAAGCTCTATGTTCTTTGGAACTTCTCGATTCGTCCCGCGGCCTGCACTGAGCGCCGTCGAAGTGCGGGACTCACTCGAAGAGAACGTTTTACCTGGTATCAATCCCTCAAAAAACTCCCTTGCATGATTGATCGGGAACTCCGTTGCATCGATGATGTTCTTTCCGCCAACCGTGATCCCAAGAACTTCTCTCCGTAGCCGTAAGCCTCCGCATGCCTCACAGGGGAGAGTTTGCATGTACTCCTCGATCTGCGTGCGCATGTAGGCGCTATCGGTATCTGCGTAACGGCGCTCGAGGTTCGGGATCACACCTTCGTACGTTGTCTCATACGCCCCCTCAAACTTATCGGAGACGTACTCCACAGAAATTGGCTCTTTGGAGCCATGGAGGATGAGTGCGCGTTGCTCGTCAGTGAGCTTTTTCCACGGCACATCCAGGCGAATGCCAAAGTGCTTTCCTGTGGCCTGCAGAATCTGCATCATGAATCCCATTCGCCCGGCGGACGTGGCCCAGGGATGGATCGCCCCCTCCTCAATTGTGAGATCGGGATTCGGGATAATACTTGGCTCATCGATCTGGAGGATGGTGCCAAGGCCATGGCATTTTTCGCAGGCGCCATGGGGGGAATTAAAAGAGAAGCTCCGCGGCTCGATTGCGGGGACCGTGAGCTCCGGGTGATCGTTACACACAAATGCTTCGCAGTACTGTGCTTCGACTCCGTGCTTCGACTCGGCAGCTCCGCTTCTTCGCTCAGCATGACGTCCTTTTTGATCTTCCTCTGTGACATTCACAACCACGATTCGTCCACTCCCTTTCTTCAATGCGAGTTCCACGGAATCAGCGAGGCGTGAGCGGTTCGGATTAGAACTGGGGCTGGGGTTAGGGCTGGGGCTTGGTTCCGAGCCCCAGCCCGAATCCAAACCCATATCTTTGATGATCAATCGATCCACTACAATCTCGATCGTGTGCTTCTTCTTTGGATCCAGAGTGAGTTCTTCCTCCACGGTCACGAGTGCGCCATCCACGCGCATACGCACGAACCCCTCGCGCTTCACAGAATCGAGCATCTTGGTGTGCTCGCCCTTGCGATCAGTCACGAGCGGAGCAAGGAGCAGAATTTTGGAGCCCTCCGGCATCTCGGTAATCATCTGCGTGATCTCGCTTGCGGATTGCCGCTTGAGCTCTTTGCCGCAGATGCTGCAGTGTACGTGTCCCACTTTTGCCCAAAGGAGACGCATGTAATCGTAAATCTCGGTCACTGTGCCAACGGTGGATCTTGGGTTATGGGTTGCACTCTTCTGATCAATGGAAATTGCCGGAGAGAGCCCCTCGATCGAATCGACATCCGGCTTCTCCATCTGTGCGATGAACTGCCTGGCGTAGGCGCTCAGGGATTCCACATAACGGCGCTGCCCTTCTGCAAAAATCGTATCGAATGCGAGCGAAGACTTCCCGGAGCCAGAGAGCCCCGTGAGCACGGTGAGTGTGTTCCGCGGAATAGTAACGTTCACGTTCTTCAGATTATGCATACGGGCACCCTTCACCCTTATCTCCTCAGGACTCCGTATACCCGCTGGTTTTTTCTGCTCTTTCATAAAAGTGTGATTACACAGAAAAAATAAACATCATGCATGCTTTCTGCATAAAGCTCCTAAGGGTAGCATGCGGATTCGCTGAGCGCAAGATTTTGGCTGGGGAAACGACTCAGGGAGCCCTCTGCCTACTTCCCCTAGCCCCTCTATTGTTCAGAGATGAGGACGAGGTAGATTTCCCTATAACTTCTGCTCGTGGCTCCACTCACCCCCAAACAATCGGCGAATAGCAAAGCAAAGATGAGTGCAGAGGAACTACGAAGGCTCCAGCAGCAGAAGTATACGCAGGCCGCCGCGGTGGCAAGTATCCGAGTAAAGCTCCACGGATACCGAACGGGCATAGAAGCTGCAGTGACTGTCGCCCCCGACCCCAAGGTTCTTTTCGTTCATGTGTTCGATGGTGCCATAAACGATGTGCGTACGTTCGTTCCGGTGCCCGAAGGAATCCGCTTAGAATTTCTTGATAATCGGATGGACCCGGAAGGTAGTATGGTCGCAGTATGTTCACCGGTCTCATCGAAGCCAAAGGCAGAACCCTTGATCGTACCGATCACGGGATCCGGATCGAGCGACCACCAATCTTTGATGACCTCAGCATCGGTTCCAGTATCAGTGTTGCCGGCATCTGCTTAACAGTTGCCGAACTCACACAGGATTGGATGCAGTTTGATGTACACGAGGAAACGTGGAAGAGGACGAAGCTTGATACTCTAGAAAAAGGAGATTTCGTGAACTTAGAGCGTCCCTTAAAAGTAGGGGAGAGGATGGGGGGGCACATTGTTCAGGGACATGTGGATTGTGTGGCGCGGGTGGCCTCACCTGCGCAAAAGGGGGGAATGATAACCATCGAATACCCCTCCTCCCTTCGTGGTCTCATTGTGGAAAAAGGTTCTATTACAGTCGATGGTGTTTCGCTCACGGTGACGCATGTGGATACGGAAACATTCTCCGTCGCACTCATTCCAGAGACGTTGAAAAAGACGACTCTTGGGAACCTTAAAGAGGGGGATCGAGTGAATCTGGAGGCGGATATCCTCGGGAAGTATGCACGATCATTCAAGGCGTGATGAGTTTGAGTCCTTCGAATGATGCGAAATCCTTGGGATTGTTGGTGACCAGAGGAATGCCGAGGGAAAGGGCGGTCTCAGCGATGATGGTATCGCCGGTATGGGGCCCGCGAAGATTTTTTTGGGCACGATTTCGCAGTGAGTGGACGCTTGCAAAGGCGATCTCTTCGGAGAGAGGAACGGTGATGATATGCCGAAGTCTCTCCGAGAGTATGGATTCCTCCGTTGTATCCTCCACGCCCATGAGGAGCTCCATGATGGAAATAACACTTGTGCCAAGCGTAAGGCCGATCCATTTCTCCTCGAACATGCGCAAATATTTCTCCTCCCCCTTTGCAAGATAAATGAGGATATTGGTATCGAACAGCAGATCAATATCATCAGCGTGCATTGTTTTCTTCTTTGGAATGATCCCGCTTTCTCTTTTCCCCGCGCTCGACGATCTCATCGAGGAATCCTACCGGTCGCTCGATGTGAATGGATCGGGGGAGAGTACGGAAAAGTTCTGCGATCTCCTTCCCAGTCTTTGCCTTGCTCTGATCCTCGACGGTGATTTTCAGCGTCCTCCCGGGATCTAAAGGGAGAGAGAGGACATACAGTTTCCCCTTACGGAAGAGATCCTTGTATTTTTTTAAGTTCCGTACAAACTCGCGGGTGGTGATGTGCTTTTCGAGAGCCATAGGAAATAGTATAGCGGGGTGTCTGACAAATGTCAAACATTATGGATTTTGTTGAAACCAGGTTCTTAATGGGAGGAGGGGCATTCTGCTCCACGAACGTGATGCGAATGATCTCAACGTCGTCGCGGATATGCTTCTCCGCATCGAACTGTGTCACGACGAATGTCTCCAGAAGTTCTTTCGGGAAGGCAAACTCCAGCAATTGCTGAAAGGAGGGATGGGCAGGGGTTGTCATGCCCCAAGCCTACCTGTTCTCAGAATCTCCCGACATTTTGGCGTTGATCCCACATCGGTCCACCACCCGAACTTTCGGAGAGGGCAGCGGTATAATTCGAGGGGGAATGTGCTATACTAAAGAGAAACACATTCCATGGATCCCACACACAACCGCTCCGCTGATTCCACGATCTCCGAATTTTTGGGGGTTGTAGCGCATAGGATCCACACGCCGGTGGCGGTAATCAAATGGCAGGTGGAGGGGTTGCTGGATGGAGTGCTGGGAGAACTCACCCCGGAACAGAAGGAATCGTTGCAGACTGTCATACAATCTGCAGAGAATTTGAATGATTTTTCGCGCACGATGCTCGCAGTCTACGAGCTCGAAAAAGATATCCCCATGGTTCAGCCGCAAGAGCTCGTTCTCAAGGATCTGATGGTGCAGATGGAGAAGAGCTTGAATGCGCTGCTCCATGCACGGAATGGGCGCATCGTTATGCCGGAAGATGCTGCAGCAGCAACGTTCGTCGCCGATCCCGATATTGCACTCATGATCCTGCGCACATTTTTAGAGAATGCATTCCAGTACTCTGATCCAGGTGCGGAAGCACTGGTCACTGTACGACAGGAGGAAGGGGGCACCATGATCACGGTGGAGGATCACGGGATGGGGATCGCTTCTGAATGTTGGCCGACAATTGGCACCAAGTTCTATCGGGATGCGGAAGCGCGCCGAAGATTGCCGGATGGCGTGGGCTTGAATCTCTACATTTCGAAGAACCTGGCGGAGCGTACGGGCGGAGCGATCACCTTCGAGAGCGAGCAGGGGAGGGGATCAAAGTTCCACTGGCTCGTGCCTCGGGGTGGCAGGCGCAGGCAGCCGTGGGAGCGATAAGAGAGCCGCTCTATGCTCAGGGTGTTGAGATTACTGCACGAATACGAGCTTGATCGAAACAGGCACCAACTCCTCGAGGAGCTTATTGCCGTAGCTATCGTTCCCTATGCCAAAATCCTTGCGGGGGAGATCGTAGGAGGCAGTGAGAGCGGCATCCGTAATCTCCGCATCGAACGCAATTGTCTTCGTGGTGCCCTTCATGGTGAGGTCTCCGTTCACTGTGTAGAGGTTCCCCCCCTTACTCACGATGCTCGTAGAGACGAATGTGGCCTTGGGGAACTTTTCCACCGAGAAGAACTCCTCCTTCAGGAGGTGCCCATTGAGCCCCAGCGCATCCGTACTGACGCTTGCGATATCGATCTCCGCTTCGATCTTTGCCTTGGTGAGATCCGCGGGATTTGTGGAATCCAGAGTGATGGTTGCAGTGTACTCACTAAACTTCCCCTCGTGATTTATGATGTTACTCTTACCGACGAACGAAATGCGGCTCTGTGTGCGATCAATCTCTTTTGTACCACCTAAGTATGGAGTTTCTATTTC
>DATDWC010000081.1:0-19947 GCA_035289805.1 Candidatus Peribacterales bacterium | reverse complement strand
TGTCATAATCTCTGCCGATGCCGAAGATGCGAAGATCTGTGCGGCGCAAGTTAACGCGAAAAATGATGCGTCGTAGGCGGAAAGACACCCTGGAGTCCCTGGAGCTCTCGGTCGAAACACGACGGTACATCAGTGGTTTTGTGCAGCTTGCACTTGCTGCGGTCTGCTTCCTCATTATCCAGGGGAATGCGGGAATTATGGGAGAGGGGGTGATGAATGCACTCCGGTTCTTCTTTGGCGGAGCTTCGATTCTCCTTCCAATCGCTCTTACGATTTCTGGACTTTCGCTCTTCGCGCGCAAAGATGCCGTGCTCGAGTTCCGCAGTGCTGTGGGGCTTGCATGCTGTCTTGTTGCGGTGCTTGGGTTTATCCATATTCAGGCTCCATTCGAGGAAATCGGCGCGCGTCGCGAGGAGCTTGGGGGAGCAATCGGGTTCATGGTCAGTTTTCCGTTGCTCGCGTTCTCGAGCGTTCCTGTTGCGTATGTGTTTCTCTCGGCGCTCTTCCTCATTGGCCTCCTCATTACGTTTGAGACGAGTCCGGTCGGGATCCTCCGTGGACTGCATAAGCTCATGCACCCGAGTTCCCCGAATGATGAAGGGGGAAAGAGTAGCTCCACACAGAAGGGGAAGGAAACAAAGAAACGGTCTGTGATGGATGAAGCCCTGGATGCAATCGAGAAGGGAATGAAGAAGGGAGATGCCGAGGCGGAAGCAGGGAGAAAAGGGAAAGGAAGGAAGGCAGAAGAGGAGGAAGCGGAAATCAATATTGTCCGTCCCGCATTCGTGCAGGAGAAGCTCACAGGGAAGAATGGGAAGAAGGCTTCGGCTCCCCTCATGGCGGAAAAGGCAAAGGTCATCCCGAGAGCAACGAGCGAAGATGAGGATATCGGTATGCAGGATACAAGGTTCGAGAACTGGGAGTTCCCGTCTCTCGATTGCCTGGATGATTCGCGGAGCGAAGTGATGGTGGATGACGCGACACTCAAGAAGCAAGCGCAGCTCATCGAAGAAAAGCTGAAGGAGTTTGATGTTGTGGTCACGGTGCGGGAAGCGCACCCCGGTCCTACGGTGACGCAGTTTGCATTGGAGCCATCGGAAGGCGTAAAGCTCTCGCGCATTGCAAACCTCAAAAATGATCTCGCGCTTGCACTTGCGGCGCCATCACTCCGTATCGAAGCTCCGATCCCCGGGAAATCCCTTGTCGGTATCGAAATGCCAAACGAAAAGCGAACGACGGTGCACCTCCGTGAGATTCTGGAGAGCCCGGAGTTCCGGGAAGCAGAATCACCGCTCTCTCTGCCCTTTGGCCGCGATGTTTCGGGGAAAGCCGTCATCTACGATCTTGCCGATATGCCGCACCTCCTCATTGCAGGAGCCACGGGATCTGGGAAATCTGTCTGCATGAACACGTTCCTCACATCGCTCCTCTACCAGAATGCTCCACACGAGCTCAAATTCATTCTGGTGGATCCAAAGCGGGTGGAGCTCTCGCTCTATGATGGTATTCCTCACCTCCTCACTCCGGTGATTACAGAGTCCGAGCGGGCGCTCAAAGCGCTCCGGTGGGTTGTTGCGGAGATGGGTCGGAGGCTTGCGCGATTCTCTGAGATTGGTGCTCGGAACCTCCAGGAATTCAACGAGAAGCAAGAGGATGAAACAAAGCAGATGCCGCGCATCATCGTCGTCATCGATGAGCTTGCAGATTTGATGATGCGACAGTTTCGGCGCGATACCGAAATGATGATCACGCGGATTGCGCAGATTGCGCGTGCCACGGGTATTCACCTGATCATTGCAACGCAACGACCATCGGTGGATGTCATCACCGGCGTGATCAAAGCAAATATCCCGGCACGCATCGGATTCCGTACGGTGAGCTCCATTGATTCACGCACCATCCTCGATTCCACAGGTGCGGAGGATCTCCTGGGGAAAGGCGATATGCTCTACATCATGGCGCATACCCCGATGCCTGTCCGTGTGCAGGGAATCTTTGTGACGAGTAAGGAAGTGGAGAAAGTCATTAACCATGTAAAAATCTCGGGCGGTGGCGCGATCACTGCGCAGATCAATATGGGCCCCACTTCGCCCGCCTTTTCGAGCTATGGTGGACAAGGGGGCGGGCTTCGAGGGGCAAGCGAGGATCGGGGAGCTGGTTTTGCATCTCGTGGGCGTGATTCCTCTACTCTCACACAGGGGGGATTTGGGAGTAGCGGCTCATCGGGTGGTGCTGGGGATGATGATGCGAACCCCTTTGCAGGGGCTGCTGCAGCTGCACCTGTGATTATCGGTGGCATTGATCTTGATGCAGATGATGATGGGGGCGACGATTTAACGTTCGAAGCAATCGATCTCGTACGTGGTGCCAAGAAGGCTTCGGCGAGTCTTCTGCAGCGGCACCTCAAGATTGGCTACGCGCGTGCCGCGCGGCTCCTCGATATCCTGGAGCAGAAGGGAGTGGTGGGACCCGTGGATGGAGCAAAGCCACGAAGGGTCTACGTGGAGTGATACAGAGTGCCTGGTGCGTCATTCTTTCTTAGCCCGTTTTGTGGTATAATAATGAGATTCACTGAACCTCATGGATTACGTCAAAATCCCACAAAATGTACGGGTAGAAGACAAGCTGATCGGGCCATTGTCGCTTCGACAGATCATCATGATTGCGCTTGGAGGGGGGACGAGTTACGCGCTCTTTGGAATGATTTCGAAAGCGTACGGCTCCATTCCACTTGTAGCGCATGTATTCATTTGGTGGCCTCTGATTTTGTGTGCGGCATTTGCCGTTGTACGCATCAATGATATTCCGCTCACGCGCTACTCGCTCCTCGCTTTTGAGCTCATGATCAAACCTCGCCGACGTGTCTTCCAGCCACGCCGGGGTCTCAGTACTGTTTCGCGGGATGGCGCTACCTCCAAGAAATCGAAGAAAATTCCCGAGGAAAAACCGGTCGCAGCAAAAAAGAACGCGCTCCGCATTGGAGATCTGAGTGCACTCCTCGATCAAGGAAGCGAAGGGAAAGATGTTCCTCTGCAGAGTGCCACCGAGATCCTGGAGGGAACAATTGGTGCGGAGGCTATATTGAATGCGGATGAAGCAGCAATTACTGAGCAGGAGAAGCGAATTGATGCTCTCTGGCGCTCTATGAAGAGCGGCGGACGCTCTCCTGTTTCTCATTCATAATTCCATGGCTACTCCGGAAAACGCCAAAGGCAAAAATTCCACCCGCAATCGGAAGAAGGGGGAGGCAACGGGTGTTCAGAGGTTTCTGCCCATTGCGGAGATCAGGCAGGATACGGTGCTTTTGAAGAATGGTGGCCTGCGTGCGGTTTTGGGAGTCGGGAGCATGAACTTTAGTCTGAAGAGTGATGATGAGCAGCAGGCAATCATCGTGAGTTACGAACAGTTCCTCAATACCCTCACGTTCCCACTGCAAATTGTCATTCGCTCCACCAAGCTGAATGTCGATGGATATGTGGGGGATCTCCAGGGTCGTGCGGAGAAGCAGCAGAATCCACTCCTCAAAGAGCAGACACTCGATTACGCTCGATTCATCGAACGGCTTGTGGATGTCTCGGACATCATGCAGAAACGATTCTATGTGGTTGTGCCAATCGATCCAGCAGGAGTGAAGAACGTCTCTTTCCTCAGCAAACTCTTTGGCTGGCTTGCACCATCCGACACACGTGAGAAAGCGCTCACGCGCAAACGCCAATTCGAGGAGCTGAGCACCACACTCCGCGATAGGGTCAATTTGGTGAAGACGGGCCTTGCAAACGTCGGATGTCCCTCTGAGAGACTAAAGACCCCGGAACTCATCGATCTCTACTACACTGTCTATAACCCTAAAACCTCTCAGGAACAGAAATTGCCGGGTGTGGAGGGGATGAATGTGAAGGAGTACATTCTGTAGAAAAGTGCTTGTCAGCGCGGTTTGCTTTGGACTAGAGTCCTCTTATCTTCCCGTGCTGCAGCAAGACGGGGTGCGGATATGTTTCTCTCTTACTTTCTCCCCTTGCTGCCCTGTTCTCTCATGTCCCAGACCACCAAAGTTTATCGTAGGAATGATGCCATGCAGGAGCTTTTGCAAAAGTCTCCCGCTGTTGTTTCGGCGAAGCCCGGTGAAGTATTGGAGGGGACAGTTCTCTTCCGCGGAAAGAACAAGCTCATCGTTGATATTCAGGGAGTCGCGAGTGGCATTATTTCGGGGAAGGAGCTCAGGGATTCCTTCAGTACTTTCCAAAATCTTACGGTGGGATCGCCCGTCTCCGCGATGGTGCTGGAGGAGGAGAACGAGGAGGGGATGGTCGTGTTGAGTCTCCGCAGAGTATCGCAGCAGAAGGCATGGGATCGCATTAATGCATTGATGGCAGAGGATGGCACAATGCCCTTTGTTCCGCAGGAAGCAAACAAAGGAGGGCTCCTTGCGAATATCGATGGCATCCGCACGTTCCTCCCCGTCTCGCAGCTTGCACCAGTCAACTACCCACGAGTTTCCAATGCGGATGCAAGTGAAATCATCACCCGACTCGGAAAGTTCATCGGTCATACGTTCATCGTCAAAATTATTACGACCGATAAGGATGCGGGGAAGATCGTGGTTTCCGAGCGTGAGGCCATGGCCGAGCAGCGTGCCAAGGCGCTTGAGGGTCTGCGGGTGGGCGATGTGAAGGAAGGTGCCGTGAGCGGCATTGTGAACTTTGGTATCTTTGTCACGTTCGAAGGATTAGAGGGACTTGTCCATATCTCCGAAATCGCGTGGGGCCATGTCAAGAATCCTTCGGAATTTGTGAAAGTGGGGGATCAGGTGACCGTGAGGGTGATCGGGCTCGAGGGCGAAAAGCTTTCGCTCAGTATTAAGCAACTCCAAAAGGATCCATGGGAGGAGATCGCAGAGAAGTATCCCGTGGGGAAGAAGGTGAAGGGTACCGTGATGCGCCTCACGGATTACGGTGCATTTGTAAAACTTGAGAGTGATATCAATGGCCTCGTGCACCTCTCAGAGCTCGCGCATCACAAAGTCGGCGATCCTGCGGATGTGCTCAAAGTCGGTCAGAAAGTGGATGTACAGGTGATCAATATTGAACCAGATGAGCGCCGCATAGGACTCTCGATCAAGGCACTGCTCCCTGTTACGAAGGAGATGTTGGAACAGATTAAACGCGATCGGGAGATGGAGGAGGCAAAGAAGGCGGGTGCAGAAGAAGCGGAGAGAGTTGAGAGGAAGGAGAAGAAAAAAGAATCCAAAGAGGAAGGGAAGGTGGAAGAAAAGTTTGTCGCCTCAAAGACCGGGAAGAAGTACTACCCAGCGGATTCCACACAGGGAAAGAAGATCAAAGAAGAGAATAGAATTGAATTCTCTTCGGAGAAGGAGGCGGAAGAGGCGGGATACTCTGCATAGTTTTCTTCGAGCGCTTTCATTTGAGAATGCTGATTCTCACCATACTTTCATGCTCACCTGCTATTACTCGAATACGCCAGTTGCCTTCATGGGGTTGCCATGCAATGCGAAAATCCGGTGGCTCCCCGATGCCGATTTCGGTTTCATCAATAAACCAATGCACTTCGCGTATATCGGGGCTCGCTTCGGCCTCAAGAATAATTTTCTCCGAGGTATCCGGGATGAGGGGATCAAGGAGGAAGCTATCGCCGATTTGTGGATGAACAATACGAATCCATGAGGATGTATTCTTCTCATCATCATCACTCGCAACCGGTCCACCCTGCTTGCTGCAGAGAGGAGAATAGTCTTTCGGTGGCTCCCTGTATCCCTGTTTGCGTGCGTAAGAGAGGAGTTCTGGCGGATAGAGAATGAAGTTTTCCTTTTGTATGAACTTTGGATCACATTCTTCCCCTGCGAGGAGGCCGTTCCGCCGATCAAGCGAAAGAATCTGGTGCATCGTATCCACTTCCATTGGCTCTGTTCCGCGGATGAAGTATTCCGTCATTCTCCTGTCGCAAGCTTCTGAAGGGAGCTTCCCCGAGGTCGCACAAATCTCTTTCTCTCCTATTTCTTCGGGCTTTGCAAAGTCATCTTTCGGGAGTGAGCGCATGGCAAGTTCCATAGCATCGTGGAAGATTGGGCCAGCCCCTGTAATGCCAGTGGTCCCACGCATAGGAGTGTTATCGGCATTCCCAACCCATACCCCGACGAGCCGATGGGGAGTAAAGCCAATGACCCAGTTATCACGCGTATTCCGGGTCGTCCCAGTTTTTGCTGCAACGGGATAGGGGAATTCCAGAAGGTTTTCTAATCCAAATTCACTAATGCGTGCTGAGGAATCGCTTAAGATATCGGAGATGAGCCATGAAACCTGTGGAGAGAGAACTTTTCGTGTCTCTTCCTGTGTTTCGATTTTTTCCTCCTCATCAAAAACACGGAGTGGCAACGTCTGCCCCAGCCGCGGGAAAATAGCGTATGCCTTGGTGAGCTCCAGGAGCGATACTTCGCCATCGCCAAGGGTGAGTGCGACGCCGTAGAACTCCGGATCCTCTTTGAGAGTCGTAATACCTGCTGCTTTAAGGAGTGTGAGAATTCTCGAAACCCCTACTTCGCCTGCAACTTTGATTGCTGGAATGTTGTAGGAGTTTGCGAGAGCTTCCCGATACCGAACGAGGCCGTGGTGCTCGTAATCATAATTCCGTGGAGTGTAGGGGTTTCCTTCCTGTGTGAGCATTTGTACATCGGTATCGGCAACGGTCGTTGCTGCTGTTTTTCCATCTTCCAGAGCCAGAGCATAGGTAAAGGGTTTGAGCGCAGAACCAGGTTGCCTTGGAGAAATCGCCACATTCACCTCACCATCATTTTCTTCATCGAAGAAATCACTTGATCCCACCATACTGAGGATCTCCCCGGTATCACTATCCAGGATAACGACCGCAGCAGAACTCACGTTCTTCCCCTGCAGCTTCTTAAGCTGATACTGAATCACGTCCTCTACCTCCCTTTGGAGATTTGCATCGATCGTGGTGCGAATACTTTCGCGATTCAGCAGTGCATCCTCATGCTCTGTAAGGAGCCACTGCACAAAGTGTGGAGCACGGATATCGATGCGATCTTCTGCAAGCGAGAGTGGTTCATTGGAGAATTCCTCTCTCTCTTCTTCGCTCAGATTCGAAGTTTCCTTAAGGAGACTGAGGACTATGTTTCTCCGCTCCTCTGCGGCTTCAAGATCTTTAAAGGGGTCGTAAGTCGAAGGAGATCGAAGGAGGCCAATGAGGAGTGCCATTTCTGCCTGCGAGAGCTCGTGTACGGATTTCCCGAAGTAGGTTTCCGCTGCTGCCGCAACTCCGTATGCCTGATGACCGAAGTATGCTTCGTTCAAATACGCCTCGAGAATTTGATTCTTCGTCAGCGCGAGCTCCATTTTGATTGCGAGGAGTGCCTCGTATCCCTTCAAAATCCACCCTCTCCTCTCTGTCTTCATCCGGATCTTCACAAGTTGCTGAGTGATGGTGCTTCCACCAGAGACGATTCTCCCCGAGCGCAGATTCTGGATCATGGCCCTCGCAATGCCGCGAATGCTCACTCCAAGATGCATACGGAAAGAGCGATCCTCCGTTGTGATGAGTGTTGTGATGAGTACGGGTGGTAACTCATTGTAGGGAACAAAGCGATGTGCTCCGTAGGATGGGTCGAAAGATTCGTAGAGAATGGTGCCGTTTCGATCCTCTATGCGAAGCGGTGCCCTCGTGGAGCGCTCCTGTAGCTTCTGCGGAAGCGGTATTGCTACGAATGCGATGAGTAGAACCCCACCCCCACAGAGAAGAGAGAGGAACTTGTGAGATTTCACCATGCTGAGAATATTATTCACGTGCAGCATCAATAGTGACGGTACCACCGGCGGTTTGCCCAAAGTTTTCCGGGAAGTACATTTCGTATACTCTCGCTGGTCGCTCGTAGAATGTTCCTGGGGTTGTTGCCCGTACGAGATACTCATAGGTGTAGACACCGGCAGGCAACATATCCGCAAAGAGGAACACACGATCATCGCGATACTCGGTGTGGGTAAAGTACCAATTGCGGCTCATCCACCAATCTTCCCAACTCTCGTAGGTCTTTTGGTTTACCTCTTCTCCGAGCGATTGTTGATTCGTTGCAAGATGGAGATCAATTGCCTCCATTCCTGCGGGGAGTGGGCTCTCTACTGCTACAAAGTGCCGATCCTCTGGAACTGTGATTGTGAGGGTAACGCGGTGGTTTGTGCCTGCACGCAAGCCTGGATCATCCTTCTCTACGGGTTCTAGGTTTCGCATGATGCTCATGCCTTCTTCCACGGGTGGCAGTTCATCTGCAAGCCAGACGTAGGACATCAGGAGATCGTAGTAGAGCTGCCCGGTGCCTTCTTTTCCAATCGTGACTGTGTTGAACGCAGCTTCCTTCAGCTTCTCCTGAGTGAGGATGATTTCTTCTCGTGAGAGGATGTTCTCTTTATTGAATGGTGCAGACTTCTCCACTTTTCCATTGAGTGAGAGCGATGCAGTCATCTCTGCATCGAGCTCCTTTGTTTTTTCCAGATACTCCGTAAAGGCGAGGAGGGTAAAGGTAGTTGATTGCGTGGTATCCCAATGTCCATCTTCGCGAATTGAGAGGAGGTAGCGGATGGTACGGGGAATCAATGCATCCGTGCTATCCCCGCGAAGGAGTGCCATGAGCACGAGAGCGGTTGTCCTCGCATTCGTGTTCATGGACCACCTATAATCCCGAACATCGTTTTCTTCGAAGTGGACACCACGAGGGCTCACCCGGGCGTTATTCTGAATCTCGGTACGGAGCTGCTTCGCTTTGCTTGCAACAGATGAACCTCCTTTTTGCAGAGCCATCACGTAGAAAGCCTGAGCAAAGAGGGGGAGTTCTTTTCTCTTCTCGTAGAGATTATTGAGGAGTGCAACATCCGTCCTGCCCCCTTCACCGAGTGTAAAGAGGATTTGTGCACGGATCGTATCGCTCATGAACCAGGGTTTCGTAGGATCTGGTGGTTTTCGCAGGACATCGAGGAGGTATTGGTACGCGCGATCGAGGACATTTTGATCCACGGTGAACCCTTCCCGTTTTGCGTGCTCGAGTCCAAATGCGATGTATGCCGTGAGCGATGGAGAACTTTCGTAGCTCTCCGGCCAGTAGCCAAACCCTCCATCTCCACGCTGGTTTTGGTAGAGAGATGCAATTCCCTTCGTCACTTTCTGGTTCAGTTCCTCATCCGGGACTATTTTGAATGCCTCAAACCCTTGCAGAGACTTGAGTGCGATGTTGGGGAGCAGGCTGGAGAGAATTTGCTCAGAACATCCGTAGGGGAACTCTGAGACATACTCCAAGCCCTCGGGGAGGTACGTTGCAAGGCTCGGGGAGAGCGTTGCAGTGAGTTTGAGATCGAGCGCGCGATCCTTATCTGGGGCGTAGACGCTTTCCTCAATCTTCTCTGTTGTTATACCGCTCGTTGCAACGGCCTGTGGAACGGAGAAGAGGTACACGGGGATTGTCTCCTCGATTTCATCACGGAGCTCTTCCCCTTCTGCAGTAAAGTTAAGCTTCACCTTATCCATCGCGGTGATTTCTACGGGGAATTCCACTTTTGTTTGCTCTCCGGGTTCTACCCGCACACGGTGGGAATCATCACCCTTGTGGCGGAAGCCCTCTCCTTTGAGCGTCACCGTGAATGTCTGTGGTTCCTCTGTAAAGTTATGGACGATTGCTCCAAGACCTATTTGGTCCCTATGTACCGCAAAGCGTGGGCGCACGGGGCGCACAATCACGCGCTTTGTTTCGATGATCTCCTCATCTTCCGCACCAAAGAGGCTTTCCTTATTGTGTGCAACGGCGAGCAGCTTCCATGTTGTGAGGTTATCTGGAAGGACGAAGGAAACCGAAGCTTCGCCCTGTTCATTCGTCATGATCGTCGGATTCCAGTAGGCAGTATCTTTAAAGGTATCGCGCTTTCCCTGCTCATCTCCAAATCCTCCACCCCCACCTTTGGATCCCGGTTTAAATCGCTCCAGCATGTAGAGGAGCATGTGTGCTGTGCGTACGCCAAGTGGGCGCAGAGTATAGAAGAACTGCACGAGATCAGGCTTCTGGAAGCCTGTGAGCGCGAGCACGCTCATATCGACTGCACTCAGCGAGACTTCGGCGGGGATCGGCTTCCCCAGAGCATCACGGGTGCGTAGTGTCACATTCACGGTTGCTCGAGGGAGGTACTTCTTTTCGTTCGTTGTGATTTCCACAGACATTACCTTGCGTGCGGTTTCCACTTTGAGTCGCTCGAGACCCATTGCAAAAGCGGGGAGACCGGTATCAAGGCCGCTCTCATCGAAAGTCTCCCCCTGACGTGCTTTAAGTATAACGATCGAAACGTAAGCATTCGGGATCAGATCTTCCGTAATTGGAATTTCGATCGGGAGTGCGTTACTTTCCACATCGAGGAGACGTTTCTCTATGATATTTTCGCGCTCCACGGTGATGAGTGCCTTTACCCCTTTCCCTTGGTAAGGGGATTTTACGATCAGCTTTGCGGTATCCCCAACTTTGTACTCCGGCTTATCCGCCACAACCTCCATTCTGTCGCTATTACTCCGTGGCCAGTTAAAGTAGGTATTTGAGTAACTGTAGATATCGGTGCCGGCCTCAGATCTCCTCCCCTTATCATCGAGAACTGTTGCAACGATTCTGTAGGATCCACCTTTTTCTATCATGATGCTCCCGATTACCTTTCCATCGGAATCCGTTCTCACACTCTTCTTACTCACGAAGGTATCCTTCACTTCGTTTTCGTAGTAGTAGCTTCCATCCACTCCTTTCTTCTGAATGGTGTTCCACTCCCTGCTAAAGAGCGAAAGCTCTACTTCTCTCCGTGGAGCAGGGGAGCCATCGGGATTCACGGTGACAAGCGCTACTTCCACCTCCTCACCCGGCTCGACGCCGTAGTTTTCCGGACGGATCCCGACGTACACGGAAGAGAGGTGCACGGGGACAGATTCCCAGGCACTTACCGATTGATTATTACGATCGAGAATCGTGGCTTCGATCGAGACGACCTGGCTCAGATTCTTCCCCTCCAGGGAGAGTGGGAGCGATATCTGGTATTTGCCCTTCGCATCCAATTTTCCTTCTCCCTCTGCGAGGAAGTTTGATCCACGCTCACAATCCCAGAAGCACCAGGTATCACTGTTACTGAAGCTGTACCAACCATCGGTGTAGCGATTGAAGAAGTAATCTGTGGAGAATGCTCCCCAATGCACCGTTGCTCCATCCATGGGAGCGCCAAAGTAGTAGGCTCCTTCGATCTCTGCATTCAAAGTCTCACGATCAAAATAATCCTCCTTGGGGAAAGTGATCGATGCTCTGTACTCTGGTTTCCTATAGGCCAGCACCTCGAAGTACATCCACTGGTACTGTGGCGCTATATCGGAATCCGGAATCACGGTGGCTTGCAGTGAGTATGTCCCAAGGGCAGCATCCTCTGCGATCGCAATATCTCCGTTGAAGCTACCGTAGGTGTTGATCGGGAGAGTCTGACTGAAGATCTCCTTATCCTGCGAATCCTTCACCACGATCTTTGCGGAGCGCTTCCCTTCGATTGGGGGATGCAACATTCCATTGCTATCGCGAAGCCGTGCGATTCCTTTAAAGTGAACAGTTTGGCCGGCTCTGTAGAGCGGGCGCTCGGTGTAGAGGTAGGTTTCTGCTTTGTACTCTGGTTCATCAATAGAGAGAAAATCCTCCTCGTACCCAAAATCATAGGAATTCACTCCCATATTCCAGTAGTTTCCGACAAAGGCGAAATCACCCTCCTTCTCCGCAGTCACCCAGAACTCCGGATCTTCCCACTCATTTGCCCGATAGAATTCCTTGAGCGGGAGATCCACTTCGAAGAATCCATTCGCATCCGTTACTCCTTTCATCTTCGACTCGCCACTCAGCGAGTGGAAGGTGATCGCGGCATTTTCCACTGGAGTGCCATCACCAACATCAATCACCCATACGAGCGCATGCTTCCCCGTGTACTTAAGAGTGATCGCCATATTGGTGAGTGCAAAGTACTGCTGCTCAACGATCTTTACGCCTCGGTAATCGATGTACTCCGGAGCTTGGAGTGTGAGTGCGTAGATCCCGGGTGAGAGCTTCTTCCCCAGTTTCTCCTCAAGATCGAACGCCAGAGAATTCCAGCTATCCCTCGATTCTATTGGCTTATCGATGCTCCAATGCTCGTAGCCAGCAAATTGTGTGAGTGCTGGCGCGTATTCGTAGTTCTGCTTTTTGGAGCGCTGGATGGAGAGGAAATCCCGGAGAGCAAGTGGGGAGAAATCAACATCCATGCGACTCACATTCAAGGCATTCAGGTAGAAGATGGGAGGTTTCTCCTTCTCGAAGATGCCAAACTCTCCTTCGCTATGGATGAACACTCGTGGAGGGAGTGGGGGAGTGCTCATCTTTATGACATAGTCTTCTTTGAGTGTCTGCTGAAACACATCACGTAATCCTTTCTTCACCGTGAATGTGTACTCCGTGCTTGGGCGAAGCTCGGGGAAAAGCGAAAGCGTTGCGCTCCCTTCCCACTCATCCCGCGTGAGATCGAACTCATCCCAATTCACGGGCTTTGGATCGATTGCGATAAAATCCTTCAGTTTCTCCGATTCATAGGGATTATTAAAGTAGAGTCGAACTCCGTACTCATTCGTTTCGGTTCTCTCTATCTTGAATGGTGCTGCCGTGCGGAAGGTGAGAGAAAAATCCTCCTGCATTCCAAGGTTCCCTTGCCTGCCTGGGGCATCCTTACCGATATGCAGGGTGAAAACAGAGTCGAGGGGGAGTGGTTTTTCGGGAGTGACGATGATCGTCATTGGATCTGTTACCTCTTTCTCATTCTTTCCTTCCTTCTTTGTTCCATAGGAAATCTTCACCCCAATAGTTGTAGGAGCATCTCCGAGATTTTGCTGAAGCGAGACGAATGATCGAAGGGCCTCCACATTCATTTCCTGATTCCAGGAAATCCGGATCTTCGCATCCGGTCCGATACCGACCGAACCTTCGTAGGGATCTGTGTTCATCACTTTGGGACGGAGGGTTTCGAACCCCCAGGAATAATTTTCGGCGATCTCATCTCCTGCGATACTCTTGATTCCCGGGGGGACATCCATGGTGTACTTTGTCGCAAGTTGCAAAGCTTCGCTTGGCCTAAATTCCACAGTGCTTGTTCCAAGCCATCGCCACTTTCCGGCGACTTCCGGATTCAGTTTCACCTTCCAGTCCTTAAGCTGCAGTTCCTCTTTCCCGTACACGTGAACGAGCGGAACCATCGGACGATCGAAGATCATAGTGATGACGGCATCACGCGGAATATCTACAGAATCTGGTGCTGGAATGCGAGAAACGATTTTTGGTGGCCCTTCCACGGAGAAAACGAACGTGAGTTCCTTCTGCAGGGGCCGCCCATCCTCGAGCATTGCTCCTTCCTTCATCACAAAGGAATAGGTTTCTTCCATCGTGAGTGGCGCGCTCGGGGTAAAGAGCATCACATTTCCCTCCCATGTGATCGTACCTGTAACACCTTCCGGTACGACGAGATTCTCCATTGCGCTCGCTTTTTCGATCGCCTCGGGGAAATCAAAACGCAGGATCGAATCTGTTGCAACTTTTACATAGCGGGTACCGGTGGAAATAGCGGCAGCAGAACCCTGGAGCACCCTGTGCTCCTGCCTGTACCACACCGGGATCGTAACGAGGAGCGTGATCACCATCACCACTACTGCTTCTTTTATTTGCTCCGCTTTCCACCAACGCTTAAAAAACTGATGAAATTTTGGCGGCAGAGTGGGCAGCTTTGCCATGTGGCGCCGATCATACGATCATACCTTCTGTTCCGCCATCAAATGGAGATGTAAATGGTCTACGATTTGTCCACCCTCTCTTCCGCAATGGAAGGTGAGTTTATAGCCTGGGATTCCATGAGCCGCTGCAAATTCCTTCGCTTTCCAGATGAGCATAGAAGGAACTTCCTTTGTATTTTCCGTAAGTGTGAGCACGGATTCGATGTGTTCCTTGGGGACGAAGAGAAGGTGAGTCGGGGCTTTGGGATGGATATCCTTAAATGCAATCACTTCGGAATCCTCATGCACAATGGTAGAGGGGAGTTCTTTCCGAATGATGCGGCAGAAGAGGCAGTCGGTCATAGAGCAAATAGAATGCTGGTGGATCGGGCGGGGCTCGAACCCGCGACCAAGAGATTAAGAGTCTCCTGCTCTACCAACTGAGCTACCGATCCATGTCATGTAGCTTAATGAAAAAGCACTGTTTACGGAACGGAAAATTCTTCTTTCGGAAAAGCTTCTCAACTCGTTCCGCTTCGCGGAGCTCGTTCGAAGAGAGCATCTCTTGCTATTACTTCTCCACTTCAGCCACTACCGCAATCTTCACCGGCACGACTCCTTCGGAGCCGAGCTTCACCTTGGCAGAATGACTTCCTACACTCTTAATTTCGGTCTCTACCTGGATATCGACCTCCGGTACCTCTACCTGTACTTGCTCGGAGAGAGCCTCTGCAATATCACCAGCAGAAATTGCTGCGTAGAGCTTGCCGGTCTTGCTTGCCTTCCTCGTGAACTTAAGAACAGTATCGCGAAGAACTCCAGCGGCAGATTTTGCAAGTTCGATCTCGTGTTGCTTCTCCTCGGCGCGGCGCTTAATGTGCTCGGCGTAACGCTTGCGAACTGCAGGAGTTGCAACGAGAGCGCGTCTCCGTGGGAGGAGGTTATTGAGGGCAAAGCCGCTCCGGACGACGATAATGTCGTTCCTTTTGCCGACGCCTGGGATGTCTTCGAGGAGGAGTACTTCCATGGGTTTATTCAAAGTGAGGCCGAGACAGTTTAATGATGACCAGACGTGAAGTCAACTTAACTACCATAGATGACGGAATGCTCTTCTCAATATTTCTTAAGGGAACCTGCTCCTTATCCACGTTTCTCTTTTGAATAATTTTTGTGATCAATTTATGGTGAAAAGCCATGGAATGAAGCTAAGCCACGATTTCCCTGCTTTGAAAGTTCTCCCGTGATTCCGGAACCAGCGGTGCATGCTGAGGAAGCGATCCGAGTGGAGCGAGGGTTCCCCGAGCTCCACCCCCAAAATTTTATCGCTGACTGCAAAGACGTACGTTGGGGAGTAGAGGACGATAGCCGGGACATCCTCACGGAATACTTCCCGGAGCTTCTCGAGGGTTTGCTTCCGCAAATCTTCGTTCTGCGTTTCGCGGATCTGCTCCAAAAGTGCATCTGCCTTAAAGCTTGTAAACTGCGAGAGATTATTGGCATCCAGGCGTTCTCCTGTTCTTTCTCCTGCTTCATTCGTTTCGAACGTTTGAATCTGGCTGCTGTGCCAATAAGGGTAGCTATCCAGGTTATCGAGGAGTGGCTGCCCAAAGAGCAATACATCGTACTCCCTCCTGATGATGCGATCTTCAAAATCTTTTTTGTCCTCGGGAACCTCTACGATCACATCAACTCCGATCTCGCGCCATTCTCGCGCTACCTCCTGCGCAACCTTGGCGTAGGCTGCAGGGAGTGCACTCGTAAGGAGACGCAGGCGAAGCGGTTCGCCATTTGAGTTCTGCCGGATGCCATGGAGATCTTCCGCAAGCTTGAGTCGCAGGATTCCCTGATCGAGGAATAATGTCGAGATCGTCACTCCAGAATCGGAACGCTCGAGGAAGAGATCCACAATTTTTTGCTCCTCTTTGAGCTTCTGGAATTGATCTTTATCCGCGGCGCGGTTCAAGATAAATGTATCCAAGATATTCCCTCCGGTTTCCGTGAGTCGGAGTGGATTTCTTCCAATTGCAAGGCTCCCGCTGCTCCCATCACTTGGGAGTGAGACAATCCATGTTCCCGTTTCCGTTCCTCCACTCAAAGGGGTCACTTCAACTTTATTGAGAGCGAGCGGGAGTTTGAGCTTGGGGATGTAGGATCCTGTAAGGGCAATGGAAGCCCCCGTCTGCACGAGAACAATGTCCTGTGGCAACGCTAGTAGTCCCACTCTATTTTTCTCACGATCCTCGAGGAGTGCCTGAAGCCTGATTTTCTCCGGGAGATTCCAATTGGAATCGTAGAGTGCTCCTTGAGCTGCGAGGGGCTCAAACTTGTAGCGCCAATCCTCCGGTGCAAATTCCATGAGTGGGGTATCCACAATGACCGATTCGTTGATTGCACTCACGATTTCCTGCTTGTTGGTTGCAAGTTGCAGAGCAAGCCGGAGCTTCTGATCTTTGAGTGCCGCATGATCCAGGTTAAAGAAGAGTGCAACGTACTGTGGCAATGTGTACGGGAACGTACCGTAGCGGTTGGGGATGATGGCTTTTCCATCGGGACTCCGGGGCACATGGCGTACACCATCCAGATTCCGCAGATCCGAGAGGAGTGATGGATAATCGGGGAATGCACGTAGCACAATCCGCTCCAGGTACGGTTTTGCCCCATGGAAGTTTTCGAAGAGCTCGAGTGTTACCTCAGTCGAGAGCGGTGTCTCTGCGATGCTCTTGAACTTGAATGGGCCGCAGCCGATCGGATGGAGGTTAAAGTCGTAGGCATCCAGTAACTGATCGGTCTTGAGGTGCTCGAGCTGGTTTTTGGGGACAATGCCTAGAGTTAAGTTACTGCGGAAGAAGGAGTAGGGTTTCTCCAGCCGGAACTGCACCGTGCGATCATCAATTTTTTCGATATCCACTCCGCGGAAGTTTTTCTGGAGGATCGGATTTGGGAATCCCTGCTTCTCGATGATTTGATACGTGAATATCACATCATCTGCAGTCACAGGATGTGGGAGCTCCGGCGTGGAATCGTGCCAGAAGATGTTCTCGTGGAGAGTGAGTGTGTAGATACGCTGGTTCCCGGTGATCTCGAGTGCTGCGAGATCATCCTCTATTTTTCCTGTGAAAGGGTTGTAGCGCTGGAGCCCGGAAAACACGAGTGAGGTGATATCCCTATTCACATCATTTGTGACGGTGAACCAGGGATTCAGCATCCGGATCGTTCCCACAGATCCTTCGATGTATGTGCCTCCCCGTACGGGAGTGGACTCTGTATTCTCCTTATAGAATCTCCACAGGAGCACAGCTGTAGAGACGAGGAAAATAATAGTGAGTGCGCTCACTATCCATTTTTCCCACGGCTTCATAGCTCCGAACGTGCGGCGGAGTGTGCGCATTGCTCAGGAGATGGTACCGGAAAAAGATGTTCTCTTCGAGCGATCCAGATGCTGCTTCATAGAGCGGATAATCATTGCATTGATCTGCAAAGAGGGGAGTCGAGAAGCTCCTAAATGAAGAGTTGCAGGATCCCGAGTCCAAAGAAGATAACGGAGAGCCAGATCGTCGACTGGAAGAGAAGCGCTTCTGCTCCGCGTCGCTGTACGAAGGTTGCGCCTGTTCCTCCAAATGTTGCAGAGAGACCGGAAGCACGCTGTTGGAGCGTGATGACAATAGAGAGGAGGACCCCGATGATGGCGTGGAAGGTGATGAGCATCAGGAGATAGTGTAGCAGATAGTCTGGGACTTAGAATTGATCGAATGGTGGTGCCTGCTGGACGCAATCATAACCGAACTTCAGCCTTCGCCGAGGCTACGGCCGACAAGGCGCGGCGGCTGAAAAGCAGCCTGTGCTGAGCTTGCCGAAGCAGGGGGCAGCCGCCACGCCGCCAAAACTCTGCCACCGTTTTCGCCTGCCCGTCCGTAGCTCGCCAGAGCGAGCGAAGGAGGGTGACGATTTGTAACCGCTCTTTTGCGAATCGGAGTAGAACCCATTCAAAATGGGGCAATTCGCGGGAATTTCGATTTGACACAATCTGAAATACATGTATATTTAGCATAACTTTTCCATTACTAAGCTTATGCAAGCTGTCACCGAAAAAACCTCCACTGCCGATATTCCTACGATTGAAGATAGGATTGCTGCATTACCTGAAAATCAGGCACAGCGCTTGAATGCTCTCAAAGCTTTGCTCAAGGAACAGGAAGCACTGCTCGAGGAGCAAGAGGGCAATGTGAAAGCTGTTACAGATGAAATTATAAGAGTAGCTCGTAGTGCGATTGAAAAGAACATGAACCCCGATGAGAGAGTGCTCGCAGGAATTTCGGATCGTTATGCTCTATCGAGCGAGTACGGTGTGAGCAGAGAAGATTTTGATACTGCTTTCGGTGAAATCAGAACCAATGAAAAAGCTCTTACTCAGTTGCGCCGTCTCAAAGCGACGGGGGCTGAAATGACGATGACTACTGTAAATGCATCAGAGATTGTCTTCATTGACTCAGTCGATAATGTGGATGTTAAAGCGCAAGAAACATTCTTGTCAGCATTAGATGAGCAAGAGAGGGCAGGTGCGGTAGGCAACTTGAAGATGCGGTTCCCCGACATTGAACAATATTTGCAACGCGCAGATGGTGCAAGAGGTTTAAACTATTACGATTATCTTGTGGTCTGTGAAATCACAGGTGCTGAACCAATGTCAGAAGACGAGTACAGAGCATTGCAAAAGAAGAAACCAGTTGATCGACAAACGATTTGCTGGCTCCTGACTAAACAAGAAATGCTTGATCGCGGCGTCGCGCTGCGCGGTGATCGCTGCGATCTCGAGGTCCGCGTGGACGAGCGCGGTGCCGACCGCCGCGGCGACTTTCGGGCTGGTCGCCCCCGGCTAAGGGTTCAAAGAACTTAATCCTTAGTCTTTGAATCTTCTTTGGTATTTGTTTTTGTCCTTGACCGCCGAAGGCGGTCTTCCGCGACAAAAATTTTTCCGCTACTCTGCTCCTAACGGTGATTAGCCACCCCGTTTGGTCGGGGCTACCGTACGGTGGTCTTTCACATAATGGCTCTGCATGAAAGCAAGGAGCCAGATGGACCATTACACCTCATGAACCCTTAGGTTTGAGCTGAGCGATTCCGTGACGAGAGAGTCATTCATTGGGCTGCGGCTAATGATTTCGGTATGAAGCTCAGTCAATAATGGTGTTGGGCGGCGACGCGCTGAACGGTAATCGCAACGATCACGAGGTCAACGTGAACGAGAACGATGCCGACAACCGCAACAACATTCGGGCTGGTCGCCCCCGGCTAAGGGTTCATCAGCTTTGTACCGACTTCAGCCATCCACCGATCTGCCGCCCCACCTCTTCCACGGTCGCCTGCGTCTGGAAGATTTTCGTCTCATTCACGAGCTTGAGTTCCAAACAGAGGCGCAGCTTGAGCATGCAGGTTTCTTGGTAGGCGCATGCCCTGATGAGGTAGCCTACCTTGAGCGGTTTCGGCGCATTCTTCGCCATGATGAGTTCGGAGAGAAGACTCATGACGGTATCTTCGATGCTCCTACCGAGCGAAAAGCGCCACCTTTTGTTCAAGTTCTCGGAGATGTCGACGACCTGCTTGTAGAGATCGTAGGTCCGGTTGATGATGGGCAATGTGTCCATTGATCTCAGTGTACCCGCTCTCTGGCGCTGCTGGCTTCGATTCGTGCGGGGGAAGAAGCGTACGCCCAATTTTGAGCATTTTCGTTTTCATGTGGAGAAGAACCTTACTGCATTGCACCGTGAACTGTGTAACGGAACGTACAAGCACGGTTCGTATCTCTCCTTTTTCGTGAACGACACGAAGAGACGCGAAATTGCTGTTGCGAGCATCAGGGACCGTTTCGTGCACCGTTTACTCTACGAGCATCTGGTCGGAATCTACGACAGGACGTTCATCTATGACGTGTGGTCGTGCCGTGAAGAAAAGGGGCTACTGGCAGCAATCGAACGAGCACAGAAGTGCCTTGCAGAGAATCGCAATGGTTTCTTCTGGCGCGGGGATGTCCGCAAATTCTTCGATTCCGTCGATCACGAAACACTTCTCCATATCCTCGGCAGGAGGATCAATGATGATGTTACGATGCGGCTCCTCAAGACAGTGATCGATAGCTATAACACAAAT
>DATDWC010000080.1:0-6636 GCA_035289805.1 Candidatus Peribacterales bacterium | reverse complement strand
CCCTCCTCTCTTGGGGTAATGCCGGAAACGAATATGGGTGATGGAACTTGCGGCGATGGATCCTGCGATTCCATGAATGGCGAAACCTGCGATACGTGCCCCGATGATTGCGGAACCGCCTGCTCGTTGACGGCTGATCCGCATCCTGCTGCGAATTGCGGCGATGGATCCTGCGATTCCATGAATGGCGAAACCTGCGTTACGTGCTCTAGTGACTGTGGTCCGTGCCCTACGGGGTGCGGTAATGGAGTCTGTGAACCGGGTGAGGAATGCGATTCCTGTGGAGGAGATTGCGGAACTTGTCCTGAAGAAGATTCTCCAGGCGGAGGGTGCGGCAATGGCGTGTGCAGCCAAAACGAAACCTGCTTGAATTGCGTTAGCGATTGTGGCGCATGTGGAAATACCGAAAGGGATTCTTTCTGTGGTGACGGTTCATGCGACAGTATGGATGGAGAAACCTGCGGTAGTTGCCCCGGTGATTGTGGGGAATGTTCCTCGTCATCTTCTTCATCTTCTACCCCTCAGCATTCCTGTGGCGACGGCTCCTGCGATAGCATGTACGGGGAAACCTGTGATACCTGCTTCAGTGATTGTGGCTTCTGTACCCCTCAGCCCGCTGATCCTCCTGGCCGTGGCATTGCCGGCAAAATCCAGGAAATTGCCAAAGCAGTCATCGAACCCCTCCGCGATATTGTCTCTGTAATCTCGGAGAAGGTCACACAGTTCCTCTCTGGAATCTTCTCGCGAAGGTAAGCGATGGACGGGATCATCCCATTGTTTGCCCCTTCTCCGATTCCTCGCTAAGCTACGGAGTGTATGCAGCAGGCGCTCCCGATTTTTAAGGCAGGGCTCCGGAAAAGTATCGATCACCTGAAGACTGAGTTCGGGAAGCTCCAGACCGGGCGTGCTTCCGCAGCACTTATTGAGAATGTACCGGTGGATGCCTATGGGCAAATACAACCGCTCAAAGCGGTGTGTGGTGTAAGTGTGCAGGATGCAAAGACGCTCCTCGTACAGCCGTGGGATAAATCGATCATCAGCGATGTGGAAAAAGCACTCGTGAAGGCGAACCTGGGGACAATGCCGACAAACGAGGGCGCGCAGATTCGGATCGTGCTCCCACCAATGACGGAGGAGCGCAGGAGGCAGCTCGCGAAGATCGTGAAGGAACTTGCGGAGGAAGCAAAGATTTCGATCCGGCAGCAGCGGCAGGAAGTGCACACGAATGCAAAGAAGGATACCTCCCGGAGCGAAGACGAACACCGCGGGTTCGAGGACGATGTGCAGAAGGAAGTTGCTGCCGCAAATAAGGAAATCGAAGACCTCGCAAAGCACAAGGAGGAGGAGATCATGAAGGTGTAGCCCTCCCGCACAGAACTTCCCGTGTTCTCCGTGCTGCTTCTTTCAGCTTCTCCGGTGTCGTATTCACCACTGACGCACGAACCATGGTGAGGGTTTCCTTCGTCCGGTCGTTTCCCGCAAAGAAGCGATGTGCGGGAATATAAATCACCCCGCTCTCTGCAAGCTTTGTGAGCCTCTCTTCCATGGGGAGATTCTGTGTGGTGCAGCCTGGTAAGGTGTTCAGATCAAAGAGAACGTAGTAGAGATTCCCGATGTGAGGGAGTCCGAGCTCCTTGCAGAAAATCCGGCCATTCTCGGCCAGATCCTCCTTGTACGTTTTCCGCTCCTCCCCTCCAAGGAGAATGTGCGTGATGCCAAGGAGTTGAGATGGTCCCGGTACGAAGGTCGTGTGCTGAAATTCTCCCCCCATGCCACCAGGCGCCTTTGCGGCAATCAAGAGATCCTCGAGCGCGCGTGCATCTTTCAATCCGAGCATCGAAGCGACTTTGGTGCGACCTTTCGGGAGGATGATGATTTCCCCAAAACGGAGCCCCGTGCTTCGCTCGATCTTCGATCTCGCATTCAAGCAGATCACGCGCTCAGGGCAGAGCGAGAGCATCGTTTTCTTCTTCGGGAAAAACGAAGAGTACACCTCATCTGTTATGACGAGGAGATCGTGTGTCTCTGCATACTTCGCGAGTGCCTGGAGGGATTCCGGCGAGAGCGAAAAGCCTGTTGGGTTATTAGGATCAATGAGGATGAGTGCCTTGGGTTCTACTCCTTCCTCCCTCTTAGGGAGTGCGGAGACTGCTCCAGTGACTGGGTGGATGGAGAAGGTGAGGGGAGTGATGCCGCGCTGCTCTAGGATACTCACGTACGGTGCGTAGACGGGGGAACCGGTTACGATAGCATCCCCACGCTTTAAAAATCCGCAACCTTCTTCCCCGAGTACACGGAAGAGTGTGCCAATCCCATGGCTCACGCCGCTCGTGAGCAGGAGATCCTCGCTCGTGATTCTTACCCCGTATTCCTTTCTATGCCATGCGGCAACAACGATACGCGTGAGCTCTTCACCTTTGGGATTCAAATAGCTCCCGCCGCTCATTGCTGAGGATGCAAAGAGGCCAAAGAGTACATCGAATGCGTCCCATGATTTTCCTTCTCCTTCTGCCGCCTCGATGATTCCATCGATGAGTTCCTGGAAGAGTGCGTGATTACGATCAGTAGTTTCTTTGCTGTATTGCTCCCGAATTGCGCCATCAATTTCCTGGAGGATGTGGGGAAGATCTTTCCGCTCGCGCAGGAGGAAGCGGTGGTTCGCATCACGATTGAGGAGCGCATCGAGCTCCAGGATGAGACTGGAACACTGTCTTCCCCTCATGGAGGGTGTAAAACCGTAACCTGGATCGCCACGTGAGAGATCGATATATCCACCCTCTCCAAACTTCTTCCGTGCGATATCCTGCAGCATGCGGAAAATGCGGAAAGGATTATCCTTTTCAACCACAAATGCTTGTACGAATTCCGTAGGCATAGCGCATTCTCAGCGTATCGCTCTTTCTTTCCTCCCACAAGTAACCTCTCCTTTTTACACTGAGCTCACAATGCCCGTTATCAGGTTGTAGACAAAGTTGATGATGGTACTCGAAAGAATTGCAAGCATCAGACCAAGGAGCGCATAGAGAATGATTTCCTTCATTGCCTTGCGGACGGTTTCGTCATTCCCACCAGAGCTCACGATGCGCGCTGAGGCATAGAGGATCACGAGCACCGCAGCCGGGCCGATCGTAAACAGAATCACATTAGACACAATCCCCACTGCCGTTGCGATCCCCTGTTGCCCCGCGGGGGTTGCACAGTAGGGGAGCATCGCACAGGCTGCCGCCCAAATCGGATCTGCTGCTCCGCCGCCGATCGATCGGATGCCTGCGGCAGATGCTGTTGCCACGAAAGGGAGAGCGAAGAACATCATGCGTTAATGCGGAGAATAGCCTGCATCACGAACGGAATCACATTGATGAGCACCGCTCCAACAATTGCGTAGATGATGGTCTTCTTCCCCTTGGATACTTCATCCTTGTTTCCGGCCGCCATCACCATACGCATCCCACCCCAAAATACCGTGAGGAAGAATCCGACGTTCAAAAGTGCAGTCATAATGTAGACCACCGATGCGCTGAATTCGAGGAGCGGATCTGTTCCCGATGAAATGTAGTTCTCCGAGAGAACAGCAATAACAACGCGTTGCGATACCAGTGCAATCAGGACACCACCAAGTGCCCAGAGGATGGTGGTCTTTCCCTTTTCCAGCTCCTCATCCCGTCCAAAGCTAAGAAGGTACCGTGCGCCGCCGATGATTCCAAAGATCACTGCAAGCGCAACAACGCCATTGAGGAGGATCTGCGCAAACATCGGAATCGCCGCCAGATTGATCACATCAATGGGTGTTGGATTACATCCTGGGAATGTGCAGGCGGGTGGAGGAAGTGTTTGGGCAAGAGCAAGGAGCGGGAGGAAGAGCAGGCAGAGCACGATGATGCTCTGGAGCAGGATCATCTGTTTCTTCTGCCGATGATGGTGAGAGGAGAACATCATCAGCAGGCAGGCGCACCGCCTGGTGTCGTAAAGACAAAGTAGTTTGCATTGAGGATGTACAGAATCGTTGCGGAGAAGACCAGAACCATGAGCCCGCCGAGCGCCGCCATGACCCGTTCCTTCCCCTGGCTTTGAGCAATGTTGCCATCCGAAAGCATGATCTGGAGTCCCCCCAGAATAATCATGAGCACTGCAAGGCCTGCTGCCATGCCGACCGCAAAGGGCATGAAAGGTTGAAGATACTTATTGAGTGGACAGAGGGGGAATGATCCAAGGGGAATCGTCAAGACTCCTCCCGGGAGCGGCTCCAGGAGTTCAATTGGTCTTGGGCCTCCTGGCTGCTGGTTATTCGGCGGATTCTGCGCAAGCGTTGTGAGTGGCAGAAGGAATGCGATGAGCGCAACGAGTGTGAGCCGGCGCATGTGGGAGAATGATTTCATGGATTAGGGGTGAGCTGCGTGTGTGTGAGCCTGGGGAGCATGAGCATGATCACGTTGACGTTCTGCTTCCTGCTTTGCGTTTTCGTACGTGTAGTCTGTGTTGTGTGACTTAAATTCCGGCTCAAAATCCACCAGGAGATCTCTTAACTTCCCAGCGCCCTGCTCCAAGATTGCTGTTCGAAGCTTTTCTCCAAATCCATTGGAAAGTTTAAAAACTTTGTCATTACTTTTGGATGCGTACTGCTCATTAAAAGGGCCATATCGTGGATCGGAGGTATCGTAGAGCATAACTTCTGTGTACTCCGGCTCAAACCCATACGCATCGATGACAGCCTTAACGAAACGATCAACCTTACCCCGCTCCTCATAGACTGTTTCTCCACTTTCGTTCACGACGGAGCGCTGTGTGCGTAACTGATCCCATGTCAGTGCCATGCGTCGTGCTCCGTTATCATCGAATGCAGATCGCTGCGTCATGATTCCATCCATTCGGACGAAGGTGGCAATTGCGCGAACAACGTCATTAATGTCGGTGGAGGAGAATTTTTGTCCCAGATGTTCATCCTCCAGCTTTGCAACAATGCCGAAGGATTTGAAGTAGGAGTTGAATCCGCTGTACGCGTTCATCCAAGCCTGGTCACTGAGCTGCGGACGTCCGCCACCTGCCGGTGTTGTGAGTTGATCAATGGTCTTGTACGAAAGACGCGGGATGAAGAAGTGCATGTCATCGTGATCTGTCTCCTGTCCGCGTTTGATCATTCCCTTGCTCAGACGTTTTTGTACAGAATCTTCGCGGGCGACCTCGAGCTCCAGCCACATGGTTGTTTTGGCGCCTGGCTTGTAGTAATCATCATTCGTTTCATCATCACTTTCGCGCAGACGATCCGCAAGATTACGAATCTCATGGAGCGTGTTATTGCGCCCATAGAAGTAATCGATGAAGGGGAAAGTATTGAGGAGCCCCTCACCTCCCTCTCCTGCAATCACTGCGAGGCGATCACGGGAAATGAGGCCAAAGGCGATCCCCTGCACGAGGTAGTAGAATTTATCTTCCATGGTCATTTTGCCGTTGCGCATGGCGAAATGAATGATTTCCTCGTAGAGGTGCGGTTGGACGTCATCAGGAATCGGTTCATGGTGATGCGTGGCGTGAATATAGAGCTTCAGTTGTTTCGCCAGTTCCTGTGTCATGCCGCCTGATAAGTTGCTAATGCGATCCACTTCTGTGGTGAATTCACTTTTTTTGCTTTTAATGGCTCCATCGTTTTGCGTGCGCCAATGGCGATAGAGATCTTTATCCTCGTAGATTTCGGAAATGGTTTTCCGCAGCCAATCCTCGCGCAGGTTTTCGTCACGTTCACATTCCTCTTCTGGAATTTTATAACCAGAGAAGCGACTCAAAGATCTCCACAGGTACTTATCTCCCCAGTTCACACGACCGCGCTCTGCAAGCAGAGTGAGAATTGCCCTCATATGGTCAGCATTCGAAGGATGATGGAGCATTTCCTGGAGCTCGTAGGAATCAACTTCCGTGAGTGATTTCTTCCAATTTTCGATTTCCTCTCCTTCTGCATGCTTATCACGCGCATGAAACTCTGCAGAGAGTGTGCCGAGGTAGGGGAGATCTTTGAGCAGGGGTACATGAGTAATCCATTCCGTGAGGCTCTTTCCCACGCGACCGATCCGGCCCTGCTGCCTGCGGTGGTGGGAACGTTTGATGTCTTCTGCGATTGCCTGATAAATAGCGATGAAGTCATTTATGCTCATGATTTCCATGCCGTACCAGAACGTTTTCAGAAATCCGCGATTTTTTTCCTTATGGCGCAGATCGCGTTGTTCTGTATCCCACTTTCCTATTGCTTTTGTGATTTTCTCCACATCACTTTTTAAGCTGGTTACGCGTCCCCGAAATTCTGTGTTTTCCTCTATATCTATGCGACTGTTAAATTCTGTCTTTACATTCTCAAACGTTACTTCCAATTGATTTTTCATTTGGAGATTCGACTGTGTTCGTGAGGAGGCACTGGCATTGAGGAAAGTATTAATTTTGATGAGTCCCTGCCGTATTTTTTCGAAATCATTGGGTATGGAAGAGCTTTCGACGAGTGGAGGCGGACGGTAATCAGGGCTCCTCTGTACTGGCCCGGAAGGTAGTACAGGTGCTGCAGGTGCTACTGGAGCGGCTTGACCACTCTGTGCCACGAGAATCCGACCTTTGCTCCGTAAACCCCCTTCTTGGAAGTTAAGAGGGAGATCCATG
>DATDWC010000079.1:0-41564 GCA_035289805.1 Candidatus Peribacterales bacterium | reverse complement strand
GGTTTGGCACCTCGATGTCGGCTCATCACATCCTGGGGGTGAAGAAGCTCCCAAGGGTTTGGCTGTTCGCCAATTAAAGTGGTACGCGAGCTGGGTTCAGAACGTCGTGAGACAGTTTGGCCTCTACCTTCCGTTATCGTTTGGAAAATTGAGGGAAGCCGCTCCTAGTACGAGAGGACCGGAGTGGACGAACCTCTGGTGTACCTGTTGTCGTGTCAACGGCATTGCAGGGTAGCTATGTTCGGACGGGATAACCGCTGAAAGCATCTAAGTGGGAAGCCCCTCCCAAGATTAGTTTTCCCCATAAGCCCGCTTGTAGAATACAAGCTAGATCGGCTCCTTAAGTGTACGCACCGCAAGGTGTTCAGCTTCGGAGTACGAACGGGCAATTGTCTTCATCTTTATTGATGAAGCAAGAACATTTCTCTCTTGCCTCACGAAGCTCCGTAAGGAGCGTAGTGGGGTATGCACGGAAATCGCTGTTCATGTGCCTGCGGTCCGTCGAAAGGCGGATCGCTTGGCAAGCAGTATGTGGACATGGTTATAAGTAAGGAGGTATTGAAGTAAGGAAGTACTAGTACTTCCTTCCTCCCTTACCTCCTTACTTCATCATTAATTTTTTTCAAGAGCCCTGTCTCTTGGTGGTTCTAGCCCCGGGGGTACACCCGTTCCCATTCCGAACACGGCAGTTAAGCCCGGGCGCGCCGATGGTAGTGTGGCATTCGCCACGCCAGAGTAGGTCGCCGCCAAGATAGAGGGCTTTTTTTGTGCCTTTAAATCTCGGCAAGAACAATGCCGATATACGTCGTGAGCACCAGAGCATATATCGGAAAGAGCGGAAGGATGATCTTTTGCAAAGATTCGGAAAGAGATAGTGCTCCCTTCACAGTGAAATAAAAAATAGGAAGAAGGAGGATTGGTACGTACCGAAAATCCTGGAGTCCGCCGACGTGCTTCTGTGCCACGAGAGCCATCATGGAGACTATAAAGATTACACCTGTGATGATGAGAGGGAGATGTTCTCGGGAAGAATGCTTGATTGCGGAGATCAATCCTCTCAGGCAGAGGAAGAAGAAAAAGAAGTTGAATACATAGATGATGCGAAGGAGATTATTGGCGGTACTTCCAAAATTCCATTCGCCCGAAAGTGCGGATTTAAAGAGCACTTCAAAAAGGAACGGGCGGCCGGTCGTATCATCCCACGAGGAATAGAAGGGAAACTCAAACAGAGCATGAGGGCGAAAAACAAACAGATTCGTCCAATGCCAATTTTGGATAAAAAGCTTCGCATTATTCATTCCGATATTGCCGACGATGTGTTCCTGCCCCTGTAGAATTCTTAAGAACACGTACCATCCAACGAGGCTTACAAGGATCCCTATCGAGAGTGTAGCGTGCTTGAAGAGCTGCTTTCTCGGTAATGATCTCTGCAGTACAAGGAGAATGAACGCAGCGACGAGGAGGGGAATCGCATTGCTCTTTGTGAGGATGCCAAGAGCAATGATGATGAGTGCGATATACCAATCCCGTAGTTTCCCTTGCATCCAAAAGCGCTGTAAAAATCCAAAGGAAAGAAAAAACACGAGGAGCATCGGCGTATCATTCGAGATACGCGAAGAGGGAAAAATAACAGCTGGGAAAACAGCAATTAGAAGAGAAAAAATGAGAAGTGGTCTTCGCTTCTTTTCATCGCGGAAGAGGAGTGTTCCCACCCAAATGCCAGCAAGAAACGCCACTACTGTTAAGAGGAAAGATTCGATCTGCAAAAGCCCAATGATGAATTCACGATCCAGGTGCATGGACCTGAATGGAGCGATGAGGATCGCGGAGAAAAAGTAGTAGAGCGGAGGCTGAAAGAATTGCCATGCTGCTTCCGGCTCCGGAATCGTCCAGTGCGAAAAGACATAAAAAATATAGGTGATATGGCCCTCCGCATCGTAGGAACGCACGGCGAAGGGGGTAGCGAGAACATAGATGAATCTCAGTAAAACCCCGAATACCATGATGCCACAGAGAGGCCAATTGTGCCTGAATATGGGACCGAGGACTTTCATACCTCGCATTGATGCCGTACTAAGGGGCTCGGCTTTTCGCAATCCACACACCGCAGATTCCAGAGGCGGAAGATTGCGCGATTTGTGACTCCTTCATCTGTGATCGGCTCGTAGTAGGTGAGCGGGCGATAGATCTGGAAGCAGAGGAAGATGAGGCAGGCCATGAACATCGCGATCAGGATTTTTCGCTCTTCTGTCAGCTTCTCCGATCCAAGGGAGGTTGCTACAGAGAACACAATGCCAAGCAAAAGGAAGCTCGTGAGAAGCGCGGGGAAGTAGCTATAGAGGAAGTGCACCCGATCCATCAACATGAATGCCCCCATGTAGCCAACGTAGATTGTAAGGAGGGTTGTTCCGTAGAACGCGAGATCACGCTCTGCGCGCGTTGTTCGCTTTTTTCCAAAGAGAGGGGAGAGGAGGTACGCCGCAGAGAGGAGAACTCCCGCGAGGCCTGCTGCCCACGCTGCAGGATTTGCGACGAGGTAGAGGTAGCGGTAGGTATTTTCGCCCGAAGATGCCCATCGGTAGTTAATGGCAGTCACGCCAAATGGCCAGAGGAAGATGGGGCTGCCGTTTTCATCCGGCTTACAGAGATCGAGCTTGGGGATGCCGCTGTTGTACTCTGGTGCATAGCGCAGGTGATCGCGCAGCATCACAGGGAACGAAGTGAGGGAAGATTGCTTCCCCTTCCGAATGATTTCTTTGTACTCCTCCGATGCACTAAACCATCCTTCATCCCGGAGCTCTGTCTGTATCGTATCCATTCCAGAGAGGAAGAGGAACCAGACACTCACGAAGACAATCAAAAAACCTCCACTCAGTGTAGTGAGTAGAGCAAAAAGATCATGGAGCTCCCGCCGGAAGCGAATGCAGAGTGTTGGAATCAGCAAGAGCAGCACTGCGCCGTTCATTTTTGTGGTGATCGCAAGACCGATCGTGATACCAAGGAGTGCAGCGAGCCAGAGGAATGCTTTCTTCCTGTGCGGAGTCTTTGTGAGCAGGATGAAGAAGAGGATCGCTGCAACGAAGAAGAAGTTGAGCGAGGAATCGAGCATTGCGCCCCGGCTATGGACGAGGAGTGCGTTATCGAAGAGGTAGGGAAATGTGAGGAGTGTTGCGAGGAGCGGATTCCTCACAAGGAGAAGGAGACACAAAAAGAGGAGTGGTGCCGTGAGCCATCCAAGGAGAGCGGGGAAGAAGCGGTACCCAAGGAAGGAGAATTCTGCGGGGAATTCTCCCGCATGCTCTGTATCGAGGAATGTGGAATCATCCGTATTACTATCAAAGAGTGCTTCACCTGCGGCAATGAGGAGTTTCCCAAGTGGCGGATGAATCTGCATGTGGAACGTTCCATTTAGAATTTTCTCCGCATCCGTGATGTAGTAGTTCTCGTCCCAGAAAGGCGCTTGCGGTTCCTGGTACCTATAGAAGTAGGTGAAGAAGGAGGTGAGGAGAACGAAAACGAGGCAGAGGAGCGCGAGTAAATTCCAGAAATCGCTTTCGTTCGAAGCGCCGGTCTTGTCGCGCGCCACCATGAGTTGCAGTGTACACTTTCACATGATGAAACTCATATCTCATGGCGCGGCACGAGAAGTCACCGGCTCCTGTCACGAACTTCAGATTGGTGGGAAGCGTATCCTGCTCGATTGCGGGCTCTTCCAGGGGAGCCGAAGGATCTCCGTTGAAAAGAATGCAACACTCTCATTCAACCCTGGCGAAATCGATGCGGTGATCCTCTCCCATGCACACATGGATCATGTGGGACGTATCCCTGTGCTCTGGAAGCGTGGCTACCGTGGCCCGGTGTTTTGTACGTATGCCACCAAAGATCTTGCACCGGTGATGCTGCAGGATGGGGGATACCTCCAGGAGAAGGATGAGGCATTCTTCACCAAGCACTGTTCCCTCACCATGGTGGATTGCGATGGACCGCTCTACACCCAGCAGGATGCGATCGATTGTGGCGAGCTCTTTAAGGGGATGAACTACGGTGAATGGTTCGAAGCGGTACCGGGTGTGAGAGTGCAGTTTTTAGATGCAGGGCATGTGCTCGGTGCTGCAATGGTTGTTTTAGAAATTTCACGTCATGCTGAGCGAAGTGAAGCTTCGCTGAGCGAAGCGGAACGCAGTCGAAGCGCGTCGCAAGGATCAGAAAAATCAGCTTCGAAGTCAATGCGAGGTGCTTCGACTCCATCCGTCGCATCCTCGTCGGATGCTCCGGATTCCGCTCAGCATGACGTATTTCGCATCGGATTCAGTGGGGATTTGGGGCGTGCCATGCTCCCGATTATCCGTGATCCCGCATCTATGCCTCCTGTGGATATTCTCATCTGCGAGAGCACCTATGGGAACCGCCTCCATGAGGATATCGAATCAGCAAAGAACTCCCTGGCCGAAGTGGTAAACCGCACGGCGGGGCGAGGGGGAAAAATTCTCATTCCAGCATTCTCACTCGAACGGACACAGGAGATTCTCTACGATCTCCATCTCCTGTGGGATGAAAAGAAGATTCCATCCATCCCGATCATCATCGATTCACCTCTCGCATCACGAGTGACAGATATCTTCATGAAGCACCCCGAATGCTACGACCGCGAAATGTACGATCAGTTCCTTGCACGTGCCCATAGCCCATTCCATTTTTCCATTGTCCGCTACACGGAATCCGTGGAGGAAAGCAAAGCGCTGAATAACGTCCCTGGCCCTATGATCATTATGGCAGGCTCCGGCATGTGCGAAGGAGGTCGCATTCGTCACCACCTTGCACACTCGATCGAAGATCCACGATCCACTTTCCTTGCTGTTGGCTACATGGCAGAGCACACACTCGGTCGACGTTTGATAGAGAAGAATATTCGCTCAGTGAGGATTTTTGATCGCACGTACCAGAAGAGAGCGGAGATGGTGTACATCAATGCATATTCGGGACATGCCGACATGCGCGATCTCGATGCATTTATCGCCTCGATCCCGACCCTCAAAAAGATTTTCTTTGTGCATGGGGAAGAGCAGGGGATGGCCGCGATAGCGACACGGACGAAAGCAGCCCGGGGCATCGAAGTCCTCATGCCAGAGCGCGGGCTCGAGTACATCCTTTAAAGGAGAGGCCGAGGAGATATTGCGTATTATTATAAAATAGTATATAATACAACTGAACATCAATACCAACCATGGCTTTCCTCGTACGCTTGCTACCGCCTCTCATTGCAGGAGTGCTCTCGCTCTCCGTAGCGCACACGGCAGTTGCCTACATTACCCCGTCCGAATTCCTCGATAATGGAGGGGTAGGGCAGGGGAACTCTTCCAGTGCTCCACAGAGTCCTGAGGATATTTTAATTCCGCAGAGAGTGCCTTTGGCTCCGGCACCTCCGCACGATGATCCACGTGCTTCAGTTCTCCAATCCACTGGTCGTCGTTCGCGGCCACAGGAGTTACGCATGGAAAATTTACCGGAGGATGCAGGACGATCCATTCGTATTCCAAACCGTCCCGCTTCCAAAGAAAGTACAGAGTACTCGCCCTCGATCCTGCCTATACGGCAGCGCCCCTCTCGCGCAAGTGGCGGGCCGCTCCATAGTGCTGCTCCGCTCACCTCCACAGGATTGCCGCTTGCACTCCCGCTCGTCTTTTCGATGCTCTTTGCGGGAGGCATATTTTTTCATACGATAGGTCACAAGAGGTAATTGATTCGCAGTCTCTTCTTTTTCCTTCCCTTTCATTCCCATGCTGGACTCAACAAGTTCTTCCGCCCTTCCTGAGGAAAAAGATTCTTTCCCCTTTGTACGGGTAGCGCTCGAGGGAGTGGTGCTCCTTGCTCTCATTGGCGTTGCGGTCTACATGTACCTTCGCCAGGGAGGAGAGGAAGTTGCAGTAGTGCCGCCTCCTTCACCCGCGGCGGAGGCAGAGCCCTCTGGCCCTGCGCTCCTCGTGCCGACTCTGGCACTCGAAGCACTAGAGCAGCCGGGTCCTGATTTCTCTGCGCGACTCATTGGGACGCAGAACGGGGTCGAGATTCACTACTTTACTGCCGATGAGTCCTCAAAAGGATTTACAGCGCCTGCTGATAAGCATGTAATCTTCGATTGTCCGGAGTCGATTACTCCGGATATTGATGTTTCGGTTGCAGCACCGACTGGTATTTTGGTTCGTGCCTGGGGGTACGAGTACTCCCGGAACGAAACTGCTAATAAGGGTGCCGGGAAGACAGGTCGCGAACTCTTCGATGGAAGATTCTGGCTCTCTCCAGCGGAACTCACTGCGACAGGAGAGCAGTACACATCACTCCAGACAACGGAGGCAGATGATTCGCCGATGCACCTCACACCGGATAGGCGCTACTACTTGATGATTGATGGTGAGACGCTCGGTGATGCAGTGGTCCGTGTTTCCTGCCTCGATATTGATAAGGATGGATTGAATAATGGTGAAGAAGATCTGAATGGTAATGGTGTTGTTGATGCAGGTGAATCAAGTTCGCTCGATAAAGATAGTGATGACGATGGCCTTGCTGATTCGATCGAAGTCCATGGGGATTTTGTGCTGAATCCAGCAAAGCCGGATACCGATAATGATGGAATACAAGATGGTACCGAGCTTGGATACATTGCTGGGGTTGATCCCGATACCGATACAACCAAATTCACTATTGATGCTGATCCTGCAACGAAGACCGATCCCCGTAAGATCGATACCGATAATGGTGGAGCAGTGGATGGTGCTGAGGATTTAAACCACGATGGAAAAGTTGATGAAGGGGAAACTGATCCCAACGATCCCGAGGATGATCCGGAGCCAATCTGTGGTGATTCGATGGTGACGGGGAGCGAGGCTTGTGATGATGGCAATACCGCTGCCACTGATGGCTGTGGTGCGGATTGTATGATCGAGACCGGCTTCGAGTGTGCGGGGACCCCAAGCGTGTGTACGCCGATTGTCCCCAGTCTCTCCACCTGTGGGAATGGGATCGTGGAAGCTCCGGAAGTCTGTGATGACGGCAACACCGCGAACGGTGATGGTTGCAGTGCCACCTGCACAGCTGAATAGGATTTTTTAAGGGCCATGAAAAAAGTCGGCCAAAAGCCGGCTTTTTCTTTAAAAGTCCTTGCAGGAACCCTTTTCTCCCTTTAAAGTTCCCTGGCTTTTGTTTGTCGCGCTTGCTCTCCTTAATGGATAAAGCAGGCCGACCCTGCACCACTCGTCCGCCCCGGGCGGACTTAGGATGCAGGGCACAGACCTCTGATCCAATGCTTCGACTTCGCTCAGCATAAATGCTTGGACTCATCACCACCAAAGTTGGCATGTCGCGCGTGTTCCAGGAGGATGGCACGGTGGTTCCTGTAACGTACTTAAAGGTAGATCCAAACACCGTGATACGTCACCGCTCTAAGGACCGCGATGGCTACAATGCACTTGTTCTTGGGATTTGTGGGAAGAAGTGGAAGACACGGAAAGGAAAGGAGCATGTGCGCTACTCGTGTGAGCGCGAGTTCCTTGTAGATACGCTCGATGGCTACGAAGTAGGAAAGACACTCACCACAGAACTCATCCCACAGGAGAGCATGGTGACGATTGTGGGAATCTCCAAGGGAAAGGGATTTGCCGGAGTCATCAAGCGTCATAACTTTTCCGGGGGTCCCTGGACTCATGGATCGCACCAGCACAGGGAACCTGGATCCATCGGTTGCCGCGCAAAGCCGGGACGTGTGCAGAGTGGGAAGCGCCTCCCAGGGCGCATGGGTTCTGATCGCACTACGGTTCATCACTGTCCCGTGATCATTTCCGATGCCGCAGAAAATCTGATTGCAGTGCAAGGACCGGTTCCCGGACCAAACGGTGCAACAGTGATTGTGAATATCGAATCTCTCCCCACTGCCAAATGAAGATCGATGTCTACTCCGCTACCGGCAGCAAGAAGAGTTCCATCGAACTCCCCAAAGCACTCTTCGAAGCAGAGATCAATAATGGCTTGATGCACGAGGCTATCCTTCGTCAGCAGAGTAACCGAAGGAAGCCGATTGCCCACACCAAATCCCGGAGCGAAATCGTTTCCTCTACCCGCAAGCTCTACCAGCAGAAGGGAACGGGCAGGGCGCGCCGTGGATCTGCGAGTGCGAACCTCTTAAAGGGTGGATACAAAGTCTTCGGCCCAAGGAACACCCGCAACTTCCGCAAAGATATGCCAAAAGGCATGAGGAGAGCAGCGCTCTTCTCCTGTCTCTCGGCAAGTGCCAAGGCTGGTCGCATCGTGGGATTGGAGAATTACGGCACAGATCACAAGACGAAGGTGTTTGTGGATCTTTTGGTGAAGCTCCCGGTCTCCCCCGGTCGCAAAATTGTCTTCGTACTCCCAAAGCACATGGAAGCTCTCGAGCGAGGATCTCGCAATGTGCCGGGGGTGAAGACGATCCTTGCGCAGTACTTAAATCCTGAGGATGTCCTTGGAGCACACTCACTCGTGTTTCTCGTAGAGGCATTGAAGGTTGCAGAGGATATCTTTACGAAGCGATTAGTGGTGAGCGATAAGCCATCCGACTCAAAAAAGAAACTTCCTGCTAAACGCTCATCGCTTGCCGCTTCCAAAACATCAAAGATTTCTTCTCCTGATTCTGCTTCATAAATGGATCTCACACGCATCATCCTCGGCCAGATCGTCACAGAAAAAGCAGAGCGCCAAAAAGCGGGACGCATCTACACACTCCGTGTGCATCCAAGAGCATCCAAGGTGGATGTAAAGAACGCTCTCCGGCAGCACTATGGTGTAGATGCGGAAGGGATCAGCATGATGCACCTCCGTGCGAAGAAGCGTGATATCGGTCGCGGCAAATCGATCGAGAAGCGTTCTCAGTCAAAGCGCGCAATCGTCCTCCTCTCCAAAGACAGCAAGGCTCTCGATCTCTCCTCTCTCACTGCATAACTATGGCACTCAAGAGTTTTAAACCAACGACCCCCGGACGCCGGACCATGACGGTGATCGATTACTCGGTACTCACAAAGGTAAAGCCCGAGAAGTCACTCACGTATGGTCAGCAGAAGATTTCCGGCAGGAACTCCACCGGCCGCGTAACGGTGCGCCGTCGCGGAGGCGGACACAAGCGCTTAGGGCGTTTGGTGGATTTCAATGGAACAGATAAGCAGGGAATTCCGGCGACTGTTCGATCTCTGGAATACGATCCAAACCGGACAGCATGGATCGTGCTCGTGATCTACGCCGACGGCGAGAAGCGTTACCACCTTGCCCCCGAGGGACTCAAAGTAGGTGATACGGTGGTCTGCGGTGAGCGCACTAAGGTGAAGACGGGCAACAGAATGCAGCTCAAGTACATTCCCACCGGTTTTAAGATCTACAATGTGCAGATCGCCCTTGGCAAACATGCCTCGGTCTGCAGGAGTGCCGGATCTTCCGCAACACTCACGTCGCTCGATGGGGAGTACGCACAGATCCAACTCCCGAGTGGCGAAATCCGCTACGTTCCAAAGGAGTGCTACGCCTCGATTGGTGTTGTGAGCAATGCGGAGCACAACCTGGTAACGATTGGAAAGGCAGGCCGTATGCGGTGGATGGGTCGCCGCCCCAAGGTTCTCGGAAAATCGATGAACGCCGTGGATCACCCGCACGGAGGAGGGGAAGGGCACTCGCCGATTGGACTCAAGCGACCGAAGACCCCTTGGGGCAAGCCCGCACTCGGTGTAAAGACACGCCGCCGCAAGAATCCTACGAACCGCTGGATTGTCCGCCGCCGCCCGAAAAAGATGGGCAGAAAGCGGTAGTTATTCCCTGTTTCATTTCTCACTATCCTCTATCCTCTCTTAAGTCTCATTTTCTCCCCATGGCACGCTCCTCCAAGAAAGGCCCATACGTTGATCCAAAGCTCTACAAGAAGGTCATGCAGATGATCGAGAAGGGCGATAAGCGGATCATCAAAACCTGGTCACGGCGCTCGGATATCCCTCCGGAGTTTGTGGGGTTTACCTTTGCGGTGCATAACGGCAAAGATTTTCTTCCGGTGTACATCACAGAGCAGATGGTGGGGCACAAGCTTGGTGAGTTCAGCTTCACACGTAAATTTAAAGGACACGGCGGTAAGATGGCGGCCGCTCAAGCGGCAGGCGTCTCTGCTGCTGGCGCTCCTGCGGCTGCTCCTGCTCCCACCCCTGCAAAATAATATTCCATGAAAGCATACCTTCACCAAGTCCGGCTTGCTCCAAAGAAGATGAATCTCGTGGCTTCTATGGTTCGCCGCATGAGCGTGGAAGACGCACTCGTGACCCTCCGGAAGCTCCCGAAGAAAGGGGCACAGATTCTCTTCAAAGTCATTCATTCCGCAGCTTCCAATGCAGAGCAGAACGATGCGCAGAAACGCAGTGACTTGTACATAAAGGAGCTCATCGTGAACCAAGGCCCTGCCTACAGGCGATCCATTCCTATGGCCCGTGGTCGCGCCCGGCCGTTTGATAAGTTTACGAGCCATGTTTCGGTGAAGCTCGGCGTAAGTGTCCCGGGAGGAGTAGCTTTAGAGGAGAAAGGAGAGAAGCGTACGAAAGATCAAAAGAAGAAAAAGAAACCTCTGGAGGCAGAAAAAGTAGAAGGGCCGGTCGTGCACACGCAGCACAGTACGGATCGATCAACGGTAGAAGGTGGAGATCCGCATGCTGGTGGATTGCACGAGACTCCTCCCTCCACTGCTTCTGCTCCCCAGCAACATCACCATTCTTCCCGAGGCGAATAGCCTCTTTCATTCCTCCCTCCTATGGGTCATAAAGTAAATCCTAACGGCTTCCGACTTGGCATCACCACAGAGTGGCCGAGCAAGTGGTTTGCAGGTCGCAAGAAGTACGGCCAACTCTTCCGTGAGGATATACTCATCAAGAGGTTTATCACGAACCGTATTAAGGATGCCGGAATTTCGCGCATCGATATTGAGCGTACGAAGAAAGTCTCGGTCGCGATCCACACGAGTAAGCCGGGTATCATCATTGGTAAGCAGGGAGCAGCGATTGAAGAACTGCGGAAGGATCTGGAGCGTGAATTCCAGACACCTTTCGAAGTGAATATCCGCGAAATCCGCAATCCCGATGTAGATGCCTACGTCATTGGGGAAACCATTAAGGGTCAGATTGAGCGCCGCATGCCCTATCGTAGAGCAGTGAAGATGGCGCTCGAAAAGGCGACGCAAGCCGGAGCACTCGGTGTTAAAGTCCGCATCTCTGGTCGCCTGAATGGTGCAGAGATTGCACGAGCGGAACTCTTTAAAGAGGGGAACGTGCCGCTCCATACCCTCCGTGCCAATGTGCAGTTTGCGGTGCTCCATGCCAAGACTTCCTACGGCACTATCGGAGTGAAGGTCTGGGTGTACCTCGGGATGGTGTTTAAGAAAGTCCAGGAAGCGCAATCCGCATCCCTCTCTTCCAACGCCTCCTAATGCTGCAGCCCATTAAGGTAAAGCACCGGAAGCAACATCGCCTGCGCGGATCATTCGCCGGGAAGGCAACACGTGGAGCGCAGCTTGCCTTTGGATCGTTCGGTCTTAAGACGATGGAGCCTGCCGAAATCACTTCGCGACAAATCGAAGCTGCACGTCGTGCGATGACACATAGCCTCAAGCGCAGCGGAAAACTCTGGATCCGTATTTTTCCTCATAAACCAATTACGAGGAAAGCTGCGGAAGTACCGATGGGCGCAGGGAAGGGATCTGTGGAGTACTACGTGGCGCTCGTGCGGCCGGGGAACATCCTCTTTGAGCTTGATGGACTCACCGATGCTGAAGCACGCGAAGCTCTGAAACTTGCCGCCTACAAACTCCCTGTGAAGACGAAAATTATTTCCCGCATTCGCTAACATGACCAAAGTTCTCACCATGCCCGAGCTCCTCAAAATGCAGAAAGCTGATCTGCAGAAGGAAATTGGCGAGCAGCGCCATACCATTGCGACGCTTGAGCACAGCATTCGTGCAGGTGTGGAGAAGGGGACGCACAAGCTACGCGAGGCTAAACACCAGCTCGCACGTATGTTTACTGTTCTTTCCTTCTTGCAGAGGGATGCTTCTGCACTTACCATGCCTGCTCCCGTCATAGTGCCTCCAAAGCGCGCTGCATAAGCAAATTCCTTTTCTCAATACTCTTCTCTTTCATTCCCCTCCATGCGTACGAAGAAAGGCACCGTTACCTCGGCAAAGATGCAGAACACTGTCACGGTGGAGGTGACACGCTACATCACGCATCCAATCTACAAAAAGCGCTACCCTGTGAGTAAAAAGTTCCTCGCGGATACGAGCGGGATTCTTGTGAGGGAAGGTGATACGGTGGAAATCGGTGAGTGCCGCCCCTTGAGTAAGCGCAAGCACTTCAAGGTGCTCAATGTCCTTGCTTCGGGTTTCCTCAAAGATGGATCGCTCGAGCAGGAACTCGCAGAGGCCTCCGGCAGAAAATCCCCCCCCTCCCCATGATTCAGCAGGAATCATTCCTCACTGTGGCTGATAACACTGGTGCAAAGCTTGTCCAGTGCGTCAAGGTGCTCGGGGGCACCCGGCGTCGCTATGCTCATGTTGGAGATGTCATTGTTGTGGCAGTCAAAAATGCAGCACCGCGCGGCATTGTGAAGAAGAAAGCAGTGGAGAAAGCAGTGATTGTCCGCACGAAGGATACGGTTCGCCGCAGTGATGGGAGCAGTATTCGATTTGATGAAAACGCTTGTGTCATCATTGGTGGTGATGGGGAGCCAAAGGGCACGCGCGTGTTTGGTCCTGTTGCCCGTGAATTGCGTCTCAAAGGATTCCAGAAAGTCGTCTCCCTTGCTCCTGATGTTCTATGAAACTCCATACGGGCGATCTCGTCCTCATCATTACCGGCAAAGATAGAGGGAAAACAGGTCATATCCTGCGGACTCTGCGCGAGCAGGACCGTGTGGTCGTTGCTGGAATCAACATGCGCACGCGTCATATTCGGAAAACCGTCCAAGCTCCAGGGCGAGTGGTGCGCTACGAAGCATCACTCCACGTGAGTAATGTCATGGTCCTTGATCCAAAAACGAAGAAGCCCACCCGTATCGGGTACCGTCTCAAAGAGGGGAAGAAGGAACGCATCGCCAAGGTGAGTGGAGAGGAATTAGCTTCCGGTCGGAAGTTGAAGAAGCTTGTGGAGGAGGATGCGGGGGCAAGTAAGGAGAAAAAGGAATCAAAAGCAAAGAAGAGTGCTTCCTCTGATACCAAGTAATGGCTTTTATGACTCTCCATGATCGGCTGCGTGGTCCTATTGCAGAATCGCTCAAGACGCGTCTGAAGAAAGCGAACACGCACGCACTTCCGCGGATCACGAAGGTGGTAGTGAATGTGGGTATCAACCGGTCCAAGATGGATAGCAAAGAGATGCAGGAGTACATCGTCGAAAGCTTGAAGCAGATCACGGGGCAGAAGCCGGTCCTCCGCGCTGCACGTAAGGCGGTCAGCAATTTTAAGATCCGCGAAGGCCTGATTGTGGGTGCTATGGTCACGCTCCGTGGCAAGCGCATGGAAGCATTTCTGGATAAGCTGCTGCATGTCGCTCTCCCGCGTGTGCGTGATTTCCGTGGTATTCCCTCTACTTTGGATGGTCACGGTAACTATTCGGTTGGACTCAAGGAGCACACCGTGTTTCCGGAAGTTGCCCCTCCCTCCGATGCCTCCCGCCTCTTTGGTCTTGAGATCACGATTGCAACAACCGCAGGGGACGATGCAAGTGCTAGGGCACTCTTCGAGGAGATGAAAGTGCCGTTTAGGAAGGAGAAGGAAGCCAAGGAAGCAAAGAAGATAAAGGAATAGTGGGTCCTCAAAAAGAAGTGGAATGGGACCAATTTTCTCGTGTTTCTGTTGATTCTCCTGTTTTCTTTCCCCTCCCATTTCCCTATACTGCCCCGGCTAACGAACTCTTCATTTCTTTTCCCTATGGCCCGCACCGCACTTGTCAATAAGCAGAGGCGACGTAAAGAGCAGTACGAAAAGGCACTGCAAGCTGGACGGAAACCAAAGTTTTCGACCCGCGTCTATAATCGTTGCCAGCTCTGCGGACGTTCGCGCGGGTACCTTGGTTTCTTCGGCATCTGCCGCATCTGTTTCCGCGAACTCGCGGCAAACGGGGAAGTGCCCGGTGTAAAAAAAGCATCCTGGTAACCCTCTCTCTATGCCTGTGACGGATCCCATTGGCGATATGCTCACGAGAATGCGCAATGCTCAGCATGCGCGCTCAGGGTTCTGCACGTGTCCCTGGTCACGGCATAAAGAAGAAGTTTGTGATGTGCTGAAGCGCGAAGGATTTATCGCCGATGTGAGTGTGGCAGGGGAGGGGATAGAGAAACTCATCACGATTACTTTTAGCCTCGAATATCCCAAGCTCGAGTTGAAGCGTATCAGCAAACCCGGCCGACGGCTCTACGGTGGTAAGGCGACACTCCGTCCGGTGCTCCATGGATATGGTATTTCTGTTCTCACCACAAGCAATGGTGTCCTCTCCGATCGCGAAGCAAAGAAACAGGGCGTCGGAGGAGAGGTTCTCTGTACTGTCAGCTGATAATTTTCAATTCTCAATTTTCAATTCCTATGTCTCGCATCGGAAAGAAACCCGTCGGCATTCCTTCAGGAGTCACTGTAGAAGTGAAGGGCTCCACGGTGATTACAAAAGGGCCGAAGGGAGAACTCAAGCTTGCACTCCTCCCCGAGGTAGGGGTGAAGATAGAAGGGAGCTCTGTGGTGATCGAGCGTAAGAACGATGAGCGTGCAGGCCGCGCGCGCCATGGCCTCACGCGGCAACTCATTGCCAATATGATCGAAGGAGTGAATACGGGGTATACGAAAAAGCTGGAGATCATTGGTGTTGGGTACAAAGCGCAAGCGAAGGGGAAATCTGTGACGTTGAATCTTGGATTCTCACACCCGATTGAATTCAAAGCTCCGGAGGGTGTGGATATCCAGCAAGATCCAGAGAACAAACAGATCCTCCTCATCACGGGTATTGATAAGGCGAAGGTTGGACAGACTGCCGCTGATATCCGTCGCTACAGGGAACCTGAGCCCTACAAGGGGAAGGGGATCCGCTACGTGGGTGAATTCGTTCCGCGCAAAGTCGGTAAGGCTGCCGTGAAGGGTGGCACAGCCGCATAACCCTCATGCCCCCCTCCAAGCTCCAGCATCGGCTCCGCAGAAAGATTCGCATCCGTGCACGCATTAAGGGAACAGCGGAGCGTCCGCGCCTCGCGGTGCATCGCTCGCTCCGGGGGATGTACGTACAGCTCATCGATGATGTTGCAGGGAAGACTCTCGCTGCAGCTTCTCTCAAAGAGGCGAAGGGTAAGCACACGGTCGAAGGCGCAGGAAAACTCGGTAAGCTCATTGCAGAGAAAGCAAAAAAAGAGAAGATCAGTTCGATTGTCTTTGATCGTGCAGGATATAAATATCATGGTCGCGTGAAGGCTCTTGCCGATGCAGCGCGCGAAGGTGGTCTCCAGTTTTAATTTTCATTTTCCATTATCCATTGCTCTATGGCTAAATCATCCAAGGACGACCGGCGCAAGGATCGAGGTGGACGGCGTGAGCGTGATCCCAAGGAATACGATGAGCATGTTCTGCAAATCGCGCGCGTGACTCGTGTGGTGAAGGGCGGCCGCCGCATGCGATTCCGCGCCACGGTGATCATTGGGAACCGCAAGGGGAGAGTGGGTCTTGGGATCGGGAAGAGCGCCGAAGTGCAGGGAGCAGTGCAGAAAGCTGTCTCCGATGCAAAGCGTCACATGATCAATGTGCCGATCGTAAAGGACACCATTCCTCACGAAGTGAACTATAAATTCAAGGCGGCACGCATTCGATTACTCCCGGCTATGGCCGGAACCGGCATCATCGCAGGGGGGGCTCTGCGCCCCATCTTCGATCTTGCTGGAGTGAAGAATGTTCTAAGTAAGCGCTACGGATCGAGTAACATCGTCGTGAATGCGCAGACTGCGATGCAAGCACTCACGAAGTTGAGGAAACCGAAGGAGAAGGTGGAGGAAGGGGGTAAGGAAGTAAGGGGGTAAGGATGTTGTGTCGTATACTGTGTATATGAACCGTGTTCTTATCATTCTTGCACAGCAGGGATACCAAGATAAGGAGTACGCAGGGACACGAAACGGCCTCGAGTCTGCAGGATACGAGATCATGATTGCGAGTACCGAAGCCGGGGAGTGTCTGGGAAAGTTTGGTGGATCTGCCTTGGTTGATCTCGCGTTACGAGATGTGGATATCAAAGAGTTCGATATCATCGCGTTCATCGGGGGACCTGGTGCAGCAGCACTTGCTCAGGATGAAGATGCAAAGAGGATCGCTCGCGATGCCCTCGCTCATGGGAAGAAGCTCGGTGCTATTTGCATCGCACCGACGATTCTTGCACGTGCTGGGGTTCTTAAGGGAAAGCGAGCGACGGTATGGGATAACGGAGGAGTACAGGCAAAACTTCTTCAATCGGAGGGGGCTACGTATACCGGGGAGAGCGTTACACGGGATGGCGATATTGTGACGGCAAATGGACCGGAGGTCGCGGAAGAATTTGGGCAACTCTTAGCTGCACTATAATTCTCATCTCTGGCAATCACTCTTTTTAGTTCTTTGAAAGGCATCCTGCAATACTTTTCTGCATGTCTCTCCCTCACGCCAAACCAATAACATTTTTTGTGGGATTGTTCTTCGCTTTTATCATTGGATTTTTCTGTGGAGCAGCTATCACCGAACGTTTTTCTATTCCCTTTGCAGAAATGACACCTGCATCGTCCTATTCTTCTTCTGTCGAAGCCAATGAATGCAGCTGCAATTGCGTAGCGAATGGGCAAATTCTGACTACGACCACGTACCCCGGGAATTGCGGTGAGGGTGATAATCCAAGCACAGGAGGTTCCTGTGGGAATGATGCAGGAACATATTACTGCGATGAACTTCCTGCTGGAGGTTGTCGCCGTACCGGTACGGATCAGCAGGGGAATCCTCTCTCCTGTGGAGGGGCATGTCCCACCGGGCAAACTTGCAGATTGTCTCGATACTATACAAGTGGTGAGCCGGAATGTTTATGTGAGATCGATGCCGCCTGTGGTGATCTGCCTGGGGGGTTATACTGCGGAGGCTCTTGCCCAGGAAATCAAGTATGCCAACACTCTGGGCTGAGCGGCTGCAGTTGTGTGGATAGGGATGATGCAATATGTGGAGCGACTAACGCATTAGGAGAACCCCTCAGTTGTGGAGGGGAATGCGATAATATGATTATTGATTTCTACAATCCCCGCGTCTGCGAGATCGTAAGGAATGACATTGATGGTTCGCGTAATTGTGATTGTGTGAGTCTCTATCCCTCCTCTACATCTTCTTCCACCCACTCCAGTTCCACTTCTCCTTCCACCTCCTCCTCTTCTGCTCCTGCTTCCACTAGTTCTTCTCCCAATGCTGTACTTAATTTCTTCCAATTTCTCATCAATACCATCTTCTCTCGATCTTCAAGTTCCCCGTCCCGCCCGTAGTCTACGGTCGTGATTTTTAAAAACACGTGGGGATGCGCTTTTAGAGCCCTTGAATAATCTCCATTGCCTCCAGAAAAGACCGTATTTGGCTTTTCATGCCGTATTCTCCCTGCTACCCTTTGGCGGATCTATGCTTCATACGCTCAAACCGAATTCTGGCTCTCGCAAGCATGCTCGTCGTGTCGGCCGTGGCAATGGCTCTGGTCGAGGGACCTTCTGTGGCACTGGCTGCAAGGGGGAGCAAGCGCGTACGGGCCGTGGGAAGCCTATTGGGTTCGAAGGCGGGCAAGTCCCCCTCATTCGCAGACAGCCGAAGCTCGGCGGATTCAGGAATCCTACACGCGAGGAGTTTGCAGTTTTGAATCTGGAAGTGCTCGAGGAAGCTCTGGAGGGAGGAACCTACGATGTCGAAAAGCTGAAGGAAGCGAGATTAGTGAAGGGCGCGCTCCCCGTGAAAATCCTGGGGATGGGGACGCTCACCAAGAAATTTAATCTCACGGTGAATGCTGCAAGCAGGAGCGCGCGCGAAGCCATTGTGAAAGCCGGGGGTTCCGTGACGATCGTCTAAGCAATGTTTCGCTATCTCCACCAACTCTGGAAGTCCGAAGATCTGCGGAAGCGCATTCTCCTAACGCTCGGGCTCCTCGTTCTCTACCGCATCGTAGCCCATATCCCTGTACCCGGTGCGGATGAAACGGCTCTGCGAAACTTCCTCGGGAGTCGCGGCACAGGTGGAGCACTGGGAGTTTTTGCAGCGCTCACGGGTGGTGCCATTGATAACTTCTCGATTGTGCTCCTTGGTCTCTCTCCGTACATCAATGCCTCGATCATTCTCCAGCTCTGTACAGTCATCTTCCCGAAGCTGGAAGCTCTGGCAAAAGAAGGGCAGCAAGGCCAACAGAGAATTAACCGCTACACGAGGTACATCACCTTCCCGCTCGCATTCCTCCAGAGCTACGGATTTCTCCTACTCCTCAACTCCGGCGCAGCCCAACTTGGCGGTCGCTTGATTGATACCTCGTTCCCCGGCGTTCTTGGTCCGATGACGATTGTTGCTGCGGGAGCACTCTTCCTCATGTGGCTTGGAGAAGTGATGACGGAAAAGGGGATTGGGAATGGGATTTCGCTCATCATCTTCACTGGCATAGTCTCCAGTATTCCTTCCACACTCAGTAACATGTTTGTGGCGGGAGCGGGAAAGCAGGGCCCGTTTATTTTCTTCTCGATTCTCTCCGTTGGTCTTTTGATTTGTGTGGTGCTCTTCACAGAGGCGCATCGCCTCATCCCTATTACCTATGCAAACCAGGGTGCGGGAAGAGGGGTGCAGGGAGGAATCCCGATCCGCATTAACCAGGCAGGAATGATTCCGATCATCTTTGCGATTTCCCTCATTACCTTTCCGGGGATCATTGCGCAGTTTTTGCAGACAGCGCCGCGTTTTACGGGGGTCGTGAACTTCATCAATACCGAGCTCAATGCTAACAATCCCTCCACGCTCTACATAACGGCGTACTTCCTCCTCGTGCTCGTCTTCACGTACTTCTACGTCTCCGTCACGTTCCGTCCGGAGCAGATTGCGGAGGATATTCAGAAGCGCGGCGGGTTTATCCCCGGCATCCGGCCGGGAAAATCCACAGCGGAAGTCCTCGCAAAGACGAGTAACCGCCTCAACCTCTGGGGCGGAGTGTTCCTCGGCATTATCGCCATCGTTCCGCTCATCTTCACCAAGTACTCGTCCTTGAGCTCCCAGGATCTCCTCATTTCGGGCTCTGGAATGATCATCGTGGTGGGCGTTGTCCTGGAACTTATTCGGCAGATTAATGCACAACTTTTAGCTCATGATTATGAAAAACTAGCCTGAAGATCGTCGTATACTTTCTTTAACTTCTGATCGAATGTATAGAGATCTGCATGGTACAGGCGTGTATAGACAAGAATGAGGCAATCGTTGGCTTTAAGTCCCTTGCGTGTTTTTGCTGGTAGGCGTGCGACTTCCTGCAGCTCCCGTTCTGTGAGTGGCAGGAACGAACCGCAAAGTTCTTTGCAGACTGTCATCATATGTTTCCCATCAATGTCTCCCATGAGACATTCTGCCATGACAATTGTCGGGATAATCGTTTGCGTTCCCTGTGCTGCAAAAAACTGTTCCGTTGCCTCTTCGTGATATACATCATTATCGTTATGTAATGCGGAGAGAAAGCTGGTGTCGAGGAGAATGTTCATTGACGTACGCGCCGTTGGAAATCCACGCAGTCTTCTCCCTTCCGGAATGTTGCGCGCACCGAACGCAGTTCGCGCAGAAACTCTTCCCTCTTTGCCCGATCCGCTTGTTCAGCAGACGCTTTGGACTCTTTTGGAATTTTCAGTGAAAGGACAAACAGCGATTCGCCGGGCTTTTGCCGTTCGATGATGACCTCCACTCCCTTTTCGACGAGGGAGAGGTAGTAGCCGACGCGCTGCTGGAACTCGGTGGAGGAGATCTTCATAGGGGCAAGATGTTATCTACCAAATCATTATAGATAACATTCTGGTGAAAAGCAAGAATATCCCAAGGGGATACTGCTGGAACTCATCCGGCAGACCTGCCCGCTCCTTCGACAAGCTCAGGATAAACTCCGCTTTGGCGAAGGTGGGCGCATGTTTCCGAAAAACTGGCATAAAAAAAGAGCGAGGGTTTCTCGCTCGTTTTTACAAATTTCTTTATTTCCTCGTTGGTGGCATTATCGGCGTTGTAGGGGGACCGGAATTGCCGGTGGGTGGAGTTGCATCTCCTATACTCGGCATTGTTGAACATGTCATTTTCATGTTGCACCTGCCGCAATATTTTGCCTGACGATTCGTAAGACTTGCAGGCGTATTGGTGACTTCTGGTTTTCCTTCTATAAAGGTAATACTCTTACTCTTCGTTATACAAGGAGCGTCGTAGTCGTTTTCGCACGAATTAGGCTTCTTCATGCATATTTCTTCCAGTACATGTCCCAGTTCCAAGGCTCTCATTTGCGCAAGATTATCCAGTGCTGTCTGATTCGTTTTACACTTGAGCACTACTTTGGCAGTCGGACAGGTAGCGATTGCCCCCCATCCACCCTGAACTGCCGCCGAAAACACAATAGTACATTGAGACAGCGGTGGCGGGATACAGTTATGTGATTGCTCTTCACATCCATTCTGTGTTTTGCAATTGATTGTTTTTTGTGTCTCTGCAATGGGACAGGCTTCCGCTTGGGCGGCATTTTTAGCTATACCTTCAGCTTGTGCTTTGGGATTTAATCCTCCGCTCTTGAATCCCCATCCCCAAGCTTGGGAAACTTTTACCTTCTTCATTGGTTCGAATTTGTTCATTATTTCTTTCTCGGCTAACTGTACTGTTTCGTTGAGCGGACTGTTGCACACAATGGAAACCGTTTCTGTTTTACATGCCGGGGGTGCAGGCGGGAGTGGCAATATTGTATCAATGGGCGTTGTAGGGCATGCGAGAGTTACCGAAGCTTGAAACGACCCGGTTTCCTGAAAAAAGATGGCAAGAGGGATTCCAATCCCTGCAAAAAGTGCACAGCCTATCCAAAGGAGATTCTTGGAATGCTTCATAATGTTTGTGTGGAGATGAATGCATATATTATACCACATTTATGTTTTATAGTAAACACCCCAAAAATGACAAGGCGCTTTGCCTAAGATTCTTGCTTCCTTTAGCCCCTTTCCCTACAATTCTGAGGAATGCCTTCAGCCGCTCAATTGCCTAAAGAACCCACCAAACCGGCCTCCGCTTCCTCTTCTGCCAAGGGTAGACGGGGCGGGGAAGCTACGGCCGGCAAGTCGGCCAAAGAGGCATATGGAGCCGATCAAATCCAGGTATTGGAGGGCCTGGAGCCTGTGCGCAAGCGCCCGGGGATGTACATCGGATCCACAGATCAACGCGGGCTCCATCACTGCGTCTACGAGATTGTGGATAACTCGATTGATGAGGCGATGGCAGGGCACTGCAATAGAATCATGATCATTCTCCATGATGATGGCTCGGTGAGTGTGGAGGATAACGGACGTGGTATCCCTGTGGATATTCATCCAAAGACGAAGAAACCGGCGCTCGAGGTTGTACTCACGATGCTCCACGCCGGAGGAAAATTCGGCGGGGACGATTCCGGCTACAAAGTCTCCGGAGGTCTCCATGGAGTCGGCTCCTCTGTCGTGAATGCGCTCTCCAGTCTCATGCGCGCGGAGGTGTACCGAGATGGGCAGATCCACATGCAGGAATATAAGAGGGGTGTGACGCAGAATAAGCTGAAGGTTCTCGGACCCACCAAGAAGCGCGGAACCCTGATCCGTTTTTGGCTCGATGATGAGATCTTCGATGCCCTCGAGTTCTCACTCGCAACGCTTCTCGATCACTTCCGCCAGCAGGCATACCTCACCCGTGGCATTACGGTGAGTGTACTCGATGAGCGGAAGAAGAGGCCTGCAGAGGATCTGGCACTGCCACGCCATTACAGGTTCCACTTCGAAGGTGGCGTTGCCTCCTACGTGCAGCATTTGAACGAAGGCAAAGGCTCGGTCGGCGATGTCATCTGGTTCGAGAAGGATCTCCCCGAAGGGTTTGTGGAAATTGCGATGCAGTATTCGGGTGCGTTCCAGGAGCACGTGATTACATTCGCAAATAATATTCATACAATCGAGGGCGGCGCTCACCTCACCGGGTTCAAGGCCGCACTCACTCGCACGATCAATGCCTATGCCCGCACGCAATCGCTCCTCAAAGAGAAAGAGGAAAATATGACCGCGGATGACGTGCGTGAGGGGCTCACCGCTGTTGTTTCGGTACGTCTCCGCGAGCCACAGTTCGAGGGACAAACCAAGGCGAAGCTCGGCAACGCCGAAATGAAGACTGCGGTGGAATCCGTAGTAAATGAGCTCCTCGCCTCATACATGGAGGAGCACCCAGGCGAAGCCAAATCCATTGTAGGGAAGACGCTCCTCGCCGCGCGCGCGCGCCTTGCGGCTAGAGCTGCTCGTGACTCCGTGATCCGCAAAGGGGCACTCGAAGGAATGACTCTGCCGGGGAAACTCGCAGACTGTAGCAGCAAGGATCCAAGTAACAGCGAGCTCTACATTGTGGAGGGAGATTCAGCCGGTGGTTCAGCTAAGCAGGGGAGGAATCGCGACTTCCAGGCAGTGCTCCCACTCCGAGGAAAGATCCTCAACGTGGAGCAGGCGCGCATGGATAAGATGCTCGCGAATAACGAAATCCGTGCACTTGTGATTGCGATGGGAATCGGGATCGGAGAGATGAAGGATCTCACGAAGCTCCGCTACGAGCGCATCGTTATCATGACCGATGCCGATGTGGATGGTGCGCACATCAGGACACTCCTCCTCACATTCTTCTTCCGCTACTACCCGGAAGTCATGGAGACAGGGCACCTCTACATTGCGCAACCACCGCTCTACAAAATTGCAAAGGGGAAGGAGAGCCGGTACGTGTATAGCGATGAGGAGAAGGAGAAGGTCATGAAGGAGTGGGGAGTGAAGGCAGAGGAGGTACTGGTCGGAGATGAATCACCCTCCTTCGCTGAAGCTTCGGAGGGCAGGGAAGAGGCGGAGGAATCTGAGGAAAAGAAAGTGAGTGAAAAGGACTCCGCGAAGAAATCGAGAGTGAATATCCAGCGGTACAAAGGTCTTGGAGAAATGAACCCAGAGCAACTGTGGGAAACTACGATGGATCCAGCGAATCGCATCATGCTTAAAGTCACAGTCGAGGATGCGGAGAAGGCGGATGCGATCTTCACAACACTCATGGGCTCCGAAGTTGCTCCACGCAGGAAGTTCATTCAGACACACGCGAAAGGGGTGAAGAATCTAGATATTTAATTCTTACGTCACGCTGAGGAGGCCCCACTCTGTTACCTTGGGAAATGAAGTATCAAGGTGTTGGTATCACAAGAAAGGAGGCGGGACATCCTCAGCATGACGTATTGTTAGCGTACATCCGATAAATCAACCTCTTTCCGAAATATAAACCGCTTTATCCATGTCCACGGATAAGCAAAAAGTCCCTTCAGTAAGCCAAAAAAACCGCCCTTAAAGCGGCGGCCGGAGGAGATCACGGCGCAAGGGACGTACCGTATTTTTCCGATTTTTTTCACCTTGAATGAGAGCTCTGTATCTTCGGAAGATGCTGATGCAGGATCGAATCCTCCTGATGTTTGGTATGCCTCGCGTCTGATCGCAAAGTTACTCCCTGTGAGCCAGTAGTGACCAACGAAGAGGCGATAGAGATGCATCGAGAGAGGTTGAATAATATTGAAGAGCATATTCGTCAGAGGATCACAATCCTGGATTTTGCAGGGGCCTGTCACGGCAACAATTGCTAAATTTTCCTTGAGCGCCTTTACCATTGTTTCGATCCAGTGCGGAGGAGAGAGAGTATCTCCGTCGGTGGAGAGAATAATCTCTCCCTTGGCTTCACCAAATCCTCGTGCACGAGCGGCGCCGCGGCCTTTGTGTTCCTCGCGGATCACTCGGAGAGGAAGTCTCTCCGCAAAGCTCTGTGCAATTTCTGGTGTGTGATCTGTGGAAGCGTTATCCACAACAATCACTTCGAAGGGTTCCCTGTACGTTTGCTTACTCATCGCCATGAGGCAGGAGGCAATCTCTTTTTTCTCGTTATACGCAATGATGACGATAGAAATCATAAGAAGAGGAGGTACGAATGTTTATTCGACATCCTGCTTATATCCCCCCAGTTTATCTTTGATCGTGTACGTATCGAGCGAATCCTTACCTCCCAGGAGCTCAATCACTTTGGGGATCGCTTGATCGAAGGACATTGTTTCCTGTTTGCCAGCTTTCATATCGCGCAGAATAATTTTGTTCTCCTTCACCTCCATCTGTCCAAGGAGCAGCGTGTACCGCGCTTGGAATTTATCAGCGAGGCGCATCTGACTCTTTAAACTCGCTTCCCCAAGCGCTCCAATCGTGTGCACGCCGGATTCCCGCAGGGCTTCGATCAAGCGCAGACATTTCTTTTTAGCCTCGGGTCCAAGCTGCGCAACAAACACATCCACCTGATCCTTCATAGGAGCTAACACACCTGCTTCTTTCATGTGGTAGATGACGCGTTCGATACCACAACCAAAGCCAACGGCAGGAGTTTTTTGTCCTCCCAGGAGCTCGATCAACCCATCGTACCTCCCACCCCCTGCAACCGAGTTCTGCGCCCCCGAGGAGGAATCCCAGAACTCAAATACGGTTTGATTGTAGTAATCGAGGCCTCGCACGAGGTTTGGATTTTCTTCGTAGGGGATTTGGTACTCGGTGAGGTATTCGAGGAGGGTTTTGTGGAACTCCCTACTCTCCTCTGCGACGTAATCCACGAGCTTCGGGGCCATCTTGAGGAGGATTCTGCAGTCCTCATTTTTGCAATCGAGGATCCGGAGCGGATTCGTCTTGAGCCTACTCTGACAATCCTCGCAGAGGTTGCGCTCCTTGCCTGTGAAGAAATCAACCAGAGCCTGGGTGAATGCTTTGCGGCTCTCTGCATCACCAATGTTATTGATCTGGAGCTTGAGTCGATCAAAGATCTGTAGATCCTGTAAAATGTGACTCAGGACATTGATGAGCTGAGCATCGATGCTGGGATCGCTAATACCAATCGATTCAAACCCAAACTGATGGAATTCGCGGAAGCGCCCCTTCTGTGGACGATCGTACCGAAACATCGAGCCAATCACGTAGAGCTGCACCGGTTGGGGGAGCTCCTTCATGCCGTGTTCGATGTACGCGCGGCAGATCGGGGCGGTAGGCTCTGGCCGAAGTGCCCAGGCGTCCTTCTCGATATCCCTGTCCGCCGAAGCTTTCGTGTCGGCCGTAGCTTTAGCGGAGGCTGAAGCGGAGGCTGACGCACTGGTTCCGCGACGTTCCACCGTGAAGAGCTCCTTCTCCACAATATCGGTGTGGAGCCCCACCCCTCGATCGAAGACCTCCCTGTTCTCGAAAATCGGCGTATCGATCCGCTTAAAACCTGCCTGGCGTGCCCTGTGACGCACCGCTTTCTTAATGTACGTATGGTATTGCTGGAGTTCGGGAAGAATATCGTAGGTGCCTTTCGGAGTTCGGTAGAGAGGTTGTGACATAAAGCGTTTAGAATCCAATAATAGTTGAGAGATCCCTCCGAAGCTCGGCAAGAGCCGAGCGAAGGGGGATCGGGGTGTGGTATTTAGGCTCGGCCATAGCGTCCGATTGTAGCCTGAGATTCCCTGGAGATCAATAATGGATGATGATGGTTTGTTCACATACACCTCTGGTACTCTTCCTGTAATGGCAGCCACATCCCTCGATCAAATCGTCTCCCTCAGTAAGCGCCGTGGATTTGTGTTCCCCGGCTCCGAGATCTACGGCGGGCTCGCAAATAGCTGGGACTTTGGTCCGCTTGGAGCGATTTTAAAGGAGAACATCCGTAACTTCTGGCTCGAACGGTTTGTCCATAAGCGGCAGGATATGGTCTTTATCGATGCTGCAATCATGATGAACCCGAAGGTGTGGGAGGCAAGTGGGCATGTTGCAAACTTCAATGATGCGATGGTGGATTGCAAGGAGTGCAAGTCGCGGTTCCGTGCGGATCATTTGATCGAAGAAAAGTTTCCAGATTTGAAGGTCGATGGAAAATCCCCGAAGGAACTCACTGCAATCATTGAGGAGAAGAAGATCGCCTGCCCAAAGTGTGGGGCCAAAGGAAAATTTACCGAGGCACGTACGTTCAATTTGCTCTTCCGTACGCAACTTGGAATTGTGGAGGGAGAGGCAGCACGCGATGTGTATCTGCGAGGCGAAATCGCGCAGGCAATGTTCGTGAACTTCAAGAATGTTCTCACAACGACGCGTAAACGCCTCCCCTTTGGTATTGCTTCCACGGGAAAAGCATTCCGGAACGAGATTACGCCGGGGAACTTCATCTTCCGCACGCTCGAGTTTGATCTCATGGAGTTTGAATACTTTATCCGCGAGGAGGAATGGGAGAAGTGGTTCACCTACTGGCAAAAGGAGCAGCAGCAATGGCTCAAGGATCTTGGTATTGATACTCAGAAGCTCCGCGTGCGTGAGCATGAACCACACGAGCTCTCGCACTACAGTAAGAAGACTGTAGACATCGAATATCAAACTCCGTTTGGATGGAAGGAACTCTTCGGTCTCGCCTATCGCACGAATTTTGATCTCAAAAACCACATGGAACAGAGTGGGGAAGATCTCCAGTACATGGATCCTGATACCAATGAGAAGCTCATTCCACACGTCATTGAGCCAACGTTCGGACTCTCCCGCCTCACACTCGTCGTTCTCCTCAATGCATATGAGGAGGAGAAATTAGAGAACGGCGAGGATCGCGTGGTGATGCGGCTTGATCCGCGTCTTGCACCTGTGCAAGTTGCGATTCTCCCTTTAAGCAAGGATGAGCGCCTCATCAAAAAAGCACAGGAGGTCTATGAGCTCCTCAATACAAAAACGAATCTGCGGCTCGATTTTGATGTGACGGGATCAATCGGCAAGCGCTATCGCAGGCAGGATGAAATTGGGACCCCCAAGTGCATCACGATTGATTTTGGAACCATTGGTGATGATGATAAACAGAGTAAAAAAGATCACGTGACGGTTCGTGATAGAGATTCACTCTTACAAAAAGAAGTATCGATTTTGGAACTCGCAGAATTCCTCAAGCCTATTCAATAGAATCCTTTTCTGTTTTTACTTCGGTTGTGTTGTTCTTTCCCCCTTTTTGTTCTTTCGAACCTGAGAGCGCACCGGATTTGGTGACGTATAGCACACCTCCTATCAAAGTCACACAAGCAAGCGCAAATCCTGCCACTGCAGCTTGTTGGCCTGTAGTTAGTTCACTAAAGCGGGGATTGTTAGGATCACTATATGACTCTCGCTGTGGTTCATAGGGAGGTACGCCGTTGAAATCATCTTTCGCCATGAGAAAAATTATAGAGGGAACTATGCAAAATAACAGAAAAAACTCAAATTTTTTTCGCACGAGTAAGGGCAATTGCTCCCGTTTTTTTGACGAGAATAGTATCTTCGATCCGCATACCCCATTTCCCAGGGAAATAGATCCCAGGCTCGATCGTGATCACCTCATTTGCCTGGAGAATCTGTTTTGGGGCTCGCTTACTGAGGTTTGCTCCTTCATGGATTTCCAACCCCACACCATGTCCAAGGCCGTGCGTGAAGAATTCATCCAATTTTTTTCCGGATGTGAGAGTCATCATTTTTTCACCAGGGCGCCCCAGCGGGGCGCCCCTACGAAGCATTGAGCGTGCGTATTTATCGAGTGCGTGATTCGTCATTCCCGCTTTCACCTGTTTCGTTGTTTCGTTCACTGTCCTTACGAGGAGATCAAAGATCTTCTTTTGTTCTTCGGTTTTCTTTCCCAGGAAGAACACACGTGAGCAATCCGAGCAGTAGCCATCCACCTTCACACCCATATCAATTTGAATAATGTCGTGCTTTTTCAACTTCCGATCAGTGGGGGAGTGGTGTGGTCGAGCGGTATGAGATCCAAAGCCCACGATCGTATCGAATGCCATGGCATCGGCACCAAGGGTACGGGAGAGCTTTTCGATTTCCCAGGCGAGCATTTTTTCGCTCATACCAATCTTCAACATCTTCGGCACATTCTTGAGTACCGCATCGGTGATGCGACAAGCTCCTCCGATTGCTTTGAGCTCCTCTTTCCTCTTTCTCCTGCGCATTCCTTCGATGACATTCTCCGCAGGGATCCACTCAATTCCCCTGTAACGCTTTTTCCAACGCTGAAGGCGTGCCACCGAGACATCTTCTGCTTCGAAGCGAATGCGTTTTCTCTTTTTGAGATACTCAGGCAGAGCCTCGATCGGGAGAATGCGGATTCCTGATCGTGCTCCATTTTTGGCTTTTTCGATGTAGCGCTGATCTACGAAGAGCGTGCGTTTGGTGTTCTCCATAATCATGATCCCAAAGGTCATCTCCACACCGGTGAGGTAGCGGATATTGATGAGGTTCGAAACGAGGAGCGAAAGCGCCATATCTGTGGTATAATCATAACAATAAACACCCCTCAACTACCATGCCGAAAGGCGCCACTACCCGCATCCTGTTCTACAACGTTGGCTACTGCACTGGTATGCAGGGATCGTGCCGTGACTACATGCTGCATTTTCTCCGGTACCTCTACACACCAAAGAAGGTTTTCAACCGCGTGCTCGTGCTTATCAATGCGCTTGTGAACGAGGTGCAGCCGGATCTCTGCTGCTTTGTGGAGGTGCGACGGATGCCACGGTTTTTGCAGCCGCTGCTCCAGTATCCGGTGCATATCTTCCGAAATAAGTACGGCCGCAGGAGTCTGCTTTCGCACATTCCCTACTTCCGCGGGAACTTGGGCGGATTCTTCGCACGACAGAAATTCCCGTTCCATGCGCATTACCTGCAACATGGCGCAAAGAAACTCGTGTACGAAATATGCATCTCGGAGGAGCTCTCCCTGATTGTTGCGCATCTTTCGCTTCGTAAGAAAACACGCAAGCAGCAGCTCATGGAGCTTACACGCATCATCCAGAGTCGTAAGCATGTGATTCTCTGTGGTGATTTTAATATTTTCGGCGGTGCGGATGAACTCACGGGCATTATCGAGAGTTGTCGTCTCCGCATGGTGAACACGCTCAGTGATCTTACGTTCCCAGCCATGCACCCCAAGCGTGCGCTTGATCTCTTCCTCTGCTCTACGGATCTTCCTATTGCGCATCTCGAAGTTCTGCCGGTGCTTGCCTCGGATCACCGGCCAATACTTTTGACCTTGCAGGTGTAAGATATTCACATTGAATTCATGGTTACGTTCCTTCGTCTCCTCTTCTGGCCGATCATTCTACTGCTGATTGCAGTAGGCTCCTGGATCTTACGGCACCCGATCTGGGAGAGAGGATGGACGTGGTTCATGGAGGATCCACTGGATCGTACGATCCTCGTCGTTACGATTTGGCTCCTCTGGCACGAAATAGTAAAACCGGCATTACGCTTCTTCTATGCGGTATTCCACACGCGTGATCTTGTAACGATGAGGGTGCTCCTCCCAAGGAACGACAGCAAAGTGGATGAGGAGAAGCGCACAGAGAAAGACTGGAAGGAGAAGATCGCCATCATGGAACAGCTCTTCCGTGCGCTCTGGGAAGTAAAGACATTGAACGTCTGGACGATCCTCCATACGTGGATATGGCGCTTTAATACCATGAGCTTCGAAATGTTCGTGGAAAAAAACGAAATCATGTTCTACATCGTCTGTCGCAAACAACTTGTTGGGATTGTGGAGAAGCAGATCACATCGTTCTACTCCCTTGCGGAAGTCACTCCGGAGGAATCCACACCAGAGATCTGGCCGAAAGGCTCGGCACTCGTTGGCTACTACATGAAGCTCCACAGGAAGTTCATTTTCCCGATCCGCTCCTACGAAAACATGCAGGATGATCCGCTCAATGATCTGACGAATGTGCTGAGTAAGCTCCAGGAGGCGGATAGAGCAACTGTGCAGATTATCCTCAATCCTTCCTTCTCCGATGCCTGGCAGAAGAAAGTGAAGAAGTACGCATCACGCTCGTTCAAAGGCAAGAAACCCGGTGGATTCGCGGCGTTCTTAGAGGGTATTCCACTGCTTGGTACCCTTGGCAATATCATCGGGGCCATCTTCCTTCCTGGTGAAGCTGATCGCACAACCTTTGCTCCCGGCGCGTCGCAGGGGGATTCCTTCGTTCGTATGATCCAGCCTGAGGAAGAGCTCTACAAGCGGATGGGGGAGAAGGCCGGCATGAGCGGGTTCCACTGTTCGGTGCGCATTCTTGCCTCCTCCTCCACGATGCATCATGCGGTGGAAATTACAAACAACATGCAGGTGGCATTCAACGTGTTCAAGGATATGTATGGCAACTGGTTCGATAACCACCGCATGTTTATCGATGTTCTTCCGTACATTTGGAATGCCCCCATTATCCACTGGCTCTGGAAGCGCAGGATCAACGGTTTCTGGCATTCCACATGCCTCCTCACGGAGCGGGAACTTGCGACGATCTACCATTTCCCTGATAGTCGCTATAACAAGATCCCGATCATTCAGTGGATCAGCTACAAAATTCTTCCACCGCCGCCGGATCTTCCCACACAAGGAATTCTCCTTGGGCGAAACCGCCACCGCGGGCAACTCACAGATGTACGCATCCTGGATAAAGATAGAACCCGTCACCACTATGTCATCGGAAAATCCGGCACGGGTAAATCTGTTTTCTTAAGCTTCTGCGCCAGGCAGGATGTGCAGCGGGGAAAAGGGATGTGCCTCGTGGATCCTCACGGAGATCTGATCGAAGATGTGCTCATGTATGTGCCAAAAGAGCGTGCGAAGGATGTCATCATCTTTAACCCCTCGGATACCGAACGGCCGATGGGTTTGAATCTTCTCGAAGCACACACCGATGAGGAGAAAGATCGCGCATCCTTGGATGCCATGGAGATCTTCATCAAGCTCTTTGGAAACGAAATCTTTGGACCACGTATCCAGCACTACTTTCGTAATGGCTGCCTCACACTCATGGATGATGAGGAAGAAGGTGCAACACTCATCGATGTTCCGCGACTCTTTGTGGATGATGAGTTCCAGCACTACAAAGTGAGTAAGTGCAGAAACCCGGTGGTGAAGAGCTTCTGGGAGCACGAAATCGCAAAGACCGGTGCACGGGAAAAGGAGGAGATGATCCCGTACTTCTCTGCAAAGTTTGGTCCTTTCATCACCAATACGACAATCCGAAACATCATCGGGCAGCCAAAATCTGCCTTCGATATACGGAAAATCATGGATGAGGAAAAGGTGCTCCTCGTGAATCTGTCCAAGGGAAGGATTGGCGATACCAATGCTCAACTCCTCGGGCTCATCTTCGTCAATAAGGTGAACATGGCAGCGCTTAGTCGTGCTGATATGCCGGAGAGCGAACGCAAGGATTTCTACCTCTACGTGGACGAATTCCAGAACTTTACAACGGATGCCTTTGCAACGATTCTCTCCGAGGCTCGCAAGTACCATCTCGCCCTCATCATGGCTCACCAGTACATCGGGCAACTTGTCGCGAAAACCTCTGCCTATGAGCAGCAGAATACGAAGCTCCGCGATGCCGTCTTCGGTAACGTGGGTACCATGCAGAGCTTTAAAATTGGTGCAGAGGATGCCGAGTATATGGCGAAGGAATACGCACCAGTGCTGAGTGAACAGGATGTGATTGGTATTGCCAATTACAAGTGCTACATCAAGCTCAACATTAATAACACCACCTCACGCCCGTTCTCCATGGAGACACTCTGGGATGAAACGGGGAAAAATCCCAAGATGTCGGAGCTCATCAAGGAGTACAGTCGCATGAAGTATGGGAGGAAGAAGGTCTTCGTGGATCAAGAAATTGGGGATCGCATAGGGTTATCTTGATTGGGATTTCGCGCGATCGTAGATGAAGAGCCGATGAATATGCGCTACACTCCGCATATGTTGAAAAAAGCGCGTGACATGTATCGGCTCCAGAAGCAGGCCAAGGCGGCCAAGAAGGAACTCAAATTAATCCACATCGAAGCGGAAGCTCGAGGAGTGAAAGTGGTAGTGGATGGTGAGCAGAAGGTTGTTTCGATCGAGATTGCTGCAGATGTTCCCCGTGAGCAGATCCCGGAGCTCCTCAAAGATGCATTCAATCGTGCTATGGGTAAAGCGCAGATTGTTGCTGCAGAGAAGATGAAGGGGGTGATGGGGGAATTAGGACTCGGTCAACAGTAGTTCTCTTCGAGTGAGCCCCGCCTTAAGCGGGGCGAATCGAGAAGCGTGTTGTTTTGAGAACTTCTCGACTCGGCGCCTGTTAGCGCCTCGCTCGAAGAGAACACTCGAAGAAAGCGGTATACTCCTTCCGCATGAAATTTCTCCGCGCACTCTTCTTCCTCTTTCTCCTCTCGTTTGGCGCAACGATCTTCTTCCTCCAGGTCATGGGAGGAGGGGAGGGCCTCGGGGGGCCAACGGAGATACAAGTGGAAAGCGGCATGACGGTGCGGGAGATATCGCAGGCACTTAAACAGCATGGTCTGGTTCCTTCGGCATTTGCCTTCCGCCTCTACCTCCAGATCAATGGACTCGATACAGGAGTGAAAACAGGAACGTTCTCGATTCCGGAAGACGCAACGTTTGCGGAGATTGCAGAAATCCTCGCAAGTGCGAAGGGTCAGGAGGTTACGATCACTATTCCGGAAGGGTATACAGTCGATCAAATCGATGCACTCCTTGCCGAGAATGGCTTAGGAGAGCAGGGAGCGCTCCTTGCATGCGCTGCGACGTGTGATTTTTCCTCGTTTGATTTTCTTAATGATGGAGAAGGATTTCTCGATGCGCCCTCAGATCGAGCTCGAAGACTAGAGGGATACCTCTTCCCCGATACGTACTTTGTGAACCCGAACGAATTCGTCCCTCAGCTTTTCCTCGAGCGGATGCTTGGGACATTCCGCACACGCATCATCGAGGGGTTAGCGGAAGATCTTGCAGTATCAGAGCGCTCACTTAAAGAGATCGTGATTATGTCTTCGCTCATCGAGCGAGAGACGAAGACGGATGAGGAGCGCCCCATAGTCTCCGGGATTCTCTGGAAGCGCTTCGATGCGAATCAGGGACTCGATGTAGATGCCACTATCCGGTATGCACTCTTAAAGTCTACAGAGCCCCTCACGCGTGAAGATCTGGAAAATCCTTCGCCTTATAACACCAGAAAACATGTGGGACTGCCCCCCGGCCCTATCGCAAATGCCGGCTTACAGAGCATCCAGGCGGCTCTGCACCCTAAGGAGAGCCCCTACTGGTACTACCTCCATGGGAAGGACGGGGTGATCCGCTATGCCGAAACAAACGATGATCACAATGCTAATAAAGCGCGGTTTTTGTAGATATAGACGAAACATGAAAAATAGTGTATAATATCTATGAACATCAAAACCATGCCAGCTCTTGTATTCCTCGTTCTTGTCGGCCTCTTCGCCCATTCCGTGTTCGTGCCTCCTGCACCTACGGAAAAGCAGGCAGTCGCTACGCGACAGATCATTGTGGTGCAGGCAGGGGATGCAGAAGGGAAGTCGGATTCCTGGAAGAAGTACGCTGCTCTCGCAGAAGCGGAACTTGGAGAGGAGGGAGTCGTCGTGATTGAGGAGCAGACCGAAGAAGTTGTAGAGGAAGTGAGTGAGGAAGAGGACACAGTATCAGAGGAGACGCCGGCCACAGATGTGGAGGAGGAAGAAGTTACAGAAGAAAGTGCGACAGAGGAAACAGAAGATATCGAAGAAGATGCCTCTCCTACAGAGGAAGAAGCCATAGCAATTGAAGATGAATCATCCGCAAATCAATCTGAGGAAACGGAGGAAACTTACGAGCCCACTGCCGTCGTCGAAGATCCTGTGCTTGTGATCGAAGAGGGATTGGGAGTGGAGGAGGACACATCCCCGACCACTGAGTCCGAGGTCAATCTTGTAGAGGAATTGCTTGGAGAGTGAGATTCCACCAGTTTGTTTTGTGAAAAGTTCTTTCTTAAAAGAAAGATTGTTCCACTTCCTGCAATCTTTATATGGTGCTCGGCGAGAATGCGCATGAGTTCTTTCTTGTTTCTTGCAACTGCCATGACGGTGTTGGTCTTATCATCGAGTGCAAATGCATTCCATGCTTCGAGCTCTTCTGGCCAGTTGGGATTTATTCGTGGGCAATAGAGTACCCGTTGCTGATATGCTGGAAAGAATCTTGCCTCCGGTGCTTCTGTATTATTCGTCAAAAGCAAAATGGTTAATTAGTTTCTCATGGTAGAACTTTGGTTTTTTTTGACAACTACATTTTTAATTACTGCAATTATTGCGGGAAAAGCCTATTCCTCATCACTTTCTTCGATATCAGTTTCCTCCTTGTCATCCTTCTCGTCTTTTTCCCCATCATTCTCGCGGATACGATCCATGAGGGTTTTGCCCACGATCGAGCCTATGGCACCACCAATCACGAGCCCTGTAATCACTTTCTCTATGCGTGAAAACTTCTTACTTTTACTGCGGAAAGGCCACATGTAATTAGTATACCTCAAATTTTTACCCACTGCCCTCTGCCGATATTCTTTGCACCACCCTTAAGCTCCATGAGTGTGAGAGTGGCATTGATTGCGGCAACGCTCAGTTTTGACTTTTCGGTGAGTTCATCCACGCTCTGCGGCATTGTGGTGAGGCACTTCCAGAGGAGCTCTTCCTCTGCGGTTTGTGCTTCATAGGAAGAGGAATTTGCACTCTTCTCTGGTATCACAACGCCAAGTTCCAGGAGTACATCCTCTGCAGAAGTGATGAGTTTGGCACCGCTCTTCTGAATCAAGTGGTGTGTGCCCTCCATATTGGGATCGAAGATCGGTCCTGGGACTGCGAACACTTCCTTCCCGTACTCGAGAGCCAGACTTGCGGTAATGAGTGATCCGCTCTGAGCGGCAGCTTCTGCCACGACTGTACCAAGCGAGATCCCTGCAATGATGCGGTTCCGTGCGGGAAAGGTGTACTTATCCGGAGCAATATGGAGGGGATACTCCGTGAGGAGGAGGCCGCCATGTTCAACAATTTCCTCCGCGAGTCTTGCATTTGTTTTGGGGTAGATCGCACTTAAGCCCGCTCCAAGCACTGCGATCGTTTTGCCACCCACGGTCATTGTCTCCTTTGCAACCGCCGCATCAATACCGATCGCGAGACCGCTCACCGTTACAAAACCTGCGTGCACAAATGGAGGGACAAGCATTTCCACTACCCTCTTCCCATAGGCGCTCATGTTCCTTGTTCCAACAATTGCGATCAAGGGTTCCCGGAGGAGATCTAAATTGCCTTTGGCAAAGAGAAAGACAGGAGGATCTGCAATCTCGCGGAGTGCCTCTGGATATTCCTCATCTCCGATCGTGAGGAATTGAATATTCTGTTTCTTCAGGATTGTTTGATGTTGATCGAGATTGAGCTCTTCTTTTTCGTTGAGTACTTTTAAGATCGTATCTTCGCGGCACCCCAATTTTTGCAGGAGATTCTGATCCAGAGCATTCCATGCATTTTCCAGTGAACCATATGTCGCTATCAGGAAGTCGTAGCGCTTCTTTGTGAGAAGGTTCAGGCATGCCCAGGAAAGGGCTCGGGAATCAGTTGCAATAGGCATGGAGGGGGATTGTACCATGCGCTCGTCGAGTATTTCTTACCGAATGCCCCGGAAGAGGTGCACCGTGTGACCGAAGAGGGTAGTTCCTCGTGAGTGAACTTCCAATGCTTGCTGCGCGCTTACTTTCAGATCTTCGAGGGTAGATTTGATTTTGCTGCCAGTATGGATTCTTGTCGGATTCCCAATGTTGGACTGTGCTAAGCGCTTCTGCGCATTCTCATAGAGATAAAAATCAAATCGCACATCATCCGAGGCCTGTTCGAACGCGCTGTATCCGCGGTAATCGGGTGTTGGTTCAGTCTGTTGCTTGAATCCACAGATGACCTCCTCTGGGCGTTCATACCCTGTTTGCGTGAATAGATCCTTCGCAAGCGGGAGCGGGAATCTTCCTCCGACGAGTGTCATTGCTGATCCTTCTTTTCGCACAACTTTGGAGGCGCTCATCAGGAATGCGTACTGAGTCCCGAGTGCCCACTTCAAGAATATTTCCGGTGGCAGATATCGCTCAAACCACTCGCGTGGCATGAATGTGCCTTTGTCTGAACCGGTGATGAGCTTCTGATCTTCTTCCGAAGGGAGATTCGGCACATTGCCGGCAGCAAGATCGATCACTGCGCCATCTCCTTCGATTGGTTCAAAAAATGATCCGACATGGCCAATGATTTCCAAATGAGTCGTTTCGACATTTCTGCGGATATTATGGAGAGCTCCCCTCAGAATTTCTTGATCAACATCGATGACATGGAGCCTGCGGAGCGAATCCGGGAAAATGCGGGCGGCGGCTATACCCTCGAGCCCGTTTCCAATTCCGGTAAGCGCCATGATACGCGGATTTGGCACAGATCTCTGTGTGAAATCTTGTCGCAGAGCCGTTAGTCCATAGGACATAAAGTACGACCAGTTTTTCCGAACATCTCCTTGTTCCTTATATGGGTACATACCCGGAGTTTGTACAATCGGCTGTAGTCCTCGAGTAGAAATGCCGAGCCCGTCGAACATTGGGCACACATTAATTTCTTTACCTTCCAACATGGAAATATTAAATAATAATTATGTGACTATGTCAATTTATGAGAGAAACTCCACTTCCAACAACAATTTCACCTATGACATAGGACCCAGAAGCGCCAGAAAGTATCTTCTCACCCTGTGACGGATTACAAACAAGAATCATTCCCACTCCCATATTCATAGCCTCGTACATTGCCTCCTCGCTCACATTTCCCATTTTTTGAATCAGATCGAAGATCCCAAGCCTTCGAATCAATTTCTTTTCGATCCGGCCCCCAAGTTCCTCCGGAATGATGCGCATGAGGTTCCCCGCGATGCCTCCACCTGTGATGTGCGCAACTCCCTTCAATCCAATTTCGTGGTGGAGCCTGAGAACGGTATTCGCATACAGCGTGTGAGGTTTGAGGAGAGCTTCGCCCAGAGTGCAACCGAGCTCTGGTACTACACCATTCGGATCCATCTTTGCATCTTCCAGAAGCACCTTCCTTGCGAGGGAGTAGCCATTGGTATGGAGGCCGTTGCTTCCGAGTGCGACGAGCACATCACCCTCTTCGATCATGCCTCCTGTGATCATCTTCTCACGCTCTACGATACCGATGATGGTGCCTGCGACATCGTAGGATCCCTCGCTATAGACCTTCGGCATCTCGGCGGTTTCGCCACCAATCAAGACGCAGCCAACCTCCCTGCATGCATCGCTCATGCCCTTCACGATGATTTCGACGACTGCAGGATCCAATCTGCTTGCGGCAATGTAATCGAGGAAGAGGATTGCTTTGCCACCTTGGCAGACGAGGTCGTTTGCACCGTGATTCACAATGTCGTGACCGATGCCCTCCCATTGCCCGGTTTTTTCTGCAATGACGGTCTTCGTACCTACTCCATCGATACTTGCAAGGATCACAGGCTCATCGAGCGCTGTGAGCTCTTCTGCAGCAAGTGCTCCCGCAAATGATCCCACTCCCCGCAGCACATTTTTGTTGAATGTACTCTCGACGTGTTTTTTAAGCCTTCGTACCGCCTCATCCCCCCGCGCGATATCCACTCCCGCAGAGGCATAGTCAGTTTTGTCGCTTGGGGTAGGCGTCATAAGGGCATGGGGATAATGCGGGTTCGCTCCTTCGCTTTCCAGGAAGTGTTTGCGATTTGTTCCTTCGCTTTCTCTTTTCCACTTCCTCCGATGATCTTTGGATCAAGCGCATGAAAGCGCTCAGCATTCAACGTTCCGATGATGATGGTTGCACCGCTTTGGATCGCTTTTGCGAGGAGGCTCTTTATGATTTCCTCTGTCTCGGGATCATCATCTTCTTTTATGAGATCCTCTACGATAATGATTTTTGGCTCCATTGCGAGTGCCATGGCGATTGCTACGCGCCGCTTTTCCCCACTCGAGAGTGTGTGGAGTGCTGCGGAGTGCTTCTTCGTAAGATGGATCTCTGTGAGGAGAGCAAAAATTCGTTCCTCCCTCCTCTTTTTCCAGATCCCCTGTGCGCGCAGTGGAATTGCGATGTGATCGAACACAGATCGATCAGGGAGGAGCTCTTCTTCGGTAAGCATCAGGCCGAGGCTTCTCCTATACATCTGGAGGAGCCTTGGGGTTAATTTTTCTAAAGGAATGCCATCAATCAGAATGCTCCCACTCTCCAATCGTTCCTCTCCTGTGAGGAGGCGGATCAATGCTTGTACATCATTTTTTGTTTGGAGAACTACCGCAATGCACTCTCCGGGTGCAGCCTCAAAGGAGAGGTTCTGAATGTGATCTCCGTGAGACACGTTTTGAATGGAGAACATGGGCCAAGTGTATCATGGCTCTGTTCATCCCCGGAGTGCCTCGATCGCTTTCTTACGATCCTTACTCTTAAAAATGTAACTCCCTGCAACGAGATTATTTGCCCCTGCTTCCCTGCAGAGTTTGCCAGTTTCTGCATTGATGCCTCCATCTACCTGGATCATCACATCGGGGTGCTGCAAACGAATCTCTTTGATCTTCGGGAGAACGCTCTCGAGGAACTGCTGACCCCCTTTCCCAGGATGCACAGTCATACAGAGAACGAGATCAATATCCATTGTTTGAATCAAATCATGATGACTCTCCGGATTAATAGCGATGCCAGCAGTGCAGCCCTTCGCTCGAATTACTTTTACCAGATGTTCCTGATCGGCTCTCCCTGGAACTGCTTCCGCGTGGAATGTGACATGAGAAGCCCCCGCCTCGACAAATTCATCGATTCGCTCTGCAGGATTTGTCACCATCAAATGCACGTCGAGTGGAAGATCGGTTTTGATTGCTTTCATCACCGGTGCACCAAAGCTCAAATTCGGCACGAAGTGTCCATCCATCACATCTACCTGCAGCCAATCACTGTAGGGAGCGATGGAATCCACTTCCTCCTGAAGTTTTGCAAAGTCTGCCGAGAGGATTGAGGGAGTGATGAGAACTTGGGACATAGGGCGTTAGGGCTGTAGGGTTTACGGATAGGGATATCCATCCATTTCGTGCAGCATCTTTATTCTCCGTACGTGCCTCTCGCCATCTTCTTTGGAATTGGGATCGCCATCGAAGGGGGTAGTGAGGAACGCATCGAGAATCTTCTTTGCCTCCGCTCCCTTCATCATCCTCCCGCCGAGATTCAACATGTTTGCATCGTTGTGTCGTCGTGTGATGACTGCGTCTTCCACCGAAGCACAGCGCGCAGCTCTGATCCCGGCGATTTTATTCCCAGCCATGCACTCGCCAAATCCAGAACCTCCAAGGAAAACTCCGGAAATCTTCTCTGCGAGCATGACTTCTGCGATCTTCTTCCCGATGAGCGGGTAATCCACAGATTCCTTACTGAATGTACCCACATCCAACACATCGATTCCTTTCTTTCTGCAGTATTCCCGGAGCGATTCCTTGAGTGCAAACCCCGCGTGATCGGCACCCAGGGCGATGCGTTTGTGTGCTGATTTTGCGCGCTTTGCCATTACAGGGAGTGTACCATAGGGGGGATGATCTGGACCTATTTCACGATGTCCCTCTTTTGGGATGGACTCATTCTGCTCTTCGTCGCCGGAGGCGGCGGACTCGTATGGATCGGCCTTAAAAAGAGATCCTGGTCAAAGTTCCGACGCGTACCGCTCATTGTGGTTGGTGCTGCTTTCTCATTCACGGTGCTCTACGGCTCGTTCATTGAATCACGCATGATTTCGATTACCGAAGAGAGGGTTTCGCTACCAACAGTCGAGAAACTCACCATTGTTGCGCTTAGCGATTTCCATGTGGGTCCATACAAAGGCAGAGGATTTATGCAGAGGCTCGTTCAGAAAGTGAATGCACTCTCACCGGATCTTGTGCTCCTTGCAGGGGACTATACCTACCACGGATCAGATCCTGCCGATCACCTTGCGCCGCTCCAGGAGCTCAAAGCTCGCTACGGTGTTTTTGGTGTGATGGGAAATCATGAGTACAACTGTCTTTCCCACAGGGGGAAGAGCAGCACCTACTATGGAACATTTGATGGATCGAATGTAGTTCTGCGAACCCTTGAGCGCCTCAATGTACGCATGCTCAACAATGAATCGGTGGAAGTGCCTTTAGAGGAAGGGGGACCACTTTTCATTGCCGGTATTGATGACGCCTGTTCGGGGCACGATAACTTGGAAAGCGCCCTCCCGAAGACATCACAAAAATCCTCCGTGATCCTACTTGCTCATGATCCGAGCGTGATCCTGGATAATAGATCTTCCTATGCGAATTTGATTGTTTCCGGCCATACGCACGGAGGGCAGATTCGTCTTCCTTTCATTGGTCCTCTCCCTGCACTCCCCACCCAACTCCCGCGTTCCTACGATCAGGGGATCTTTCCGTTGGATGGGAATACCACTCTTGCGATTACGCGCGGAGTAGGGGAGACAGGTCCCCGCGCGCGGCTCTTCGCGCCGCCGGAGATACTGGTGTTACGAATCAAAAATCAATGAATACGCCTCATAGTTTTTACAAATTTTCCTCCGGCACTTGCCCGTTCTAATCGAAGACTAATTTCCTTTTGCCTCTCGCGCTCGTCTTGTTTGTTCTCTTCACTCATCGAGTGATCTTCGGCGATTTCTCCTGCCAAACCTGCTGGCAATTCTTGCTCTTGGGAGGTCTTTTCCATAGAAATATTTGGAAAGAATTAAAGTTACAGGAGTTCTACTCTTGGCTCACATAGGAATCAAGAGTTATGGCAGATAAATATCTATTACTCCTTCCATTTGATAGAACACCCTATAGCGTTTGCTTCGTGCACCGGGGGTTCCTCATCTCTGGCAATCGCACGGCAGGCATCCCGGAGGTTATGCTCTGTCACTTTTTCCGGTTCTTTCCAGTTATCATCCACTCGCCCTTTGTATTTGAGTTTCCGCTCGCGATTGAAGACAAAACAGTGCGGCGTGCAGAGAGCGCCGTAGGCTTTAGCGACTTCCTGGGATTCATCGTGGCAGTAGGGAAAGGGGTATCCCTTTTCCTCCACCTTCTTCTCCATATGCACAAAATCATCCTCGGGATAGTTTGTGGCATCGTTCGAATTGATCAGAATGAACTGCACTCCCTCCTGATCCAAATCTTCCGCAAGAGTGATCAAACGATCTTCATAGGCTTGAGCATAGGGGCAATGATTGCAGGTGAAGATCACAACGAGAACAGGATCGCGGATCTCCTTGGAGCGAATCGTAAGACCATCTGTCCCTGGGAGCTCGAAGTGAGGCATAGGGTCATTAATCTTCAGTGCAGTGGAGTTAGAGT
>DATDWC010000078.1:0-10666 GCA_035289805.1 Candidatus Peribacterales bacterium | reverse complement strand
TGTATGGATAGTGTGAGCACGGGAGAGCATCTCGGCCATTTCTCCTCTCGTGAGCGGTTGCTCTGGATGGAGGAGGTTTTTTTGGAAGGGGAGAATATCGTGGGAGGCAAGTGTGGAAATGGGTTCACTAAACCATGTATCTCTTGGGACATCGGAGAAGGATTCATTCTGCTTTTTTGATTTCATACCAGGATCAAATGCGAAAATCCGTGCAGTGAGTGTGATTCCCTCCGCACGTGAAACATCATTGGTAGCGCGGAAGCTCCCATCCTCGTATCCGGTGATCCATCCGTTCCGCTTTGCAAGACAGACGTAGGGAGCAAACCACTGGTTAAAGACATCGGTGAAGCACTGGTTGAATTCACGACCGATCGGGGAGAGATCGATCGTCACGAGGAGCATCTTCACGAGCTCAGCACGACTCACGGGTTTCTCCGCACCAAATGTCCCGTCCGCGTACCCCGCGAGGATTCCCTGCTCCTTGAGAGCGGTGATTGCTCCTACAAAGTTATCCTCTGGTCGAATATCAATGAACGGACCCTCGTGATCGATCGGTGCTGCACTGTGGAGAAGCGTGCGCGGGGAAGTGGGGATGTGTCCGTATGCCTCGCGGAATGCGCGCTCCTCTTCCTCCGTTACTCTCCTACTAAAATCCGTGACAAGGAAAATCGCATTGAGAGGCGCTTCTTCGGTATCAAAGAGCGAGAGGCCAACCCCAAGGTGCGTGTAAGGGCCGAGGATATTTTCCCGATGTGCATCATTCGGTGGCACCTCTGCCATCATTCCTTCGTGCATCAGGGTGAGGCCGTAGAGAGAGAATTCTTCGATCTCTCCAAATGGATTCCTAGTCCAGTAGCCAGTGTTCTCTGCAAATCCCCAACCTGCATCGACGTTTGCTGCTTTAAAGCGCGCAAGGAGATCCTTGCCATCGGAACTCGTATGGGCGAGGTATGTTTGCTCCCGCGTTTCTACACTCGTTGGATCAAAGTGCTCTGCGGTGTCATCGGCATGGAGCTCTGCAACTTTGTTTACTCCTCGATCAAAGGAGAGTGTGGGGAGTTTCGCTTCCACTCTATTCTCATTAATCCATTGGAGAACCTGTTCCCGGAGCTTTGTCTCGAGCTCTTGAGGGAGTTCTGCGGCACTTCCTTGTACTGGAGTAAGTGCAAAGAGAAGAGAAACGAGGAGGGAGGATCTCCACATGGAAGCGCAGTATACTTTGGCCATGCCTTCTACGGAACAGATCAGAGCATTCGTCGATATGCTGTGGGAGTGGCACGGGAATCATAAGCGCCTACTCCCGTGGCGCGATCTCACGATCAAAAACGATACGGAGCGTGCATATAGAATCCTTGTATCCGAGGTTATGCTCCAACAGACGCAGGTCTCGCGGGTCATTTTGATCTACAAGCGCTTTCTCCGGGAATTTCCAAAGATTCAGGATCTCGCTCACGCATCGAACCGTGGTGTCATTCTGGCATGGCGGGGGATGGGGTATAACTCACGAGCACTCAGACTCCGGGATGCAGCACAAATTATTCTCCGCGAGCATGGAGGAAAATTTCCAAAGGAAATGGAGGAGCTCCAATCGATTCCTGGCATTGGGCATTACACAGCGGCTGCGATCCGAAACTTTGCATTCCATATTCCCACTCCCTGTATCGAAACGAATATCAGGAGAGTGCTCCACACAATATTCTTTGGACCTCCAAATGAGGATGGGACATGGAGGGTAAGCGATCGGGAATTACTCACACTAGCGGAGGAGGTGCTTCATCATGCTTTGAAAGTTTCTCGTTTTTGGTTTTTAGTTTCTGGTTATGAGAAAAAGAAAAATGGAGAACCAATAACGAGAAACCAAAAACCAGTAACTTCCGCGACAGCGGATTGGCACGCTGCACTCATGGATTACGGCGCGCTTGCAATGCCAAAGATCAGGCCGAAGCGAAGAATCCTTCGAAAGGAACCGGGGCGCCTCGTGGGATCGCGCCATATTCCAAACCGTATCTTCCGCGGGAAGATCATCGAAGAGCTGCGTGATGCGAAAAGAGGACTCACCCTCTCCGAAATTGGAAGAAATGTGTGTATCGATTGGGAACCAGAGGATCACAAGGAATGGCTGGAGGAGCTCCTTACGAAGTTAAAGAAGGATGCCTTGATCGAAAGAAGTGGGAAGAAGTTCATGTTATGTACGTAAGGGCGCCGCACATCTACAAGTTCCATTATGATGTTCTCGTGGAAAAGCGAATGATTACCATCAAAGGCATTCCTACTCTTATTACTTTCACGGGTGAAGGTCAGGATCTCCTCTGTCTCCATGGATGGGGAGCAAGTCACACATCCTTTACAGAGCTCCGAGAGGCAATGAAAAATGATCCTGTGCGCATTATTGCACTGGATCTCCCAGGGTTTGGAGAGAGTGGTGATCTCCCGATTGCTTGGTCAACGGATGATTATGCTGATCACATCGAGGAGCTCGTACGAGTTCTCCAACTCAAAGATGTTTTTCTGCTTGGGCACTCGCATGGAGGACGCATTGCAATCAAGCTTGCATCACGAAGAGCGAATTGGATTTCGCACCTCTTCCTCTGTGCGGCAGCAGGAATACGGAGACCAAAACATTTTAAGAGATGCCTCGGTATCTACATTGCATCTCTGGGGAAGTCGCTCTTCTCGATTCGGGGACTCCGCTTCTTTGAACGCACTGCACGAATGTATCTCTATAAACTTCTCATGGTGCATGATTACGAGAAGGCAGAAGGCACGCTCAAGCAAACAATGGTCAATGTCATTAACGAAGATCTCACACCGCTCCTCTCCACGATTTCCGTGCCGACAGATCTCTTCTGGGGAGAGAGCGATACGATGACTCCTCTTCGGGATAGTGAAATTATGAATAAAAAAATTGTTCAATCAAAGCTCCACACGTATCCAGGCATACGGCACAGAGTGCACCGTGATCGCGCAAAGGAGGTAGCGGGTGTCATTCGTGGAGCTTTGTAAGTAGAATACCCCGGACTTCCATGCAGGCTCTCCTCTGCATCGGCGTTTTCCTTGCGGGACTCTCTCCGCTCCTCACGTTCACGCGCCTCTTTCAACTTAAAGAGTGGCGTCGGGATAGACTTCGCGAACACTTGAGGCGCGAGGGACGACTCGCACAACTCTTTGGCGTTGTGCGCCCTGCTGTTACTGCTGTTGGTTTGATTGTGTACTTCTCTCTCGGCGCATTTGAAGCAACTGCGGAATGGGCAGAAGTTGCACTCTGGATTTCGTACGGTGCACTCGTTTGGCTCATGCTCTTCAAGTTTGTTTTGGGCAAGCAGCTTCGACCGGTATGGACCATGAAAGCGGTTGCCATTACTTCCATCGCATGTCTCTTCTTCTTTATCACAATAGTGATTCTCTCTCTGCTCCATGAGCACGTATGGGCGATGACTCTGCTCTCGCTCCTGCCGCTCCTCCCTTTCCTTTTTGTCATTTTTGCATGGATGCTTCTTTACCCACTCGATCAGTTCCTCAAGCGGCGAGTGCTACGGGAGGCGCGCTCCATTCGCAGAAGAATGACGCACCTTGCTGTAGTGGGGATTACGGGGAGCGTTGGAAAGACGACGACGAAGGAACTCCTAGCACACATTCTCTCGGATCGAAGTCTCCTTGTGACTCCAGCCCACGTGAATACAGAAATGGGAGTGGCAAACCTCATTCGGCGTAAGCTCCGTGAATCTCATCAGATCTTCATCGTGGAGATGGGTGCCTACCGCCGTGGCGAAATCAAATTGCTCTGCTCACTCGTACAACCGCACATCGGCCTCATTACCTACATAGGTAGGCAGCACCTAGGGCTCTTTGGATCAAAGGAAGATCTCTGCAGAGCCAAGGGGGAACTCTTCGAGGCGCTCCCGCCAGAGGGGCATGCATTCCTCAATGCCGATACCACGTTTTGTAGTGACCTGATGAGCCGCGCTGCGTGCCCTGTTCAAACCGTAGGCACGGGTGGACATGCGACGTACGAAGCATTCGATATCGTGGAGCTTCAGGGTGGCATTTCCTTTACGCTCCGCGGACAGGCATTCCATGTACCAATCCTCGGCACTCATCAGGTGACGAATATCCTCCTTGCTGTAGGTGCAGCAGAGACCCTGGGTGTGCCACTTGCAGAGAGCGCCAAGCGCCTTGCCACATTTACTCCTCCTGTGCAGACCTTCCAGAAGAAGGAGGGATCGCAGGAGCAGGTGGTCCTGGATGATACCTACAATGCGAGCCCCGAGAGCTTCCGCGCCGCGATCGAATGGGCGCGAACATTCAATGCACCAAAGAAGATTCTCATTACCCCAGGGCTCCTGGAGCTTGGTAAAGAGGAGCGAGCAATCCATGAAGAACTTGGCCTCCTCTCGCGGGAAGTCTTCGATGAAGTCATATTTTTGAGTAAAAAATGTGTTCATTATTTTGAGCAGGGGTATGGTCATCCTCTCAAGGTGTTCCCACGGCAGAAATTTTCGCTCAAGATCGAGAAGGGCATGCTGATTGTCTGCGTTGGAAGAATGCCGGAGACGATTGTGGAGAAGTTGCTTTCGTAGCTATTCTTCTCCATATGCCCCGCGTCCGCTTCCCCATCCATCACACTTTTGGGCCACTTGTTACAAGGGGGCAGTGGAAGCTCGCGTTCCGTTTGCAGTTCTTCCCACAGAAATGGAGAAGCGGCAGCGAGACTGAGGAACTACGATCCGCACTCAGCCACCACTTTGGCATGAGTGTCTCGCTTTTTTCCTCGGGGAGAGAGGCACTTCTTGCGGGACTAAAATCCCTCATGCTGAAGAGTGGTGATGAGATCATCATTCAGGCCTATACCTGTGTCGTTGTACCGAATGCCGTGCATGCCGCGGGTGCAACGGCGGTGTACTGCGATATCGATCCTATGACTTTGAACATTGATCCACAGAAGATCCAAGCGAAGATCACACCCAGAACCCGTGCGATTATCTGCCAGCACACCTTTGGCATTCCGGCGGATACCGAGCGCCTCCGTGCAATCTGCGATAAGCGGAATATCACCCTGATCGAAGATTGCGCACATGTTCTCCCCGATGATCCTTCCCGCGATATTGGTTCACGTGGGGATATGCTCATCTTAAGCTTCGGACGCGATAAAGCGATTTCCGGAGTGACAGGAGGAGCTACCCTCACACGCCATGGAACGCTTGGGAAAGTGCTTGATGAAGAGGAGAAAAAAGCAGAGCCACTTTCGCTCTGGCTCATTCTCAATTTCCTCGGCTACCCAATTCGCTATCACTTTGCGCTTTGGCTCTGGGGATTGCCGCTTGGATCAACACTCGCAAAGGCATACCTTCACTGGATCCGAATATTGCGTTTGCTTCCTCCTGTGTATCAATCCGGAGAAAAAGAGGGGAAGACTGGCATTATGATTCATGCTCTCCCGAATGCATGTGCGGCACTCATTCTCGAGCAATTCCATTCACTTTCCGCATTGAATAATCAGAGGCGATCATTTTCTCTCCTGTACGCGAAGGCCGCCCGAGAGGGGAACTGGAGCATGCCGGAGGCTGCACTCAAGGCCCCGGTCCTCCAAAAATTTCCAGTCTACGCACGCGATGCCAATATGCTCCGCACTCAGCTTAAGCACGAGCAGATCTACCTGGATGATGGGTGGTGTGCTTCTGTGGTGAACCCTGCGCAGGTGAGTGAAGAAGCGGCAGGCTATGCCAAGGGTTCCTGTCCCATTGCGGAAGATGTTGCAAAGCACATTGTTACACTTCCTGTGCACCCGACTATGGAGCAGGCACAGGCTGAATACCTCGTTCATGCGCTACGTGCGATGTTATGATCAGGGCATTACTCTATGGAACTCATGAATGCGGATCGGGCTTTATGGGAATCATTCCTTCAAGAAAATGAATGGAAACCGTTTCTCCAGTCTTTTTCAATGGGGGAAGTGTATGGATCGGTAGGGGAGGAGCCGATTCGCATTGCTGCCGGAGAACATGGCAAGATCTCCGGGATCTGCCAGGCAATTATTGTTCCGGCAAAACGCGGAAAGCATTTAGCAGTCATGTACGGTCCGCTCTTGCGGGAAGCATCAGCCTTCGCCCACGGGGCTACGGCCGACAGGCCAAGCACCAAGCACCAAGCACCAAATCATGTAGAAATTCTTTCTATGATTGTGAGTGAATTGAAAAAAATAGCGCGTGACAAAAATTGTGCATTCATTCGCATGAGCCCCTTCTGGTCGAAGGAGGATCCACAAGTTGAAATTTTAAGATCACTTGGATTTCGATCAGCTCCTCTCCACCTCCTTGCAGAGCACATCTGGTACATCGATCTTCGAGGGAAAACGGAGGAACAAATTCTGATGGGTATGAGAAAAACAACGAGGAATCTCGTGCGCCGTGCGGAGAAGGAGGGTGTTGTGGTTACAGCTTCCACTGATCCCATCAAAGATCTTCCGATTTTTTTTAAACTTTACGAGGAAACAAGGAAGCGTCACCACTTTGTTCCGTATTCCTTCAGCTTCATCCGTGCGCAGGTTGAAGAGTTTTCCAAATCCCATCAATGCACGCTCTATGTCGCACGGTTTCGTGGTGAGCCTGTTGCAGCTTCTATTCACATGGTTTATGGCAATGAAACGAGTTACCACCACGGAGCAAGTAGTGTGAAGCATCCAGAGAGTTATGCTTCGTACCTTCTTCAGTGGACAGCCATCCGCGATGCGCTGAGGCGAGGGGATAGGATCTATAACTTCTGGGGAATTTCCCCGGAGGGCGCAAAGAAGCACCCCTTTGCGGGAGTGCGAACATTCAAAACAGGATTTGGTGGAGAGCTCCTGGAGCTCATGCACTGCATGGATTTACCGCTCTCGCCAAAGTACTACCTCACCTTCGGGTTTGAGGTTGTGAGGAAGTGGAAGAGGGGATTTTGATGCTATACTATTCAATTGAATAGTATAATAGTGATTTATACCCCGATGGGACAGATGAGAACGTGCGCTTCCTTCTCTAGCTTGGAATCAAGCTCAACTGCGGTGATGAGAACTTGGTGATCCGAAAGGCGAGAGAGAACCGCTGTGCGGTGCTTTTCATCAAGCTCGGAGAAGATGTCATCGAGGAGGAGGATCGGCTTCTCTCCTGTTCGAAGCTCTAAGAATGATGCCTCAAGTAGGAGGAGCGCAAGGAGTGCTGCGCGCTGCTGGCCACGGGAAGCGGAAGTTGCAATATCATGGTTATCCACGATCAGCGTCCAGTCATCGCGATGCGGACCCGTGGAAGTGCCAAAAGTCAGGACATCGCGCTCGCGGTAGTGCAGGAGCTCACTCATCAGTTCTGCGTGTAGTGGAGTGGCACTCTGGGCAGTTGTTTTCCTAAGGTAGCGGAAAAGTGCCTCGTTCGGGCGCTCACCGAGCGCTGTGAGCTCGCGCTTGATCGTGAGCTCCAGAGTTTCGAAGAGTTGTAAGCGATCGATCGTAATCAGAGTGCCGAGTGTCGCAAGCTTCTCGTCCCAGGGATCAAGCGAAGAGAGTTTTTCGGTTCCTTCCCTAATCTGTTTGAGGAGCGCATTCCTCTGTCGCAGAGATTTTTCGTATTCCATCAGAGCCTGAAGGTAACTGCCGGAAACCTGCGAAAGGAGAAGATCAACCAGCCTGCGTCTCTCCGAGGGTGCACCGTTCCAAAGGAGTAAGTCATCGGGAGTGAACGTGATGAGGGGGAGAGCTCCGATGTAGCGCTGAGCGGGGGTGCGCACATCGTTCACAAATGCAGCTCTCATTTTTTTAGGTTCCACTTGTGAAACAACTTCAAGCGAGCGCTCTTCCCCTTGATCCGTTCTGCAGCGGCCACGAATGCGGTAGTGAGATTTTTCCCATTGGATTAAATCCTGATCCTCCACCTTTCGCGGGGATTTAAGGTGCGCAAGGATCGCGATCGCTTCCAGAATATTGGTCTTCCCCGTTGCGTTTTCTCCCATCAGCACTGTCACAAGCTCGTTCTCGGTAAAATTTACCTCCAGATTCCCATAGTTCCTGAATTGTTCGAGGGTGAGGGAGAGGAGTCTCATTGTGTTCAGTATACGTCATTGCTTCTACGTCATGCTGAGCGTAGTGAGCCCCGCAGGGCGAACGAAGTCGAAGCACGTCGCAAGGTTTATCTGTGATACCATTAACCTCCATGCGAACATTTTGGGTATATATTCTGAGATGTGGTGATGGGAGCTACTATATTGGAGTGACAGGTAATCTTGAGGAACGTATAGCAATGCATAAAGAAGGCTTGGATAAAAATTCCTATACCTATCAACGAAGACCAGTTGAATTTGTCTATTCGGAAGAGTGCGACACTGTCACTGATGCCATCCGCCGAGAAAAACAATTACAAGGATGGAGCAGAAAAAAGAAGGAAGCTTTGATTAAAGGTGATTGGGAGAAAATTCATGATCTAGCGATGAGCAAGAAGAATCGTGAAAAGAGTTCAGGAAAATAAGTGGAAACAGTAGGTTCAGTTGCGACGTGCTTCGACTCCGTTCGCTCCGCCTCTTGGCGGAGCTCACTCCGCTCAGCATGACGTAAGTGGTAGCTCAGAGATGAGCATGACGTGTCAAAAGCTCTTTCCTTCTGCCCATTCGATCGCCCCATCGACTATTTTGCGGTAATCCACGCGCTTTACGTACCTCTTCAGATTCTTGGGAGAAACCCACTTGAAATCATCCAGCTCATCGCGATCAACACGAACGATGGCATTCTTTGGGAATGTTGCAGCGAGGAACTCAATATTCTGCCCATCGTAGAGAGGATTCTCTTTTTTGAGGAATGCTGCGGGGTAATCGTACTCGTAGCGAAAGGGGGTTTTGAGAATTTCCCCCTTAAGACGGATCCCCGTTTCCTCCTCTAATTCCCTTTTCCCTGCTTCGATAATCGTCTCTCCCGGTTCCACGCCCCCTTGGGGGATCTGCCAGGCATCGCGTCTGCGTGGCTTATGGACAATGAGGACGAGGATTTCGTTATGTCCTCCCTTTTTTAAAACAATGACAGAGGCACAGAGGCGATGGGTGCGGCCGCCAACGCGCGTTGTGTGCCGCTTTTTTGCCTGTCTCTTTGGATGAAATCGCTTCAAGTCAATCAGCAGTATATACTGCGTTAAGCGATGTGCCCCGCTCCATCCGCCATAGATTCTCTCTACAAGATTCGCCATTCTTTGGCGCACGTCCTCGCGCAGGCAGTCTTAAGACTTTGGCCGGAGACAAAAATCAGCATCGGTCCGCCGATTGATACGGGGTGCTACTACGATTTCCTCTTTAAAGAACCGATCACCGATTCGGATTTTGAAAAAATCGAAAAGGAGATGCGCAAAATCATTAACCAAGGCCAAACATTCGCTGTGGATAATCTAAAAGTGGATGATGCGATCAAATTCTGGAAGAAGAAAACGCAGCCCTTTAAAGTGGAGCTCATCGAAGACTTAAAGAAAGGAGGGGAGAAGGAAGTCACGAACTACCGGAATGTGGATGCGAAAGGAGAGGAAACCTTTGTGGATCTCTGCAAAGGGGGGCATGTGGAAAATTTGAAGGAGATTCCCGCGGATGCCTTCAAAATTATGTCACTTGCGGGTGCGTACTTCCGCGGAGACGAGAAACGTGAACAACTCACGCGCATTTACGTTGCAGCATTTGCGAGCAAGGAAGAGCTCAAAACATATCTTCATAATCTGGAAGAAGCGAAGAAGTACGATCACCGGAAGCTTGGCAAAGAGCTCGATCTCTTCGTCTTTAGCGACATGGTAGGCCCCGGCCTCCCACTCTGGACTCCAAAAGGCACGATCATTGCAGATGAGCTCGAGAAGCTTGCAAAGGAGAAGGAGGCCGAGAGGGGATACCAGCGCGTGCGAACCCCACACGTTGCGAAGGCCAAGCTCTACGAACGAACGGGACACCTGAAGCACTACCGCGATGTGATGTTCCCTTCGATGAAGGTAGATGAGGATGAGGAGTACTTCCTCAAACCTATGAACTGCCCTCATCACCACGAAATCTTTGCATCCTCCCAACGGAGTTACCGCGATTTGCCACTGCGACTTGCCGAGTACGGGCAATGCTATCGGTACGAGGATTCGGGTGCGCTCTTTGGACTCATGCGTGTGCGATCACTCTCGATGAACGATGCCCACATCTACTGCACCGAGGAGCAATTTGAGGAGGAGTTTCTCTCTGTCATGGATCTCTATAAGGAGTACTTCCAGCTCTTCAATATTCAAAAGTATGTGATGCGCCTCTCGCTCCATGATCCTCATGAACTTGGAAAGAAGTACGTGAACGAGCCCGCTCTCTGGAAGAAGACGGAGGAAATGGTTCGCCGCACCATGATGAAAGCAAATTGTGAATACGTGGAAGCAGAAAATGAGGCTGCATTCTATGGTCCAAAAATCGATGTGGAAGTCTGGAGTGCAATTGGTCGGGAATTCACCCTAGCCACAAACCAAGTGGATTTTGACGTCCCAGGAAGAGTAGGTCTCCGGTACATTGATCGTAATGGTACCGAGAAAGTGCCCCTCTGCATCCATAGAGCCCCTCTTAGCACCCATGAGCGCTTTATCGGATTCCTGATAGAGCACTTCAAAGGCATGTTCCCGCTTTGGCTTTCTCCGGTACAGGTTGGGCTTTTGCCCGT
>DATDWC010000077.1:0-11176 GCA_035289805.1 Candidatus Peribacterales bacterium | reverse complement strand
CGCTTCGCCTACAAATTTCTTCCGATTGGAATAGTTATCGGATGTCTGCTGCTCAGTTACTCGCGCGGAGCGCTCATCGCATTCATCGGACAGATTCTCCTCCTCACGATCCTCCTCTCGCGCCGTCATGCGGCAGGGAGCACCATCATTGCGCCACTCCGGAGAATTGCTTCCGCACTCTGCATTGGTTTTGTTGTGTTCGTTTCTGCAAATGAACTGCGCTCCATGCTCTACCCTGTAGAATCTGCTACAGAGAAAATCACCTTTCAATCTGCGGAAGGTCGTTCCTCCGTTGATGAGCGCCTCCAGTTTTGGAAGCATTCGGCACTCCTCACCTTACAGCAACCTCTCTTTGGATTTGGTCCCTACAGTTTTCGCTTCGTTCATCCACAGTATCAGCAGCACGTCCTTACGACTTCGGATCATCCCCATAACCTCTTCCTCAAATTCAGTGCAGAGAGGGGTATTCCAGCGGCACTTCTCTTTGGATGTTTCCTTTTCCTTGTTCTCGTGGCGGGGCTGCGGCTCTCCCGGAGTGGCAAGCGACTCCCCGAATCCTTAGATAGTGTACGTCTTGGCTCGGCACTCCTCACCACAAGTGTGGCTGGAACCATTGCGCATAACCTCATTGATTACAATCTTCAGTTCGTGGGAATTGCTCTGCCACTCTTTCTCACTATGGGATTTCTCCTCCGTCATGCACCATCATTCCATTTCGTTCGCCTCCCCGCTTCCATAACTGGAAGGAGAATTCGCAATACTCTTGCGTGTTGCTCGCTTCTCCTCCTCCTCATTGCTCTGCGGGAGGGTTGGTACCTTGTCACCTCTTCTGCCGGGCGCCATGCGGAAGCCTCGGGCAATGCGGAAGCTGCATTGGGGTGGTATAAGACTTCGAGTGCTGAATGGTTTTCCCGTGATCTCTTTTTAAGCGAAGCACACCTCTTGCTTGCTCAGGGTAAACCCGATGAGGCAACAGCAAGTTTGAATCGTTACCTCACATTCAATAGTTCCGATGCCCGAGCATTGAAACTGAAGGGGGAGATTGCATTACTGGAGGATGATTTTGAGAGTGCAATTGCGGCATTCCATCAGGCGTTTCAGCTCGCAGGATGGAATGATATGGGCATTGCACGCGGGCTCCTGGAGGCTCTCTTTGCAGAGAGCTATCAGCAACCAACAACAAATGCAGCGGCTGATAGCAGGAACCTCGCATTGAACCCGGAAATCGCACTCGTGAGTCCCGAAATCGAACGTCGCGCCCGTGCATTTGCGGATGCCATCGAACAAAACCTGCACTTCGTAGCACTCTCCCCGAATGTGGAGGAAACGGTGAAGGTCCTTATCATGCTCTCGGTTCTGTACCCAGAAAAAACGGATGAGTTCCATTCACTCATTAATACCATCGAACAGAAAGCATCGGAGGAGCGGATGAGGACACGCTCGAGGCCACCGGGATTTCTATGGTGACATATTTTTCGATTCCTTCCTTACGTTCCTAAAATGCGAGGAGCTGGAACGAGGGTACGATTTGAGGAAAGCGTATGCGAAATCTCTGGATACTTCTACCGATCATAACAATTCTCTGCACGAGCTGTGGAACATTCACTGCGAGCGTGCTCAATGAATCTAATGGAATCCCTCAGGCTACTACTGAAGAGGAAAAGCCAGTATCAGAAATGATCTGGAGTGCTAGAGCAAAACTCGTCCAGGAGGAGAGTGACGAATCCCATGGAGGGTTCTTGGAAGTGCATGTGTACAAAGATCACACGGTAAAAACCGGCGTACGACTCAATTTGCCAGAGCTCGAGGATGGGGAGTACGTGGTGTGGCTCTTCCAGGAAGAAATGATGAATGCTATTCGTGTTGGCACGCTCACACCTTCGGAAAACGGCGGATACTACTTGCAAAATGCCACGATGGATTTGCCGAAGAATTTTGCAAAGTACACGACTGTTCTCATCACTAAGGAGAAGAATGCAGAGAGCACAATTACTCCCTCCGAACCTCTTTTGAAGGGAACATTAAAAATTGTCTCAGGTTTTCTCTCAGAGTGAGAATTCGCGAGTAGAATAGCGATATGAAGATTCTTGTTGCTATGTCCGGCGGGGTGGATTCGAGTGTGGTTGCACATCTCCTTAAAGCAGAAGGACATGAAGTTATAGGAGTGCAGTTCCACCTCTGGACAGATCCACTGGCTCCAGCGCTTGCGGAAATCCTCCCAAGCAAATGCTGCAATGCACAAACTGTTGCGCGAGCAAAAAAAGTAGCAGCGGATCTTGGTATCGAGCTCCAACGGCTTGATCTCTCAGAAGAGTTTAAGAAGGAAGTAGTCGATCCATTCCTCGAGGGGTACCGGAAGGGGCTCACGCCAAATCCCTGTATTGGCTGCAATCGCACGATCAAGTTTGGGAGACTATTAAGACTTGCGGAGGAGCTCGGATGCGAGAAGTTAGCCACAGGTCACTATGCGCGGATTGCGTTTGAGGAGAGCGCTAAGAAGTATCTTCTCCTCGAAGCAATCGATGAGACCAAAGATCAGAGTTACTACCTCTACGGCCTCTCGCAGAAACAACTCTCCCGCATTCTCTTTCCTCTGGGATCCATGGAGAAGAAGGATGTCTTCTCCCTCGCAAAACAATTCTCCGTCCCGCTCCCCAAGCAATACCAAGAGAGTCAGGATCTCTGCTTTTTCCCGGAGAAGGAACCCCATGACTTTCTCGATCGATACATTGAACCCAATCCCGGCGATATCATCGATACATCAGGGAAGAAGAGAGGGTCACATCAGGGCATTCATCACTTCACCGAGGGGCAGCGCAAAGGTCTGCGTATCGGAGGGCTCAAAATCCCCCTGCACGTCGTGAGGAAGGATATCGGGAGGAATGCGCTCATCGTCGGTTCCAGGGAAGAATCGCTCAAAAATCACCTCTCAGCGGAATCGTTGCGCTGGATCTCATGGGTTCCCCCGGAGGCTCAGGAACACCCCTTCGAGGCGCGTATTCATTCCCTCGGGAGGAGAGAGAAAGGCGTGGTGACACATGACGGAAAAACCATGCGATTCAGATTCGAAAGACCTCTTCTTGGCATTTCTGCCGGTCAATCCATCGTGCTCTATCGCGGGGAGGAGATTGTGGGGGGAGGAGTGATTTCGCGATGATTTCTCTTTTCGATTGGACTCATATATGGATAGAATCATCGACCAATGAAAAATCGAAGAGATACCATAATCGATATCAATTTTTTGCTCGCAAAACGTGAGACCCATCTTCGCTCGCTTGAGAGAGAAGATGTAACCATCGAATCCTCTGGTGATATTGCAGATACCGCAAATGGAGACGTTATGAAAGAAATCAAACTAGGTCTTTTTGAAGTGGAACGTAGTGAGCTCATAGCAATCCAAGAGGCACGCCAGCGGATACGCGATGGCACCTATGGAATCTGCACCGTATGCGATACATTGATTCCTGTAATGCGATTGAAGTATCTGCCATACGCAGAACGCTGCATTGGTTGCCAGCGGGAAGTGGAACGGGGGAAAATTCGTGACACTTTGAGCAACCAGTGGGTCGATGCACCCAAATCTGAGTAAGAACAGCTTTTAAAGTTTACTCAAAACATCCTCTACCTCATTTTTCGACCCCGCAATAATCTGCGTCCTCTGATCCAGAGACTCAATCTTGAGATCGAGAAGGCTTTTTTTGCCGTTCGATGATGCGCCACCTGCTTCCTCAATGAGGAACGCAAACGGACCGCATTCAAAGACGAGGCGGAGCTTTCCATTCGGATACTTCCCTCCTCCCAAATTCACGAAAATACCGTTCCCCTTTGCAAAGATGTGATGGATATCGGGAACCATCCCTCCGGAATAGCGAATGGTCAGCTGCCTCTGAATCCACTGATCGATGATCTTCTTGTAGGCAAGATTCTCGGATGCCGCGGCAATGTTCCCCGGGGCATAGTTCTTCGCCTCGTCACCGATTCCTAAAAATTCGCGATCCAATACAAACTCACCCACATCATTGAGGAAGAATTGATGGACGCCCTTCCCCTTTCCAAGGGAATAAATGAGGATCGTGCGCGGACCATAGACAATGTAGAGCGCGGCGAGCTGTCCGCGCGGAGTCTTGCCGACGGGATCTCCGCGTTCATAGATTCCGACAATCGTTCCGATGGCAAAGTTCACATCCACGAGGGAAGAGCCATCGAGCGGATCGAAGACAACCGTGTAGGGGCCTTTTGGATGGAGCTCTACAAGTTCCGGCTGTTCCTCGGAAGCGTAGGAGGCGACGAGCTCGTTCTCCCGCAGATGCCGCTCCAGAATGGAATCGCTGAGGACATCCATCTCGAGCTGAGTTTCCCCAAATTGATTCGAGGAATCCGCTTCCCCGAGCTTCCCGTGCCACACCTCGCGAACAATGTACTTAGAGGCCTCAGCTATATCCGTTATCAAATGACGAAGGTGATCTTTGGCACCTGCGTTCCTGAGGTGGAGATTGAGGGAAACAATCGAAGGGGACATGACTTCATCATAGCATTTTTCCTATCATACTCACGAGTTCTGTTACCCTCATCCCATACCCCCATTCGTTATCGTACCAGGCGAGGATCTGCACCAAAGTCCCATCAATCACGGTTGTGGAATCAAGATCCACCGTACTCGAGTGCGAATCGGAGATGTAATCCGAGGAGACGAGGAGGCCCTCCTCAACCCCCAAGACCCCCTTCAATTCTCCTTCCGCGGCCTTCTGCAATCGATCGTTCACTTCCTCCGCAGTCACTTCGCCTTTGAGCTCGAGAGCCAAGTACGAAGCAGAAACATCTGGCACAGGAATACGGAGCGCCATCCCATCGATTTTTCCCTGGAGATGCGGGAAGACTTTTCCAATAGCCTTTGCTGCACCCGTGGTTGAGGGAATGATGTTGAGTGCTGCAGCGCGGGAAATCCGAAGCTTAGAGCTATCCGTAGAATTATCGAGGAGATTCTGGGAGCTCGTGTAGGAGTGCGTGGTGCACATGAGGCCGCGCTTCACGCCTTTCCAGGAATCGAGCACTTTGATTACGGGTGCAATGGAATTTGTGGTACAGGAGGCGGCACTCACAATCGGGAGAGCTGATTTCAGCACTTCATCATTCACTCCTCGCACAACCATCTTAATATCATCCTTAGGTGGCGCTGTGATGAGAACTGCTTTGGCGCCAGCATTGAGGTGAGCCTCGCTTTTGGCACGTTCACGGAACTTGCCCGAGGCTTCGACTACGATATCGATTTTGAGCTCCTTCCAGGGGCACTTTGAGGGATCGCGCTCCTTCACCACTCTCACAGGCTTTCCATCAATCTTCAGATTCTCCCCATCAACCATGACCTCATGATCAAATCTTCCATGGAGAGTGTCGTATTTAAGGAGGTACTGGCGCATCGCAGCATCGCTTGAGGCATTGATGGCAACTACTTCGACTTCTTTCGGAAAGCGTTCCACAAGCTGCCGGTGCACTACGCGACCGATTCTTCCATAGCCATTAATAGCAACTCTGATCATCGATCACAAGTATCGATCAAGATGAGCACCTGATCAAGGAGATCTATAAGAAGCATTCCTTCAACCAATTATCCCAATAATCACCCCCAAAAAGGCGCAGAACGCCCCTCCAATCCAGAGGCGCATCGTCACCTTGCTCTCGCCCCATCCGAGAGCTTCGAAATGGTGGTGGATCGGGGCGGAGCGGAAGATCTTTTTCCCTTTGCGGAGTTTCTTACTTGTGAGCTGAATGATCACGGAGAGCATCTCGAGGACAAAAATGGCACCGATGAGCGGGAGAACCAGGACTTGATCAATCATCATGGCAATCACTGCGAGTACTCCACCAAGTGCCAGGGAACCGGTATCCCCCATGAAGAAGAGTGCCGGAGGCACATTGTTCCAGAGGAATGCCGCAATCGCTCCTACAATCACCGCGCAGAAACCAGCGAGAATGTAGAGTCCCTGAATCCAGGCGAGAACGCCAAAGGAGACGAATGCAATGACGAGAAGCCCACCCGCAAGTCCATCCAGACCATCTGTCACATTCACTGCATTCGCCGTACCAATGAGAACGAACATGAAGAACGGCACATACCAGAAGCCAATTTGTAAGTCTCCATAGAACGGAATATGGATGGTATCGAGCTCAAGGCGCAGGTGGAACCAGAGTGCTCCAATCAGACTCACGGTGAGGAGAAGAATAATCTTGGGGAGAACATCGAGGCCTCCTTTTTTCTTCCCCCATCCAACAACATTCCAGTAATCATCTACCGCACCGAGTGTACCAAGCATGACCAATGTAAAGAGCGGGAGGTACACCTGACCGCGCTGGAGGAGTGAATGTTCCACAAATCCATAGTACGAGAGCATGCGTGAGAAGATCACGGTGAAGAGAATCGCCCCCCAGATGAGGAGACCCCCCATCGTGGGGGTTCCCGCCTTCTTCAAATGGAAATGACGGAAGACACTCGCATCTCCCCCATCCACTGCCTCTACACGGAGCTGTTTGCCGATGCGGTTCTGACGGAGAAATCCAATAAACCATGGAGTCGCAGCGATCCCGACGAGGAACGTGAGGAAGGAGTAGACAAGTATCGCAGCGAGCGAAAGCTCCGGCCGGACCGGGATGAAGAGCTCTTCGATCATAGGGCCATGCTACACCTCCGCATGCACTTTATCGATGTCGAAGAAGCGCATTTGCTCCTTCTTAAACATGAGCTCCACCCTCCCCGTGGGACCATTTCTGTGCTTGCGAATGTAGATATCAGTAATACCTGGGCGATCAGAATCCTCTTCGTACATATCCTCTCGATACATCATGAGCACCACATCCGCATCCTGTTCAATGGATCCGGATTCACGAAGATCCGAGAGCTGCGGAATATTACCCGGACGACTTTCGACTGCTCTGGAGAGCTGGGAAGCTGCAAGGATCGGCACATGGAGCTCACGGCCGAGTTGCTTGAGTGAACGGGAAATTTCGGAAATTTCCTGCACACGGTTCCCCGCGTACGACATATTCCCTGTACTCATGAGTTGGAGGTAATCGACGATAATGAGATCGAGTCCGTGCTCCATCTTGAGCCTCCGGGCCTTTGCACGGAGCTCGTGAATGGATGCTGAGACTGTGTCATCGATGAAGATATTTGCTTTGTTCAATTCATCCATAATCGGTCCCATACGCTGGAAATCAGTCTCCTCCATTTTGCCGCGTTGAAGCTTCCAGCTATCGATCCCAAGCATTGCCGCAAAAAGGCGATCCACGAGTTGTTCCTTGCTCATTTCGAGCGAGAAGATACCAACCGTCTTCCCAAAGCGAATCGCCCCATTTTGTGCGATGTTGAGGAGGAGTGATGTTTTCCCCATTCCTGGGCGGGCCGCAATTACAATGAGATCCGAAGGCTGTAATCCAGAGAGCCTGGTATCCAGAGTATGAAAACCAGTAGGCACTCCTTTGTACTTCTCCTCATCCTTGGCCTCGTGCATTTCGGCAAAGCGTTCAAATCTGGCATTCAGGATTTCCTTAATGTGAACGAAAGCATCTTTGAGGAAAGTTTGCGAGATGTGGAAAATTTCTTTCTCTGCTTTCTCGAGGAGTTCCTCTACAGGCGCATTCTCATCATAACCAAGAGCTGTGACCTCTTGCCCCGCTTTGATCATTTTTCGGAGTGTGGATTTCCTCTTCATAATTTGCGCATACTGAACGATGCTGGAGGAAGTTGGGACAATGGTCGTGAGCTCTGCAAGGTATGCACTCCCTCCCGCTGCATTAATACGCTCCGAATCTTTGAGTTCCGTGGAAACGGTGAGGAGATCAATGGATTGATGTTTATGGTATAGGGAAAGCATCGATTCGAAGATTTCCCGATGCGCAGGATCGTAGAAATCCACAGCTTCCAGGAAATCAGCAATTTTAATGATTGCTTCCCCATCTATGAGAAGAGCCCCGAGCACGCTCTGCTCTACCTCGGTGCTGTGAGGCATCATTTTAAGCGACGAAACAGCACTCGAGGAACGAGCCTTTGAAGAAGTGAGCATATCCGTGGGCATGGATTTGGGAGGCTCAGAATATCAGGTCGGGGTCTTCGGAACAATCCCTTGTTCCTGGCCATAGCGGAGCAACACATAGGCTGTCATCGTATGTTGTGCATACTTGTCATTGAAGTTGTACTAAATGCACCAATAAGCCTCCCCAGTGACTTTGGTTTGCCCGTTTCAGCAAATGGGAGCAATCCACATTATTGATTGATTAGGGATTGTAGGGGCGCTTGGCCAAGCGCCCCTACAGTACCCCAGCTTTATTATCCCGTGTAGATGATCCGGCATAACGATGAATTCATCGAGCCGTGCATTTGGATAAAGCCCGTAATTGCCCATCCCCTCCATGAAACTTATTGAGCATCAATAAACCGAAACGTTGAGAGAATTTGATCCGTCAACTCAACAAGCTGACTTGCTTCCTCATTCAAGTTAAACGGTGCAGGGTTACTGTTAAACACTATTAGTTCAAATTGATAACAATTCCCACTGTCTGTTTTGGAAGAATACAAGTAGCCCGCATGAGAGCGTGACTCAGGGTATCCGGTATTGCGTCCGATGTAGAAGTTGGAACCTATCTTAAAGGGTACACCATTTACCGATGTTGACCTCAAAATTTTGTAAGTATCGTTTGGTGATTCCAAATGTCCACATCCACCAATCAATCTATCGTTGGCTCTAATACTAAAATCTGCACCAACAACAGAGGATGAAACATCCGAAAAATAGTTCTGAGGAATCACAAAATATGGATATCTACCAGATTTTAATACAAAATCTTTTGGATACTCTATGGCAAACCCGTATTCCAAATCCTGATATGTGCCCAGCTCAGTTGCTTTTTCCTCAACTGAAAGCTTTGTTTGTACTTGCTCAGGCTCCATTTCTTCTTCAACTTGCACAACCGTAGATGGGAACGGATGTGCTCGCTCTTCAGGCAAGATCCAAATAATCACCACAAGTCCCACAGCAAGAACAAACACCACAACAAAAGCAATGATCCATTTGTGATTCTTCATTGTGGACATAATAGCTCTTACTCCACACCCCTGGCAATTACGGGCTACGATCGCCTAACAAAGCTTGTGCAGTTCGCTTTTCCAATGGATAGGATTCTCCCTGATATATCGTCGTATCTGTTCAAGTTCATCTTTTGAACGAACAACACGATCATTAAAATCCCGTTGCCAAATCTTGTTTCCTTGTCCAAAACATGTGATTTTTGTTGAGGTTGTTTTAAATGCACCAATTAGTCTTCCAAGGGGCTTCGGCTTATTTGTAAAAGCAAAGACGCCTGCCGATAAAAGGGTGAGACCTGTAGGGGCGCTTGGCCAAGCGCCCCTACAGTACCCCAGCTTTATTATCCCGTGTAGATGATCCGGCATAACGATGAATTCATCGAGCAGCACATTTGGATAAAACCACTGTAGCCATTGCCAACGCAAAGCAACGAGAAGACCAACCACATTCAACACCATGCACTCATTGTGAATGTCCCCAAATTCTCTCTCTCGATTCTGACTACAGAGAGTTACAAAATACCATCCCTCAAAATAATTTCGATTTTTACATCGAATGGAATGTCTCCCCTTCCGATTCAATCGGTTGATTGTCTTTGCATCCATATTCTAAACATTGGTAAAAAAGGGCGCATAGGGTAAACCATGCGCCCCTGCGTATCTCAATCATTCCGCCGCTTTCTCTCGAATTTCCTTCTCCAGCGTCTTCCAAATCTCCGGATGCTCCACGAGGAATTCTTTCGCCTGATCCCTCCCCTGGCCGATTTTATTGCCTTCGTAGCTGATAAAGGCGCCGGATTTCGACAGTATCTCGTATTTGAGGCCAAGATCGATGAGATCACCCTCGCGACTGATACCTTTGTTGTAAATAACATCGAATTCTGCCTGCCGGAATGGCGGAGCGACCTTGTTCTTCACCACCTTCACCCGCACGCGATTACCCACAATCTCCTGACCATCTTTACTCTCCGGAGAATCTGAGGATTTCTTCTCGCTAATTTTATCAATTCTCCGAACATCGAGGCGGAGTGATGCATAGAATTTGAGTGCATTGCCACCAGTGGTGGTTTCGGGATTTCCGAACATCACACCGATTTTCATGCGGATTTGGTTAATGAAAATAACAGAGCAGCTCGTTTTACTCACAATAGCCGTAAGTTTGCGGAGTGCCTGGCTCATGAGCCTGGCCTGCAGACCCATGTGACTATCCCCCATCATGCCTTCGATTTCAGCTCTCGGCGTGAGTGCGGCAACGGAATCAATGACGATGAGATCAACACCACCCGAGCGAACCAGAGTTTCCGTAATTTCGAGTGCGCTCTCGCCGTCATCCGGCTGGGAGACGAGGAGGTTATCGATATCGACACCAATTTTCTTGGCGTACTGCACATCCAGCGCATGCTCGGCATCGATGAATGCAGCTTGGCCTCCCTGTTTCTGAATTTCGGCAACCATGTGGAGTGCCAACGTTGTCTTTCCTGAGGACTCGGGGCCAAAGATTTCGATGATGCGACCTTTTGGGATGCCACCACCAAGTGCGAGATCCAGGGAGAGCGCACCGGAGGAGAAACGTTCGATTTCAATAGCACCCATATCACCCATTTTCATAATCGCGCCCTTTCCATATTGTTTTTCGATCTCGGCAAGAGCGTTCTGAATGGCGCTCGATGGCTTGGAGGAATGGGAGGCACGGGCGGAAGATTTTTTATCCATGAGAGCAGAGGGGGATCGAGGAGTCATAGTACTAAAGGGAAAAGAAGAATGGAATCAAATGGTCCGTCCACCCTGTGCTCTCCCATTCCATTGTCCAAGAGCTCATAGAGGAGGGAAAAGAGAGTAAAGGACGGTCGAACGGAAGAGACGGTGAGTGAACGGACGTACACCATCATAATCCCCTTTCCCGTGAGATCAATTTTTTGTGCTTGCAGAGATTGGTGTACGATCGTATACTTCTATTTTTTCCTCGGCAAATACTTTTCCCGCGGATCCTCCGTCGTACTTCGTGGAATGATGGAGTAATGCATTCTCTTCCAGAACCATGCCTGCAGCAAAATGAAAACGATAATAGAGAGTCCCCACACCGCCCAGAGAATTCGCATG
>DATDWC010000076.1:0-10341 GCA_035289805.1 Candidatus Peribacterales bacterium | reverse complement strand
ATCCTGGTCGGAATTGGGATGGATAATTTTCCATAATGTGAGGGGGAAATGGAGTAAAAAACAGTGGATAGGGGTGGGAGGCCGGATCACTTTCTGCAATGTGGTGCTTTGAATGATCTGAAGAAGGAATTTACGGAATGTCAGGAATTATTGACATTTTATCGGATTTTGTTTTAACGTCAATGTGTTCCTTTGTACCGCTTTGGCAATACGATGCATTTTTTGAAAATGATAGGATATCCCTCGTGAATTTTTCTCTCCTACACATCACTTGCAAGGATGCTGAGGAAGCAAAGACCATTGGGAAAATCCTTGTGGAGGAAAAGCTTGCAGCATGCATCAATATTCTTAAAGACGTGCATTCGATCTATCGCTGGAAAGGAAAAATCGAAGAAGCAGAGGAGGCAGTACTCTTTGCCAAAACGACGGCCGATCTTGTGCCAAAGCTCATCACCAAGGTAAAGGAGCTCCACTCCTATGATTGCCCGTGTATTGTTTCGCTTCCCATTATGGAAGGGAACGAGGAGTATTTGCGGTGGATAGAAGAATCCTGCGAATGAAGAGCATTATACTATTCAATTGAATAGTATAATAAGGATTTTGCTCTATCTATTCCGTAGAACGGAGATGGTGTATGTCACTCCTCCTACAGTAAAGGTGTAGCGCCCTTCTTGCCTTGGGGCCAGGATCGTGAGCGTGATGATCATCTCCCCGCCTGCTTGGATTGCACGATCTGCACGCAGATCATTCACTGTACGCACGTCGGTGCCACTTCGATTCTGGAAGATCGAGAGCATGCGATCGGAGCGAGAGAGCGCGGCTAAGTTCTCACCGGTGCGAACGGGAGTTGCTCCTGCAGTAAAGCGGAGCCGCACTGCTGCAGTTCCCCGTGGAGGGAGCGTGAGCGCGGTGGCCCCCATCGGGGTAAGGCTGCGGATCGCAGATGCACCTTTAGCGCCTGCCCTCGACGTGGCGAGTTTTGTCTTGTAATCGCTTGCAGCAGCAAGGCGGCGGACGACGGGGAGGAGGAGCTGCACCGTGCGGCCCGCGCACTGCGTGTTTGCGAGATCGCGGTGCGAGACGACTGTGGGGAACGACGTACCGTGGTAGAGCGTTTTTCCTTTGAGATCGACGTTATATTCCCCCGCGAGGTGATGGAGGAGCTTCCGTAGACTCACGAGCTGCTCTTCGGTCGGTTCCTTGCGCTGGAAGTTCCCGATCATCGCGATGCCGAGTGTCCCGGTATTCGCACAGTACACATGGGCACCGATAATATTCTTCCCTCCCGCGCGGCCCTCGTAGATCACGCCATCACGATCAATAAGGTAGTGGTAACCGACATCACCCCAGCCATTTTTCACGGCATGGGTAAAGTAGATCGAGCGTACCTGCTCTGGGCCAGTGAGCGTATCGAGGAGGCTTCCGTCCTCTTCCCCCGTGTGGTGGATCACGAACATTTTGACGGCTGCGCTGTAACGCCGCGACCAGACGAGGGGATTGCCTGCCTCATCTTCCATTACGGATTGCTCTACTCGGAAGTCATCAGGGTAATTCCGGATCATTTCCTGGCATTCCTTATCACGTTCGCTCAGCACCGTCCCGCCCTTTTTATCGATGGCGTTCTTGGTCCGTTCGAGTTCTGCCTCCGGATCCTGAACGATCCCGAGCGATTCATCCGCACCCCAACCTCTCCTCGTGATGATCGTCGGGATATCGGATGTTGCACCCCGCGCTTCTGCGAGGAGTGGCACGAGGAGGAGGGTTGCGATAGTGAGACCTATGATCTTTGGGTGCATCTATGGTTATAATACCGTGAAATGTACGCGACGCAGTCCATCGACGAAGTTTTTGTAGCACTCGATGTCAAAGGGGATGGACTTTCTGTTCTGGAAGCGGAAAAGCGCCTCGCCAAGTTTGGCAGGAACGAACTCCCGAAGAAGAAGCACTCGCTCATCCTCCTCTTCCTTAAACAGTTCAACAGCATCCTCGTGTACATTTTATTTGGCGCACTTCTCCTCTCCATTATCCTCCCCTTTTTTGAGGAAGGAGGAGCGCTCTCGCCCACAGATTTTTTTGATGCGATCGCAATTGCGATCATTCTCCTCCTGAATGCGATTCTTGGATTCTTCCAGGAGCGCAAAGCCGAGAATGCGATTGCACTCCTCACCAAGATGAGTGAACCGAGTGTGCGCGTTCGACGCAACTCTGCTGTGGAGGTCATTCCATCGCACCTGCTTGTTCCCGGGGACATTCTGCTCCTCGAGGAAGGGGATACCGTGAGCGCAGATGGTCGCGTGATAGAGGTGCGGAGTGCCGCCGTAGATGAAGCATCACTCACAGGGGAATCAGAACCTGTGCGTAAGAGCACGGAGAAGTTGACGGGAGAACCTGGAATTTCTGATCAGAAGAACATGGTGTTCCGCGGCACCGTAGTCACGGGAGGGCACCTCGTTGTCGTCGTCACTGCTACAGGCACGCATACGGAACTCGGGAAAATCGCAACACTCGTTTCCTCCGTTCTGCATCCGGAGACTCCGCTCGAGCGCTCGATGTCTCACCTCGGGCGCTGGCTTGGAATCGTCGTTCTCGTCTTCTGCAGTCTTATCTTCATCGTAGGAGCACTGCGAAAACTTCCGCTCGCAGAGATGCTCCTCTCCGCTGCGAGCCTTGCAGTTTCTGCAGTTCCAGAGGGGCTCCCGGCTATAGTGACCGTGTGCCTTGCGATTGGCGTGCAGCGCATGATCAAGAGGAAGGTACTCACACGGGAACTCTCCGCGGTCGAGACACTTGGTTCTGTCACTGTGATCTGTTCAGATAAAACGGGAACAATTACGGAGAATGAGATGGAGGTACAGGAATTATGGGTCGATCACGAAGTGATACATATAAAATGGGGAGAGAGGAACGCTCATCTCTCGTTCATGATCAGGAATCGGGAGGAGAAGGAAATTGGTCGGGTATCTTCGAATGCTGCATTACTCCTCCAGATTGGATCCTCCTGCAACAACGCGCACTCGCTCACGGTGGGTGATCCGACGGAGATAGGGCTCCTCCATATTGCAGAGAGCACGGGAGTGAAGCGCCTCCCTATCCTCGAAGAAGATGTTCCCTTCACTTCGGAGAAGAAGTACATGATGACGACGCACCTTGGGGGTTCGGGTTCGGGTTCGGAAATTCAGTATTTGAAGGGTGCGCCGGAGGTCGTTGTAGAACTCTGTGCACTTTCGCCTGAAGAGAAGAAAGAAATTCTGACGCAGAATTCATCGATGGCAGGGCGTGCACTGCGAATTCTGGGATGCGCCAGGAAAGAGAAAGGAGAGGCAAAAGCAACGTTCATCGGACTCATCGGTATGCTGGATCCGCCGCGCGATGGAGTGGCGGATGCTATTGCGATTGCAAAGCATGCCGGCATTCGCACGGTGATGATTACAGGTGATCATGCCCTCACCGCCAAGGCGGTTGCGGGACGTGTGGGAATCTCGAGTGAAGTTTTGGAAGGGAAAGATCTTGATACATTCTCAGACGAAGCTCTGAGGAAGCACATTCAAACAGTCTCCATCTTTGCCCGCGTCTCTCCGATGCACAAAGTGAAGATCCTCACGGCATTCCAGGAGAACGGAGAGATCGTTGCGATGGGGGGTGATGGCGTGAACGATGCGCCCGCGCTTAAGAAAGCAGATGTGGGATTTGCGATGGGAATGCAGGGGACAGATGTCGCGCGGGAAACCGCGCAGATCGTCCTCACTGATGATCACTTCCAGAGCATTGTGTCTGCTGTGGAAGAGGGGAGGACAATCTACGACAACATCAATAAATTTGTCGTGTTCCTCCTCCGCGCAAACTTCGATGAACTCATGGTGGTCTTTGGTTCGATTCTCTTTGCGATCCCGCTCCCGTACCTCCCAATCCACATCCTCCTCATTAACCTGATGACAGACAGCCTCCCCGCGATGGCGCTTGCGATGGAGAAAGCGGAGCCTGGTGTGATGAATCGCCCACCGCGCCCTCCAAAGGAGCACATCCTCCACGGAGAAATTGGATTCATTGTGTTTGCGGCGATCATTGCGACTGTGGTCGCGTTCCACATCTTCTTCACGGCGATGCGACTTTACGGTGATATCGATATCGCGCGATCCATGGTCGTTACAGGTTCCATTGTGTTCGAGCTCTGCCTCGTCTTCACTTGCCGTTCCAAGCAATCGCTCCTCAGAATCGGCTTCTTCAGTAACCGATACCTCCTCGCTGCTGTTGCGATCGCATTTACACTCCTCTTCCTCTGTGTGTACTCGCCGATTAATGTGTTCCTCCGCATCGTGCCGCTCACGCTCAATCAGTGGATACTCCCGTTTGCATGGGGAATTGGCACCCTGCTCTTCTTTGAGACCCTCAAGCTTCTCCTCCCGAAGAGGAGGATGACGTGGTGAAGAAAAGAATGGTACCGCTACGGGGATTTGAACCCCGGTTACCAGGATGAGAACCTGGTGTCCTAACCGGGCTAGACGATAGCGGCTTCTCCCCCAGTCTACGGATTTTCGGTGATGTGTGCTACAATCCCCCTCGTTATTTTCACACTTCCTCTATGCCCCTCAATGTCTCACACCTCGAGAAAGGATACACGCTGACGGATCAAGAGCGGAAGTTTCTTGCAAAGAAGGTCGGCAGACTTTCGCGTTACTGCGCCAGACTCCAGGATGAGAGCTCCGAGATCCGGGTGGAAACAGTCTCGCGCGATACCAAGAAGAAAGGGGATAGCGTCAAAGTGATGATCACGGTGATTCTCCCGAAGAAAGTTCTCCGTGCGGAATCGCGCAAAGCCACAGCGCTTGAAGCGGTGGACCGGTGCTGCGAGAAGCTGGAATCGCAGATCGAAAAGTACAAGGCCACGCATGGCTCGCGCGAGAAGACAGTGCGCAGGGTGATGAGACGCAGATAATTCTTCTGTTCTCTTCTATACTGATGATTATGTCGCTCCGGATTCTGCTGCTTGCTCTCTGTTTCCCTCTCTTTGTCCATGCCCAGGAAACGGTAGGACCCCCTGCCTCTGCACCTGCTCCGCTCAAGCCGGTGATCACGGGGCCGCTCGAGGTAGAGGTAGGGAAAACCCTGGTTCTGGATGCGAGCTTGAGCGTCGCAGATTCGCGCACAGTGCGATACTTCTGGTCGCTCGATTCACGCCTCATTAGCACCACAGAGGAAGCAGTGCTCACGCTCGATAAACCGGGGAAATACACTCTCTCCCTCCGAGTGCGAGATACCGTTGATGGTACCGTGCGTGAGGAAGAGATCACGGAGAGTGTGGTTGTGTATGTGCGAAAAATCCTGCTCATTGCAGGACCAATGGTGGAAGAGGCAAAGATAGAACTCCATCGCCAGAGTGGGGAGGAGGAGGGGGTGTTCGTGGATGTTCTCCATGCGAAGGATCTCACGATTCCGCTCGGGGTGGAGGATGCTCTTACCAAACTCATAGCTGAAAACGCACAGAAACTCCGTGGAGCGGAGACCATTGTGCTCTGGGCAGACGGCGCGATCGCCATGAATGCACTCTCCCGCGCACTTCGGCAGCAGGATGAGCTCCTTTCGCTGCTGCGTAGCCAGACCATCATCCTCATCACGGATCGCGGGCTCCAGCGCCTCGCACGCATCATCCGTGGGCCATTCTCGGTTCTGGAACCTGAGGAGATTATCATTACGCGCAAGGAGGCAATCAATCACCTCATTGCGTCAGAGAATATGGAGGAGTTCCTCTCCACCCTGGAGAAAGCAGATATCGATTCCTATGCCGTGGATAAAGCAACGTTTGCGATCCGTCCGTGGAATATTCTGGGGACACTCGTGAACTACATGGTGACGCGCGGTGTGAGCTCGGAAATGATTCTCTTGCTTCTCATGCTCCCGGTGATTTTGATGATTGTGACATTCCTCAAGCAGGTCGTTGGAGTCACCACATTTGGTCTCTATGCGCCTGCGGTGATCACACTTTCCCTCATTGCACTCGGATGGAAGATCGGTCTCGTACTCCTCATTATTATTCTGATAGCAGGGTACGTGATGCGTGCACTGATTGCGCCGTATCGTCTGCTCTACATTCCAAAAATTGCGATCATTCTCACGGTCACGAGTATCGTTCTGCTCCTCGTTCTTGCAGCTGCGGCCGCTTTTGGCATTACGCTGGCACCGGATACGATTTTCATCCTCCTCATTATGACGACACTGAGCGAGGAGTTCATGAGTGTGAAGGCTGAGATGGGGCTCACCTCCGCTATTTTTGCTGCTGGGGAGACAGTGATCGTATCGCTTATTTGCTTCGTCCTCGTGCAGTGGGATCTCCTGGAATCAATGATTATTGCGTACCCCGAGCTCATCCTCCTCACCCTTCTTGCGAACGTGATGATGGGCAAGTGGACGGGACTTCGACTGAGTGAAGTTGTGAGGTTCCGAGAGATCTTTAAATACTTGGAAGAATGAGCATTCTCCTCCCCAAAGATCATGGCGTCCTCGGTATCAATGCCCGGAACCTGAACTACTTAAAGCCCTTCAATCCCGAGAAAGCTGTAGCGTTTGCCGATGACAAACTCAAAACGAAGATATTTTTAGAGACCCGCGGCATTCCTGTTCCCAAGCTCTACGCAAAGATCGCTCACCGCGAAGAGCTCCGCGCATTCGATTTCTTTTCCCCGCCTGAGGAATGTGCTCTCAAGCCGAATTTTGGGTATGGAGGGGAGGGAATATTGGTCCTGAAAAGCAGGAAGACCGAAGGGTGGAAAACGACTTCCGGCAAACTCGTGACGTATGAGGAAGTATTTGAGCACATCGAGAACATCCTCGATGGGATGTACTCCCTCAATCATCGCCGCGATACCGCATTCTTCGAAAAGCTCATCGAGCCCTCTGATGCATTTGCCCCGCTCAATCCTGCGGGACTGCCGGATCTTCGGATCATTGTCTTCAACTTGGTCCCCGTCATGGCCATGATGCGCCTCCCAACAGAGGAGAGCGAAGGCAAAGCGAATGTGCACCTCGGAGGCATTGGACTCGGGATTGATATTGCAAAAGGGATAACAACATTCGGAGTGCAGCGGAATAAGAGAATCCGGACGCTCCCGAATGGCCGCGAAGTTTCCGGATTCAAAGTTCCGCATTGGGAGGAGATGCTCCTCATAGCATCGCGCATTCAACAGATGACGAATATCGGGTTCGTGGGAGTGGATCTGACGCTCGATCAGAATTCGGGTCCGATTCTCTTGGAAGTGAATGCGCGCGCGGGATTGATGGTGCAAATTGCAAACCTTGCGCCACTCGGGAAGCGCCTCGAACGGGTCTCTGGTATCAAGGTGGGCTCACCCGAAAAGGGCGTGCGCATTGCGCAGGATCTCTTTGGCGAAAAGATCATGAAGAAAGAGGATACAAAACTGAAGGAAGAGCGGCCCGTTCTTGCAACGCATGAGATAATCGAAATTCTCGGCGGCAAAAAGCAGCTCCTTGTTTCTGCAATTCTGCGCCCGGATTACGATCGCACGGTATTTGATCCCTCACTGATTCATGAGCTCATGGAGCTCAAAGCAATCGAACGCATTCCCGATGGGACATACCGGGTGAAGTTTGCACTCAGTGGCAAGAAAATTCAGACGGTCATTCATTCATACATCATCAAGGATGAAGATCCCGATGTACGTGCTTCCATCGGTCGCAGAGATCTCACAGGATTCCTCGTGGATCCTGCAAAGAAGAGCGTCCACCTCATGCACCTTAAGAGCGATCTTGCACGTGTAGATGCGCAACTTGCCGATATCGATCGTAAGGTCCAATTGCTCCGGTACCTTCGGCCGGAGAATCTCGAGGAGCAGCGTACGCACGCCGGGCAGGATTCCTCCTATAACCCGATCTTCACCTACGATATACTCTCGTTTGATGGAGAGGAGCTTCGGGATCGCCTCCAGTACCTCGAGGGTGATGCCTCCCCCCTTGGTGTACTCCTCCACAGGAAGCGGAGCGAAATTCTCCTCAAAATGGATCTCTTAGAGGCACGGGGTCAGAATGAAGTGTTCACGCGTATTTCGGGAGAACTCTTTGGCCGACCGGATAATGGCATTACCAAGGAGGCGCGTCTTTTTCTGCAACAATGGAAAGGAGGAGAAGTCTCCTCCTCGGAGAAGATGCTCTCTTCGGAGGAGGTGAAAGTGATCTTTGAGGAGGTATTGAAGAAGTACGGCTTACGGGGATGGAATGTGGTGCTCAAGCCTTCTTCCATTGCCGATGTGACGCTCGGCCGCTCCTCCATCATCATTCGGCAGGATGCACTCTTTTCCCCTGAGCGGATTGCGAGTCTGATTGCGCATGAAATCGAAACGCATGTCCTCACTGCGGAGAATGGCAGTAAGCAGCCTTACGAACTTTTTGAGCGTGGCATGGCGGGGTACCTGGAAACGCAGGAAGGTCTTGCGGTCTATAACCAGAACCAACTCCTGAGTGAGCAGAACGAGAAGCGCTACTGGCCAGCGCTCAATGTGCTTGCAGTGCACTATGGTCTCAACCATTCCTTTGCGGAGCTTCGGAACTATATCCGCCGTCTTGGATTTTCCGATGAACGGGCTCTGCGTACCTGCCTCAAGGTGAAGCGTGGTATGGGGAACACCGCACACCGTGGAGCGTTTACCAAAGAACTCGTGTACTTCCGCGGATTCAAACTCGTGAATGATTTTTTGGCGAGTGGGGGAAACATCCGTGAGCTCTACCTTGGGAAAGTGAATCTGCGCGATATGGAGCTCGTCCGGCAGATAAAAGATCTGATCGATCCGGTGTATCTGCCAAAGAAGTAGTGGTATGCTGCGAGGTAATGTTCTCCACCATGCAGCAGCGGCTCCGTGAGGCGTTTTCCACGATGCTTGCGGGAACATGGGAGCAATTCATCGCAATCGTCCCGCAAATCTTCCTCACCATTGTCGTACTGGTTGTGGGTGCGGTGGTTGCACACCTTGCCTACAAGCTTGTGCTCAAGTGCTCCGATATGATTGGACTCGATAAGCTTGCGGGGAAGGTGAATATCGATCGGGCGCTCCGCTTGGTTGGTATCCGCAGCACGCTCTCCAAAATTCTTGGACTTTTGGTCTACTGGCTTGCGATCTTCTTTGTACTCCTCCTCCTCTCCGAGATCCTGGATTTAGGAACGGCATCGGATGCGATTGGTGCGATTGTCGTCTACATACCGCATCTCATCATCGGGCTCCTCCTTGTGGTCATCGGTCTCCTCATCGGGAGGTTTTTGCGGGATGTCGTCTCCACAGCGCTCGCGCGGGCCGGAGTCACGGGTAGCGCAGTCCTTGGTCATGTGACGCAGGCCATCATCGTCCTCTTCGCGTGCCTTCTAGCACTTCGGCAGATTGGGTTTGATGTATCGATCATCATGACGAACATCGCAGTGATCCTGGCGGTAGTTCTTGCCTCTACGGGACTTGCAATCGCACTTGGCCTTCGCCCTGTGCTTGAGCAATCATTCTCCACGCGGCAGCTCAAGAAGCTCCTCAAAGCTGGTGACCATGTGGAGATCGGAGACTTGCGTGGTACGGTGCATGCGATTTCCTTCACCCACGTGATTCTCCGGAACGGGAACGAGGATCTGATCGTCCCCGCGCGCGATTTTAGCGAGAAGCCCTTCACGAAGCGTGCGGGCGCATAGCATTTTCCCATACTTTTCAGTGTGCTGCCGATTGTCCTCTCCATACCGCATTCTTCCATCCGGGTTCCCTCGGAACTTGAACAGAATGTTCTCCTGAATGAGCAGGATCTCCTTGGCTATTCGGATCTTGCGACGGATCGGATCTTCCGGATCCCAAATACCTATATCGTGCAGTACCAATTCTCGCGGATTTTCGTGGATGTGAACCGTGCCCCGGATGATATTTCTCGCGAGTACGAAAGGCGGGAGGAGGGGGTCATCGTCCATACGACTTGGGACGATAAGCCGATTTACCGTGAGGAGCCAAGCGAGGAGCAAATGAACGAACTCATCAAAAAATACCATGATCCCTTTCACGAGGAGATCGATTCCTACATGGCGAGAGCGAAGTTCCTCATCGATTGCCATAGCTACCTCCCTGTGGGTCCACCGCTCAAGATCGATGCGGGGAAACCGCGCCCCGATGTGTGTCTTGGGAATACGAATTACTCCACCTGCACACGGGAGCACACGGTCTTTTTCCGTGAGTTCTTCGAGCGTCACGGATACTCCGTTTCGATTAATTTCCCGTACCAGGGCAAATACACGCTCGGCCGTCACTGCCATCGCCGCCGCATCCCGCACTTCCTTGTCCCTGGAATCCAGATCGAGCTCAATCAGAAGCTCTA
>DATDWC010000075.1:0-5647 GCA_035289805.1 Candidatus Peribacterales bacterium | reverse complement strand
CTGATTGTAAAAGCTCTTGGGTATACCCTTGAGGAATTTGATCGATGGGGGAAGGATGCCAATGTATTTGATGCGAAGAGGAAAACTGCCCATGAGCGAGCATCAATTTATGACAGCCAGCCTGCAAAATGGAGAATGGGTGGATCTGAATGATTGATTACTTCAATTGCTTTTTGCTTTTGAGTTCGGTAGCATTCCCCCTCAATGAAGAAGAGATACATCTACTCACTCTTATTCGGGCTACCGGGATTTTTTGTTTCGCTCGTTGTTGCCGCTGTAATCTTTGGATTCGTTATGGGCTTTCTGTGGATTTTTGTTTTTGGTGATAATGAGTGGCCTTCCTCGACATTTATAATTCTTTCCGTCTTGCTCGTTCTTGTCTTTCTGATCGTATGGGGTCTCACTATTGCCGCTGGGTTTTTTATTGGAAAGAGACTGGAAAATGATCCGGTGTTGAATAGGAAACATATTTGGATTTCCGGTGGTATTACCACAGTGTTTGTTCTTTTCATTGTTTTCCGATTGTTGAGTGCAACGGAATCACTGGGACCAAAATCAGATCTTGAACGGTGCACCGATTATTGTAGTAACAAGGGATATGCACTCAGTGAAACGGTTCCAGAGGATTCCGGGAAGAGAAGTTGTATTTGCTTAAATGATCTTGGTCAGGAGGGAATACAAATTCCTCTCGAGAGTATCGATGCAGAGATCTCTGAATGAATGTGAATTTTAACGAGATTTCTTCTCCAAAAATGCTTTCCCGTGTCCCACTTCCGTATTAATCGGAACACCCTTTTTACAGAGTGGACACTCCGCTTCCTCAAATGCTTCTGCGGGCAGAACTCCGAGCGGTTCAAATGGAGCACCCATAGTTTCTGAGGTGATATTTTTGGGATCACGGTTCACCATCACGCAGAGTGCCACAACGATCCCACCCGCAGCCTTCACCGTCTCTACAACTTTCTTCGCTGATCCTCCTGTGTTTGTCACATCCTCCACAACGAGTGTTCTTTTTCCTTTGACATGACGATCGTATCTCCGGCGCGAGAAAATTTGGTTTCCATCAGCATCTTTTTCCGTATAGACCGAAAGAACTTCTTTCCCCGTGAGGCGTGTGAGGTGATAGGCGGTCCATTGGCTTAAAATGATTCCACCGAGCATTGGACCCACAACTGCTTCTACCCCCGCATTTTTGAACTTCTCCGCCATCATCAGCCCAACTTCCGAAGCCATCTCCGTATGCGGGTAGAGGGCATCCTTATTAATGTAGACGCTCATGTGTTTCCCCGAGGTTCCAACGATATGACTATCTGTGATGACAGCGTCTGCCTTCTTCAGGAGGGTGAGAATGTCGCTCATGCAGAAGACATCAAATCAGAAGACGGGATTCGGTACAATGCGAATCATGGATATCACCCAAGATCAGGAAGAGCGGCTGAAGGAGCTCATGGGGGTGTTCCTCTTGGAGAATAAGAAGCTCAACCTCTCCGCCTACCGCACAGAGGAGCAGTGCTGGCATGGGAATGTTCTGGATTCTGTTGTCGGGATTCAGAAGGGGGAGTTTGGCAAAGGCATGCGCGTGCTCGATTGCGGTACGGGTGGGGGTTTCCCCCTCCTGCCGCTTGCGATCCTCTTCCCCATAGCCGAGTTCACTGGACTTGATGCGACGAAGAAGAAAATCGATGCGGTGCAGAGGATGATTGCGAAATTGGGGCTTCGGAATGCTGAGCTCATCATCGGTCGCGCGGAGGAAATGGGGAGGGAGCAAATGTTCCGTGAGCAGTTTGATGTTGTCTTAAGCCGCGCCGTTGCGCCCCTCTCGACTCTCCTTGAGTACATGAGCCCGTTTGTACGCGTTGGGGGAACTCTGATCTGCTGGAAGAGCCTCTCGATTGAGGAGGAACTCGTGGAATCGATCCAAGCCAGAATGCAACTGAAAACCAGACTCACGGGAAGGACGGAGTACGTGCTCCCCGGCGATTGGGGGAAGAGGCAGCTTCTCTTCTTCCAAAAAACTGCAGCACTCACGAATGAATTTCCTCGCGCCGTGGGTATCCCCAAAAAAGAACCGCTCTAGCATTTCTCCTTAAAGAGAATCAGGAGCAGCCTTCCGTCACGTTCACCTTAAAGCGTCTCTTCCGGCCGCTCTCCGTATGAAGGACGATTGTTGCTGTCCCCACTTTTTCAAAGGAGAGGGTGAGTGACTCCTTCCAATCATCGGATCGTTTGGCACGTGCTCCGGGAATTCGGAGCAGCAGAGCGCGGAATGCGCGGTCACCAGTGATTTCGAGGGTCGTGCCTTTCGCAATGATTGCTGGAATGCCAGGCGTGAGGAGGGTGTCTCCCACTCTCCGCTGGAAGTAAGAATCTCCACACAGAGAGCCTTCCACTGTTTCTGTGGCAGACCCAAGTCGCTCGAAGGTGATGTTACTAATTACCCCATGATCGATGGAGCTTATTCTCTGGAATGCTGTGCGCGAGAGATCCATATCGCGTCCTTCGATGAATGGTCCGCGGTCATTGATGCGCACAGTCACACTCTTCCCATTTTCCTCATTTGTCACATTTACCAGGGTGTTATGGGGGAGTGTGCGATGAGCGGCAGTGAGCGCATTTGGATCGAAGAGCTCCCCGAATGCGGTGTTATCCCCTGCAAAATCATCACTGTAGTAACTCACCGTGTGACGCTCATTCCGCAGCGCCATATCGAGCGTTTCCATGAGTGTACGGAGCTCCTCACCACTCAATGACGGATTTTCTTCGAGCGCTGTGGGACTCTCTAAAAGAGTATATTTCTCTGCGTACTTCGAAAGTGTGTCATACCGTATATTGGCCCACGAGTCTGTATTCCGTGTCTGCAAAAGCCAAAGGAGTGCTGTAGTAAGCCGGAGCGGCTCATCGGGGTAAAAGAGGGTGCCATCCTCCACCATGCCTCGCGCCTTCGCGAACGTGATCAGTGCAAAATCCGGATGAGATTCTGGGATATCCGTAAATGGTCGCTCGGAAGTTTCCTCCACAGGACGTTTGAGTGGTTCCCACATTATGCGCAACCCCTCAGCGCGGGAGATAGAACTTTGTGAAGGAACCTCTTCCGCATATGCGCTCTGGAGAGAGAGAACAGCCGCAAATATCAGAATGAGAGAACGCTGCATAAAAAAGCATGTCGTAGATCTTTGTATCGATTAACTACTCTTCCGAGTGATGGACGTGACGAGTGACATCACTCGTCTGAGGGCGCTCTGTATCCCTCCGAGTTTCCCTTTCTGATTTTGTTCCGCTTGCTCACTTTGTAATCTGGAATCTTGTGCATCAAATTGAGATTCCAACTCATGCAATGGAGGATCTCCTTTATTTTCGAGTGCATCCCTTATCATTGTATCTCTCTTTTGTGCCAAAGAAGATTCAGCTCCTTCGACTAATTCTTTCTCACGATGCGTCTTTTTCCGCTCATCCGAGTCTGATTTTGGAGCAAGAAGAATACCCATGCTTCCTGTTTTATCACTCTCCTCACAGAGAGTCCACCCTTACCAGCCTTGATTCGTAGAGAGCGTCGAAACCACGGTTTCTACCCCTCCCTTCTTATCGATCCGATACTGCCGCCACGCTGTGAGGAGCGCGCGCCTTGTTGCTGGACCCACAATGCCAGCTCCCGTATCCGCAGGGGAGATGACGATGCCTTTTTCCTTTTGGAACTGATAAATCGTACTCATGAGCTTCTGATCGTACTCACCATCAATTTCTCCCTGGTAGAGCGAGAGGAGCGAGAGGAGACGCTGCAAAACACGAACGGCACGGCCGTTGCTCCCTTGCATAAGTGTTTCCTCTTCGAGCTCGGGTTCCTCAAGTTTTCCCGTGAGTTCTGTGTGTGCGGCAAGTGTTTGACGCGTCCTTTCATCTGCGGTTTCTCCCGTGCCTTTGATTCCCGCATCACGCTGAAAGTTCTCTACGGCATCCTTCGTCACGTCGCCGTAGTACGTGGTGATAACGTGATCAAAGTATTCAAAGTTTTTGAGAGCGTTCTGCACCGCAGTCACAATGAGGCTCGTATCGCCGTAGGAGGGACTGCGTCGCTCAATGACGAGTGACTGTGCTTCGCTCGGGAGCTTCGTTAGTACGGTTTGCGGAGAGGGGAATGCCAGGAGATCGAATTTTTCCTTCGGAACATCCATACTCTTTGGAACGTAGAGTGTTGCGCGATGCTCCTGCACGCCAAAGTGGAGTGCGCGCGCAAGGCCTTCTTCGCCTTTCCCCATCCAGAGATCGATGCGAATCGTTCCATTACTTCCCTCTACAATTCTCCCGCCGCGATCGTGCACTGTTCCTACGATACTGAGTCCTGGAATTTCGATGCGGGTGCCAAAAGGGAGTGCTGCGGGGGCTGCGATCATGCCGGGGTACACACGCGTGCCATCCGCACCCTGTACACCCTGACCATTGAAGGTGACATCCGCCTCCAAGCTCCCGAGGAAGTACTTCCGCTGATTTGGCTCAGGCGAGTAGTACGCAGTGATGATGGTATCGCGCTCTTCCACAACCCAGGTCTCTGCAGCATACGCGGGTGAGACGATGCTCAGGATGACTGATGCAAGTGCAATCGTTGCCGGGTAGAAATGTGGTGTGTATGTGTTTTTCAAAAAAATAACTTCAGTAAATCCTCTCATTATAGCGGAAAAATGCTGTTTTGGCGAGGTTTCAGAGATGCGCTTTCTGTGAGGTGTAGGCGACGCCCATGATTCCGAGAATCAAGAACCCCATGGTTCCAAGGAGATGACCGAGAGTGCTCGTGAAGATTGAATTTCGATCGAACTTCCTATGCGAAGAGATTTTAGAGTTACCGAGAAGAGCAGCGAGGAGAGGGGAAGAGGACTTCTCTTTACTCATCTTTTCCTCTGCGGCGAAGATTGGTCGGTATTTTTTCTTGAGTACATCGGTCGGGTTTTTCAGAGTTTTACTCTTTATTGATGCAGTTGCCTTTCCTCTCGTTTTCTTCATGGAGGAAATTGGCGTACGACAAATGTTTGGTGCTTTGGGTGTTGCAGTTTCCGAGTGACACCACTCCGAATCTTTCCATGCATAAATTTCTCCCCGCTCCATGGGTGGATAGTGGACCGAGAATACAGTCGCTCCATTGGGAGATGTGAGAGTGAGCTCCTCGCCATCGTTATTGAGCGTGATTAGGAGTGGCAGATCGCACTCTGCTCCTTTACAGAGGAGAAGATAACTTTTTGGCTCAAGAGTGTACTTTTCGGAGAGTGTTTTTGGTTTGCTACTCCCCGGTCCATCATCCAGTATCCAGCCTTCGAGCGATATTTTCTCATTCGATTGATTAAAGAATTCAAGGTACTCGCCAAGATCATGGAGAGGACCCTCTTTTGGGGGATTACTCATCACTTCCGAGAATGGATTCGATGGAGGGGGTGGGTACTTCATTTCAGGTTCTTCGAGCCCAGAGAGGAGCGTTGCGCCGGAGAGCGTTGTCCCGGAGCCATTTTCCTTTTCATCTTCTGCAGTATAGATTTTCCCTTCTTTGGCATTCGACCATGCAAGAACCGAAATGAGATTTCCATTTTGATCCAAGAGCTGCACTTCATCTTTGGTATTCGTGAGGATGATTCTTGTTTCGCTACTTACAAAGCGTCGAGTGCCC
>DATDWC010000074.1:0-10180 GCA_035289805.1 Candidatus Peribacterales bacterium | reverse complement strand
TGGTGGACGATACTGGATTCGAACCAGTGACCTTACGAATGTGAATCGCACGCTCTAACCAGCTGAGCTAATCGTCCTTGCCATGTGATTATACCATCACCATTTGCTATACTTCTTTCCAGGATGCCCCATCTCCACATCATCTACGCCTCCACAAGCGGTCATACGGAATACGTGGTGGATGCTCTCCGAAAGTATCTTGCGGAGAAGCAACCCTCACTCGAATTTTCCGTGCAGATTGCAGAGAAAGCTTTAGCAGATGATCTCACAAAAGGTGATCTCCTCATCCTCGCCTCCGGCACTTGGAACACGGGCGGAAGGGAAGGGCAGATGAATCCACACATGGTGGAGTTCCTCTGGAAGAGGGTGAAGGATGCGGATCTTCGGGGGAAGCAGTGCGCAGTCATTGGCCTTGGGGATGAACGCTACAAGTACACGGCGAGGGCCACGGAGCATATGGCGCACTTTATAAAGGAGCATGGAGGCCATGCACTCATTCCGCCGCTTGTGATTGTGAACGAACCCTATGGAAAGGAGGGGAAGGTGGAGAAGTGGGGAGAGGAATTGCTTTCCAAACTACTCTCATGAGCAGAGTTTCCATTAAAGCCGTCGGCTCCTCGGGACAGGGCATCAACTCGATTGGTGAGGTGATCGCCAAAGGACTCAAGCGCAGCGGCTACTCGGTATTTGGTTACCGCGAGTATCCGTCGCTCATCAAAGGCGGCCATGCGAGCTTCCAGATTGATGTGGATTCGATTCCGGTGAGAAGTCCCGGGACGAAGACCGATATTCTGATTACGCTCAACCACCACGGGTTCGAACACAACCTCTACGATCTCAAAAAAGGCGGCATCATCATTCATGATGTGGATTTTTGGGAGTTTTCCAAAGAGGAACAGCACTGGATTGACGAGAACAAGATCAAGATCGCCTACATTCCGCTCGATGAGATGCTTAAAAAACTCAAAGCGCGTCCGATTCTTGCGAACGTTCTCCTCACGAGCTTCGTATGGGATATGCTGAACCAGGATATCGAGCTCCTGAAAGCGCTGGTCCGCGAGCAGTACCAGCACAAGGGGGAGGATATCGTCAAAAAAAATCTGGAATGCGTGGATGCGGGGTGCATTTATAACGATCCAAAACTCGGTCGCGTGACGGTCTCGCTCCCCAAACCGGATTCCCAATGGAAGGATCAACTTCTTGTCACAGGCAGCGTTGCAATGGGGCTTGGTGCTCTCCACGCAGGACTCCGTGTGTACGTCGGCTACCCGATGACTCCAAGCTCCCCGCTCCTTGCCTACATTTCATCCGTTCAAAAGGAAGCAGGACTCGTCGTGAAGCAGGCAGAGGATGAAATCACAGCAGCGCAGATGGCTTCGGGTGCGTTCTACATGGGTACCCGCGCAATGACTGCGACTTCGGGCGGAGGGTATGACCTCATGACCGAAACCATGAGCATGAACGGTATGATAGAAAATGCGATGGTGTGTGTCCTTGCGCAGCGCCCGGGGCCTGCAACGGGGAATCCTACGTGGACTGCCCAGGGAGATCTTCTGCTTGCCATCAATTCTTCCCACGGTGAGTTCCCACGGCTTGTGATGTCGGTGAGCGACCCAGAGGACTGTTTTTCCCTGATGCCGGAGGCATTCAATTTTGCCGAAGAGTACCAGACGCCTGTCATCGTGATGACCGATAAGCATATAGCGGAAGCACTCTGTACAGTCCCCATGTTCGATCAGAAAAAAACAGAGCTTCGACGTGGGAAGCTCATCACCGATCCAATAGCATTGAAGAAACTCAAGAGCACCGATCGCTACGATCCGAGTGTTCAGGATGGCATTACGCCGCGATGGTTACCCGGGAGTGAGGCGGAAACATTCAATGCTCAAGCCGATGAGCACAATGCCGATGGCTCGATTGATGAATCTGCGGAGATGGCGAAGGCGCAGATGGAAAAGAGGATGAGGAAGATGGAAATCCTCAAGAAGAATCTCCCCGAACCTGTGCTCTATGGAGCCAAAAATCCGGACATTCTGATAGTGGGGTGGGGGAGTACGAAGATGACGGTGCTCGATGTGTTGGAATCCGAGGAAATGAAAAAAAAGAACATTGGCTATCTCCATTACACGTACCTCTGGCCGCTCAAGACAGAGCTCTTCGAAAAACTTGCGAAGAAGGCGAAGAAAATTGTTTTGATCGAAGCAAATTACCAGGGGCAGCTTGGGATGCTCCTTAGGCAGCAGTGTGGCATTGATATCAAAGATAAAATTTTGAAATATGATGGGCGACCTTTCTATTTCGATGAGTTACAAAACTTAATTCTTCAAAACCTCTAAACCTCCAAACCTCAAAACCTTCCTATGAACATCCCTCTCCAGTCACCGGACAGCACGACCGGTCCCTCCATGGCCGATTACCATCATGCAAATCAATGCACCTGGTGCGATGGCTGCGGCGATTATGGCATTTGGTCTGCAATCAAACTTGCGCTCACGGAGCTTAAACTTCACCCATGGCAGGTCTTCCTCTGCTTTGACGTGGGATGCCACGGGAATGCGTCGGATAAGCTCATGGGCTACCGCTTCCACGGCTTGCATGGAAGAGTTGTTCCATTTGCGGCAGGAGCAAAACTTTCGAATATGAATGTTCCTGTTATTGCGTTTGGGGGCGACGGCGCGAGCTTTAGCGAAGGCGTGGGGCACCTTGTGCATGCGATCCGCAGCAATTATCCGATGACGTTCATCCTCCACAATAACGAGAACTACGGCCTCACGACGGGGCAGGCGAGCTCGCTCACGTGGCAGGGACAGCCGATGAATAGTTCTCCGTACGGCATTCCCGAGCGGACGATTGCGAGCATGGATTTTATCTTCTCGCTCCAACCAACCTTCGTCGCCCGCACCTTCTCCGGCAATATCAAGCAGCTTACGGAAGTTTTTAAAGCCGCAATCGAACACCAGAAGCACGGCTTTGCATTTGTGGATGTTCTGCAAGCGTGTCCCACCTACAATCACTTCGCTACACATGAGTACCTCCTCGAAAAATGTTACGACGTCACGACCGAAGGACACGATGTGCATGATTTCGGGCAAGCGCGAAAGATCGCAACAGATACGACTGAGCGCATCGCAACGGGAATCCTCTATCAGAATACGAATATTCCGAACTTCTACGAGCGTCTGGAACCACGGAAGGGGATTTTGACGACTCCTGTGCACGAAGTCGCAAAGAGGGATGTGAGTGGGTTTATGAGAGAGTTGACATAATAAATTTTAGTGGTTATAATAATAAACGATGGATAATATTTTTGAGGGATTCGAAGACTTTCGAGATCCGGAAAAAGAAGCTCGATTCTCCAAAGATGATTTGTGGCGGTATACCGAGAAGGGAAGAGCGTACCTTAAGCATCTTATGGAAATGGGCGAGGGGTACCCTCGGGGTACATTTGGCGATGCCATCCTCCAGCAGAAGCTGATTCTTGCTCAGCGTGTTGCATCTTTAGGGGACATGCTGATAGAAGGGGGTGAAGATCCGATTCTCGAGGGGCGCATTAACCGATCTCACTGGACATCCACCGCTCTCCATGAATTTCTTTTTGAATGGATGAGCGAGGAGAAACGTCTCAAAAAATGCGGAAAATTTTCGAATGCGCTGGAGGACGTTGTGGATATATTGAAATACAGTGATCATCTGAAGTCTGAAATCGACGTTCGGAATGAAATACACAATTTTTTCTTGCGGTACTTTCAGCTGAGTAAGGATTGAGTCGGAAGACGATTCGCCCCCACCCCTAACCCCTCCCCATACTCGAATGCCTTTCCCATGCGAAAGTATTCCTCATTGTGTTTGAGGCAGGGTATGGGGAGGGGAAAGAGTTCAATGATGAGGCACCCCTCCCCGCATCCTTCTGCTCATTTTTTGAATCTGGATTTGATCAATCAGCATTTCCTCGATGCGGGGAGGGGTCGGGGAGGGGGCGCTACATGCTTTTTCCACACGCCCTCGCAATCTTTTCTAAAACTCCCGGCAAATCATTCATCACCTCTTCATTGGTAATCCGCACTATCTGTTTTATGTCCTTCTGCTTCACTAAAAATTTATCACGAATTTCATCATGTTCTTCTGCTTCCTCTTCATCATGCACACTCCCATCCACCTCCACAACAATTCTTTTACGAGGGCAGAAGAAATCGACGATGTATCGATCAATGGCCGCTTGGCGGTAGAACTGAAGCCCACAGAGCTTGTTGCCTCGTAATTCCTTCCAGAGAACTTTTTCTGCTTCCGTCATTGAGCTTCGTAACTCCCGTGCGCGAGTGCGCATCGTGGTTCCCCATCGGATAACTTCACCGACTTCATCGAGGACATCTCCACTTTTGCCCGAACCCATGCGGTTAATACGAGGCATAAGAAAGAGTATATCCCACTCTCCAACGTCTTTAATCAAGGTTTCTTTGCGAACTCCGGATCCCCCGCAAGCCTGCTCTCCTCCGGGAGCTCCTGCCCCATGTACTTACTGAATGGTTTTTTATCGTAGGGAGTTTCCGCGGGGCTCGACATCATCTCGAATGCAATCTGGCAGATGCGCATACCGGGGTAGAGCGCTATGGGTAAGCGGTTCAAATTGCTGATTTCGAGCGTGATCGTGCCGCTGAACCCGGGATCCACAAACCCTGCGGTACTGTGGATGATGATCCCAAGGCGCCCGAGTGATGATCTTCCTTCCACGCGTACGACGAGATCATCCGGAACCGTGATTCTCTCCGTCGTAACGCCGAGAACAAATTCCCCAGGCTGCATCATGAAGGGATCATCATTTTCTACAACGATCGTGCGCATGTTGTTCTTGAATGTGTCCATATTCCGCGGATCGAGGACGGCAAACTTGCTGTGCTCGTAGACTTTAAAGACGTTATGGAGGTGCAGATCCATGGAAGACGCATGGATATGGGGCTCACCCGTAAACCCTTCGACCTTCACGCGGCCAGATGCAATCACTGCCTTTATATCTCGATCAGAGAGGATCATTAGGGCCAGAGCATAGCGGTGCCCTCCTCAGAGTGGAAGCAAATGTTGCTGCACAAATTGTCTCCCATGTCATTCAATTTCTGCGATGGAGCACGTATGATGCCTGCCTATGAGCAGTGCCACTACTGAGCATTTTTCCGCTTCGAAAGCGGAAGAGGTGGTTGCAGATGGGAGCCGGGTGCACTCCTCTATGCGGCTCCTTAGGGCGAAGTACAATGATTACTTCCGCGTGAGTGAGCAAACGGGATTTGCTTCATCTGCACAACGGGGTCAATTACGTGATTGGCTTGATCGTTTGGAACGGGAGGGCGATCCCACCAAGATTCGCGAGGCATTGGAAAACTTTGAACGATTCTCCAAGAAAGAGATGGAGGAGGAGCTCGAGCTCTACCACCAGGAATTCATCAATCCCCTCAAAGATGCGCTTCAGGATAAAGTGATATCCCGGCGTTCGTATGAGGAATGGGTTTCGTGGGTCAAAGATTCCGGGCGCGATGATGACACGGTGAAGTATTCTCTCCGATCAGTTCTGCCACAGTACCTTGCAGAGCGTCGGGCACTTGCAAAGGAGAGGGCAGATCTCCGCAATGACAAACGTTTAAGTGGTGTGAAGAATGCTGAACTTCGTTCCAAAATTGAATTTTTGCGGAATGACGATAAGTGGTTTGGCGATATGGAATTTACCCAACGCAAGAACCTCATCGATCACATTCGTGCAGGGCTTGCTGCTGCGGAGGGAGGATACGAGTATGAACAGCTCAAGAAGGATGCGGAGAAGAAGCTGATGGATGCAACCAAAACTCCCCAGCCTGCACTCCACCGCGATAAAGTGGGTACCTGGCTTGCGCGTATCTTTGAGGAAGGTCCAAAGAAAGGGGCTGCGTTTAAAGATATGGAAGAATTTGTGAAAGGATCAGGTTCGGGATCGCTCGCAGAGCTCATCAAAACCTGGAGAGCAGTCGCTATAAAGTTCTGGACTATGCGAAAAGATCCGGCGTTTGCGGGAGTGAAAACGGAGTTTACGGATACCAAGGGATTTTTGTGGATGCACTACGATGAGCGAGTTTCGTACGTCTCACATATGAAGAACCAGCGCGATCGTGCGGCGCAACTTCGATCCCGTGCATGGTCACTTCTCAAGGGAGCTTCCCCCGCACTCGATTCCGGTGGTACCAAGCGATGGCTCACGGAGTACGTCTTTAATGGGAACCATACACTCCCGCAGCTCGAGAGCATCGTGAATGGGAATATGGCCGTGCGGCTCGAAGCCAAGGTGCAGATCTACCGCCGCTATGAGCGTGCCAAGGACGTCGCACGCAAACATCAGGGCATCCGTGGGATGAAGGTACCGGAGAAGAGTGGTTTCTTAAGTCTCCACTACGATGCACAGCTCGCGGAGGTCTCCGAGATGGAGCACCGCATCATGGAGCTCGAAAAAAACCGTCCGGATTTTCTCTTGATCCGGCACGAGATGGATCGGAAAGCATGGGACGCAGCCATGGAACTCATCGAGGAGGGAAAGAAGAAGGCAGTAGCAGAATCTGATCTCAAACAACTTCATTCCATGGAGGAGTACGTCAAACATCACCACATGGCGCGAGGAGAGGTTCTGGAGAAAGCTGAGAAGGGTGGGAACGAAGTGAAGGAAATTGATGAGCTCATCACAAGTCTCCCAAGCGATTTGCAGAGCTTTGTTCTTCAGCTTGCAGCTCATGGCGGGAATTGCGTAGGGATGATCAGCTGGGCACTCTACAATCGTGAATGGTGCAACAAGCGCCGCTACCTCACTCCGGAACGCGAGCTGGAAGCGGTTCACATGGGCAAAATTCAGGCGCTCCAGAAGGTTCGCAAGCAACAGCGGGGGGTTGTGGATGAAACCATTCAAGGGGAAACCGCAGATGAGGAGTACATCGAACTCTCGCATACTTCACCTACGAATATCTGCCTGGATATCGCTGATGGCAGCGCTGCTTCTGCACTTGTAAACACCGCAAATCGTAGACAGGATGATCACCGCGCCTGGTATTGGACCAATGTGATTCTTCACCGAGGAGGAACTCTCATGAGCCTGGATCAGCAGGTCACAGAAAATAAGAAGATCTACAGAATCAGTAAATTACTCAAGGAGATCGAGAAGCGTGGAGAGCACTACACTTTCCGGGAAAGTAAGATCATGCGTGCATCCCAGATTCGTGCAATCAACGAAGGAAAAGAGGGGACTGGGGATCAAGCCCTATGAGGTTAAAACACTGAGAATTCCCTTTCCTTAGCCTTGTTTCGCACTCCTGCCAACGCTAGAATTTTCCCCTATGCATCGCTCTCTCATTCTGGTTGGTCTCTTCCTCGTGGGTATTCTCCTCGTTGGTTGTAAAGCAAGTACGAGCACTTCCATTGATGCTCTGGAGAACCCTCTCACTGCAGAATACGTTGCGGATTCTATGCTCGAATACGTGACGTTCATGAGGATTCGCGCGGAAGAAAAAGGAGAGAAGATCACCGATCCCACAGTGCTCCGGGCAATAGACGAGGTTATGGTTTCTTCTCGTGAGCTCCAGAAGAAAGCGCATGAAGCGCAGGATGCGGGGAAGAGAGGTTCACTCTATGGAATAGAGGGTAACTTTGGCGCGGGGGAAGTTCTGCTCTCCGGAGAGACGCTCTACACCGATTATGAATTTGAGCTGAGCGTCGCGCCGGAGGTGGAAGTGTACCTGGCAAAGCATGTGAACCCACACACCGCGGAGGAGCTCTTTTCGCAAACCGCAAAATCTCTTGGTTCGATTCAAAGCTACCGAGGTGCGCAGCGCTACACCGTAGGCGTACTCTCACAGAGTGATTGGAACGAATTCCGTACAGTGGTGTTCTACTCCAAAGGTATGAAGCAGGTAATCGCGCTTGCGCAGCTTCAGGGAAAAGTACGATGATACGCGGCGGTTAGAGGCGTTGCTTGCTGATGCTGGCCTCAATCATTTCGCTCAAGCCTTCGAGCGTATTTCGTGGAACCCGCTCACCACCTACGAAGAACGTAGGAGTGCCACGAACGCCGCGATCAGATCCTTCTTTATATTCCTCTTGGACTGCACCCCGCTTAATGCGGCTCTGCACGCAGCGGCGGAAGAGTTCCATATCTGTGACTCCTACTTTTTCCGCGCGGGCAATCAGATCATCGCGCGAAAGTTTTTCCTGGTTCTCGTAGGAATCGTTCACGAACTCCCAGAATTTGCTCTGATCTGCGGCGCACTCAGTGGCCTCCGCGGCTTCGTGTGCGTATGCATGGATTTGCATGAGCGGAAAGTGTTTGAATTCGTAGCGGATCACATTGCCATACTTCTCGAGGAGCGGCTTCACAATCTGGCTGTGAGCCCCCTTACAGGCGGGGCACTGGAGATCTGCAAACTCTTCCACAATGATCGAGGAGTTTGCATTCCCCGTTGGTACCTTTGTGGATTCGGGGGAGAGGCCTTCCTTGCTCACACAGGCTGTGACGAGGAATAACGAGAGGAGGATGGCGTATTTTTTCATGGTAGAGACAGAATACAGGAAAAATTCCCTCTGCAAACATCCTCCCAAAGCTTTTCTCCATTCTCTTCTCCGCATGCTATTATTCAGTTCCTATGAGCCTCTACCTCAAATACCGCCCCCGGAGCTTTGCGGATGTTGTGGGGCAGGAGCACATCGTGACGACTCTTGAGCATGCAGTGGAACGGAACCAACTGGTGCATGCGTACCTTTTCTTTGGTCCTAGGGGAACCGGGAAAACTTCCGTTGCCAGGATCCTCGCAAAGATTCTCCTCATTCGCGGGATGGAGGATGAATCATTGCAGCAGCAAATTGTGAAGAGTGTGGATCTTGGAACAATGGTGGATTTGATCGAGATTGATGCCGCAAGTAACCGGGGGATTGATGATGTGCGTGAGCTCAAGGAGAAGGTGCAATTTTCACCCAACCTCGCGGCAGCCAAGGTCTACATCATCGACGAAGTCCACATGATGACGAAGGAAGCATTTAATGCACTCCTCAAGACACTCGAGGAACCGCCACCCCATGCATTCTTTATCCTCGCAACCACAGAGCTCCATAAGGTGCCAGATACGATTCAATCGCGCTGCCAGCGCTTCCCGTTTAGGGAAGTCGGAGAGGAAGACATCATTCGCGCGCTCCAGAATATTGCGGATCAAGAACATATCACCGTGGATCGTGGTGCACTCCGCGCGATTGCGCGACATGTGGGGGGCGGAATGCGTGATGCCGTCTCGCTCCTCGATCAGCTCTCTTCCCTTGGAAAGATTACAGAGGAGGATGTGCGACTCAGGATTGGCGAGAGCACGTTGGAGTATGTGGAGAATCTTTGGGAAGCGCTCCTTGCTCATAATCGTCTGAAGGCACTTCAAATTTCTGCCTCACTCGAAGAGAACGGTGTATCACTCGAAGTCTTCCTCCGTCAGCTCCTTGCACGCGCTAGGCAGGATCTCCATGAACAAATCGAAGCGAAAGGCGATCTCACCCCGGCAACAGCGCGCATTGATGCAATTTTCCAGGCACTCCGGGATCTACGAATTTCCCCAGTTCCTGTGGTTGCGCTCGAGGTTGCACTCGTCTCGCTCTGCTCTGGTGAACCGGAGGATTCTCCGCATGAACGAAAGAAGGAGAAGCATGCAAAGAAGGAGGAAGAGGCAAAAAGTACGCAGCCTGATCCAAAAAAGGAAGAAGAGAAAATCGAATCAGAGAGAAGTTTGAAGGGGAAGGATGCAACAATCGTTGCAGCTCCACTCACGATGGAAGAACTCACTTCCACATGGGAAAAAATCATCAGTGCGATTCCATCAGCTTCTGTGCGAATGTCGCTCAAAGACGCAGTCGTGCATGGAATCAAGGATGGCAAGATCGTTCTTGCGTTCTCCTCCAAATTCCACCGCGATAAGGTGGCTGAGGCCAAGGCACTCCACGAGGTCGAAGGAGTACTCAAAGAGCACTTCACGAGATTTGTCCCTTTGGAATGCATTCTCCTTACCTCTGATGATGCCCCGGAGATCCGTGCAGATAAGAGCAAGGTGAACATGGTGGAAGCGGTTGCGGAGATTTTCGGAGCGTGAGGCATGTTCCATTCATCTATGAGTTCCCCTAAAGCAGAACTGCGCGAAGCAATCGAGAAGCG
>DATDWC010000073.1:0-2991 GCA_035289805.1 Candidatus Peribacterales bacterium | reverse complement strand
GGGAATATCCTCGACTGTGAGATCGCAGAACTGCAGGATGACATTTCCTTTGGTGGATGCTCCAAGTCCAAAAACTGTTTTCCCCTCTGTGTGTAACTTTTTAAGGAGATGCATGAGATCTTTCCGATGCGCAAGTACTCGTTCGCGGAAGGCCTCGTACGTTGCAAGATCTTGGATTCCCTCATCCTCCTCTCTCTGCAACAGCTCCCTTGCATTCTCCGAGTGATCTTTCTGGAATTTTGGATGTGATGATTTCGCCGCAGTGACTCGAAAGCTTCCCCCGTTTGCATCGTTTAAGCTGACATCGAGGATACCCATATCGGCATGCTCTAATAACCACATGATCTGACGTAACGCGTAGTACTCCAAGTGTTCGTGGCAGATCGTGTCGTAGGCATTCACAGCGAGCATCGAGGGGAGGTAACTCTGCTCAAAAATCCAAACGCCGTCATCGGCAAGCGATTCAGCAACGTCGTTCACGAATGATTGTGGGCTTTCGAGATCGTAGAACATCGCAATCGAGGTGATAATTTTTGCAGATTTCCCTCCGGACGCCCTTCTAAATCGTTCGGCTGAGAAAAAATCCTCGACGAGCGAAACGTGCGGCGGGTAGTAGGATTTAAATTTGACGCCCGTCGGGTCCATGCCGATGAGTGTGAAAGTTCCGGGTTCATAGAATTTGAGGAACGTAGCATCGTTGCTGCCGATATCCAAAATCACATCTCCTTTTTTCGGCTGTCCCAAGCGCAGTGCTTGCTCCTGTGCCCCTTTAAGGTGCTTCACCATGGATTGATTGATGCCCGATCGGTAGCCGTAGTTCATGCCGTACATTTCCTCCGGAGCTCCGGAATGTTTGAGCTGTACGAGGCCGCAGGACTTTTCGCCTGTACATTTGACGAGGACGATCGGCATAGATTCCACTTCCACATCTTTGCTTGCAGGGAACACGCCGGTGAGCGCCTGTTCCCCAAGATCGAGCAAAGTCGTGAGCTTCTCGTTCCCGCAAATACGGCAGCGGTGGATTTCCGTATACATCAAGGGAAGCCTAGCGGGAAGCCAAGAGAGTGTAAATCATAAGGGGCCGGACATGTCCGCAGACTGTCCGCGCACAATGATTCATATTTCCCTCGCGCAGGCAGCCCTCTTGGGCATGCCTGCGCCCCTAAACCAATGTGCAAGTGGTTTGACAATTGATCGTGAATCAAAATGTTCCTGAAAATATATATATCCTTTATCAGCGATTCTCTCACGAAGCTTTGCATCTTCTTTGAGGCGTATGATGGCTTCCGCAAGAGCCTTCCCATCTTCAGGCGGGATGAAGAGGGCCACTTCTTCGCTGCCGAATATCGCCTTTGCCGATGTGCTCTCGATTGTGATCAAGGCGACTCTGCTTGCGAGGACTTCGTATACTTTGTGCGGCATGCAGAGATCTGCCTTGGAAGATTTTTGGAACATGCCGAGTCCGACATCGGCATTGCGCAGTTCTTCGGCTACCTCTTCGAGTGCGGGGAGGAATCCTCGGAAGAGGACATTCCGGAGCCCGAGCTCCTCCGCGCGTTTTCTCATCGTGGGTCCCGTCTGCCCCTTGCCAATGAAATGGAATTCAATATCTTTAATACCGCGTTTCTGAATTTCCGCCGCAGCATCCAAAATTGTTTCGACTCCGTGGATTGGGATGAATCTTCCCTGGTACATCACGCGGAATTTTCGGATCTCTCCCTGCCCTGGATGCGCGGGTGAGGCCACCCGCGCCACTGTTGCAGGGTGGAAAATATCCGTGTGGCAGGCTACGGGAAGGAAAAGAAAACGGTTTTCCGGCGTTCCATACCGGTGTGAGAGAAATTTTCCGTACACGGGAGATTCCAACAGTACGAGATCAGCAACGGCGTACGAGAACCAATCAAGGAAGAAGAGGAACCAGGCGCGTGGATCAAAACGCGAGAGCCTCCTCCGATCCTCCACTTCCGATTCATAGATTGATGTGAGTCCATCGAAGATGAGAATCTTCCCTGTGAGCTTTGCGAGAATCCATGCGAGTGGCATGAAGTAGTACCCCATAAAGGTGACGAGGATTATGTCGCACTCCTTTCGCATGCTCAAAAATTTTCGGGTGAGATCCATGTATTTTTTTAAAAACCCCTTCTTCAATGTCCGGCATTCAAGAACTCTGTACCCGTGCTCCGTGAGCCCCTTTTCCAGGATCCAGTTGCGCGTGAGATCTCGCGGTAAGTAGCCAAAGAGGATGATCGTTTTCATTTCCTTTCCATTGTAGGCTATTCCCATGCGCATCCTCTACGTCGGCCACACCCGTTTTCCCACCGAAAAGGCGCACGGGAAGCAAATCGCAGAAGTGTGCAGTGCTATGGCAGCAATCGGTCACGAGGTGACACTTGTGACGAGCGGAGTCTATACACCGATCAAAGAATCACCGTTCCAGTACTACGGAATCCCCGAAAATTTCCGGTGGGAGAAGCTCCAGAGCTTCGATGCGCTCCACCATCCACTCATCCCGCAGCCTCTCGCCTTTATGCTTGGCATGTGGTCATATCGGAAAGCTCTCCGCTCGTATCTTCAAAATCATCACTTCGATCTCCTCTATTGTCGCTCGCAAGCTGTGCTCTCTGTACTTCTCGGTTCTGGCATGCCCTCAGTCATTGAACTCCACACTCTTCCAGGAACGATGAGGAAGGATTTTCTCAGGAGCTGCAATCGATGTGCACGGGTGGTATGTCTCACTTCTCCCATGCGCCAGGAACTTGTTGCTGCCGGAGTTTCTTCTGATCGAGTAATTGTAGAGGGGGATGCGGTGCGTGCGGATCTTCTGATTCAGAATCATTCGAATGTGACGATTTCGAAAGTTCCAGTGATTGGTTACGTCGGTTCTCTGGTTGCACGGAATTCCCTGGAGAAGGGAGTGAATGTTCTGATTGATGCGCTCTCGATTCTGCGAAAGAAGGGGGTGAGCATTCGAGGACTCATTGCCGGAGGACC